>NZ_JBSVZB010000009.1:0-221116 GCF_054072015.1 Cupriavidus sp. CP313 | reverse complement strand
ACTCCTGAACGACCTGCAGCTTGAACTGCTCGGTGTACTTTGCCATGTAAAAACCCCCAAAAGTTGTCTCCAACTTCTGGGGGTCAGTTCACAAGCGGGAGAGGGAGCTGGCTTGCGGTGTTCAGCGAATATCGCCGTACTGAAGCCCAACAGCTTCACAACCCCAGCTCACTCAACCCCGCATGTTCATCCGGCCGCCTGCCCAGTGGCCAGTGGAACTTGCGGTCCGCTGCCTTGATCGGCGCATCGTTGATGCATGCATAGCGCCTGCGCATCAGCCCCGCCTCATCGAACTCCCAGTTCTCATTGCCGTATGACCGGTACCAGTTGCCGGAATCGTCGTGCCATTCGTAGGCAAAGCGCACTGCGATGCGGTTGCCATCGTGCGCCCATAGCTCCTTGATCAGCCGGTAATCCAGCTCCTTCTGCCACTTGCGCTGCAGGAAGGCGACGATGTCGGCGCGGCCGTTGACGAATTCCGCACGGTTGCGCCAGGCGCTGTCGACGGTATAGGCCAGCGCCACGCGCTCGGGGTTGCGGCTGTTCCAGCCGTCCTCGGCGGCACGGACCTTGGCGATGGCGGATTCGCGGGTGAATGGGGGCAACGGCGGACGGATTTCGGCTTGTGCGGACATGCGGAGGCTCCTTTGCTGAAGACAGGATGAATCAGGTGGGAAGGACAGCCTGCTCAAGATGATACAGACCTGTCTCATTATTGATAGACAGATCTGTCTTGTCAAGGCGGATGCCGGGCAGAATTCAAAAGCAAGACCCGGAGTGCGAGGCGCACGCGGGCGGCCTAAAGTTGGCACCATGCAAGCGAGATACAGGAGACCCGCGGTGAGCATCAGCCAGATACAACGCCCCGAAATGGCCGTGGCAGGGCCGCGCAGGCCAATACCGCCGGCGCGCGGCACGGCGCGGGGGCATGGGCACGGAGCCGATATCGCCACCCGCGTCGATGGCACCGACTGGGCCGCCGTTGCACGCGAGCTCGACGACTACGGCTGTGCCGCGATCCGCGGCCTGCTGTCGGCAGCCGAATGCGAGGCGCTTGCCGCCGGCTATGCGCAGGACGCGCTGTACCGCTCGCGCATCGAGATGCGCCGGCACGGCTTTGGCCAGGGCGAGTACAAGTACTTCCGCTACCCCCTGCCCGACACCGTGGCCGCATTGCGCACGGTGCTGTATCTGCACCTGGTGCCGGTGGCCAACCGCTGGAACGCCGCCATGGGCATCGATGTGCGTTATCCCGCCGCGCACGCCGACTATCTTGCCCGCTGCCACGACGCCGGCCAGTTGCGCCCGACGCCATTGCTGCTGCGCTACGGGCCGGGCGACTACAACTGCCTGCACCAGGACCTGTACGGCGAGCACGTATTCCCGCTGCAGGTCGCCATCCTGCTGTCCGAGCCGGGCCGCGACTTTACCGGCGGAGAATTTGTGATGACCGAGCAGCGGCCGCGCATGCAGTCGCGGGCCGAGGTTGTGACGCTGCACCAGGGCGATGCGGTGGTATTCGCCGTCAGCCAGCGCCCGGTGCAAGGCAGCCGCGGCAGCTACCGCGTGAACCTGCGGCATGGCGTCAGCCGGCTGCACGCGGGCCAGCGCTACACGCTGGGCATCATCTTCCACGACGCCACGTGAGGTATCCCATGACCCGTTCCACACAGCAACCGGAAGTCAGCACCATCGAACGCGACCCGCGCTGGGCCCGCGTCCTGGCGCGCGATCCGGGCGCCGACGGTGCCTTTGTCTATGCGGTCAAGACCACCGGCGTGTACTGCCTGCCGAGCAGCCCGTCGCGCCTGCCACATCCGGCCAATGTCGAGTTCTTCGATAACGCCGCCGCGGCCGAAGCCGCCGGCTACCGGCCCAGCCTCCGGGCCGCCGCGCCTGCGCTGGCGGCCCAGCACTCAGCCATCGTGGCCGACGCCTGCCGCCGCATCGAGGCCGCCGACACCCTGCCCACGCTGCCCGAACTGGCCAACGCGGCGGGCGTCAGCCCTTATCACTTCCACCGCCTCTTCAAGGCCGTCACCGGCCTGACGCCGCGCGCCTACGCCGCCGCGCATCGCGCCAAGAAACTCCGCGAGCAACTGGGCACCAGCCACTCCGTGACCGAGGCGATCTACGACGCCGGCTTCGGCTCCAACAGCCGCTTCTACGAGACCTCGGACGCGGTGCTGGGCATGACCCCGTCACGCTACCGCGCGGGCGGGGCCGACACCGATATCCGCTTTGCCATCGGCCAGTGCTCGCTGGGCGCGATCCTGGTGGCCCAGAGCGAGCGCGGTGTCTGCGCGATCCTGCTGGGCGACGATCCGCAAACGCTGCTGCAGGACCTGCAGGACCAGTTCCCGCGCGCCAACCTGATCGGCTGCGATGCGCAGTTCGAGCAACTGGTGGCGCAAGTGGTGGGCTTTATCGAGGCACCTTCGATCGGCCTGGCGCTGCCGCTGGATGTGCGCGGCACCGCGTTCCAGCAGCGTGTATGGCAGGCCCTGCAGGAGATCCCTGCGGGCAGCACCGCCAGCTATGCCGAGATTGCCGCGCGCATCGGCGCGCCGCGTGCGGTGCGCGCGGTGGCGCAGGCATGCGCCGCCAACCACCTGGCAGTGGCCATTCCCTGCCATCGCGTGGTGCGCAGCGACGGCAACCTGTCGGGCTACCGCTGGGGCGTGGCGCGCAAGCGCGAACTGCTGGAGCGCGAGGCGCAAGCCTGAGTGGTCCGCGCTCAGCGCGCCACGGCTGCCTGCACCCGAGCCAGGTAGTCGTGGATCTGCGCCACCACCGCCGCGCCCTCACCTACCGCCGCGGCAACCCGCTTGGTCGACCCCGCCCGCACGTCGCCGATGGCAAACACGCCCGGCACGCTGGTCTGCAGCGGATACGGCACCGCCGACGCGCAGCCCAGCTCGCCGCCGCCGGTGCGCACGAAGCCCTTGTCATCGACCTCGACGTTGCAGGTGCGCAGCCACGACGCATTGGGATCGGCGCCGATAAACAGGAACAGGTGCCGCACGTCCATCGTGACCGGGGCCGGGCTTTCCGCCCGGCATTCGTAGCGCACCGAACTGAGCCACCCTTCCCCCGCCAGCGCGCTGATCTGCGCGTGCGTGTGCAGCGTGATATTGGGCAACGAACCGATGCGGTCGATCAGGTAGCGCGACATGGTGGCGGCCAACCCCGGCCCGCGCACCAGCATATGCACGTGTGCCGCGTGCGAGGCCAGGTAGACCGCTGCCTGCCCGGCCGAATTGCCGCCGCCCACCAGCATCGCCGGCTCGTTCTTGCACAGCTTGGCCTCCACCGGCGAGGCCCAGTAGTAGACCCCGCGCCCTTCAAAGTGCTCCAGCGCGGGGATGTCGGGGCGCCGGTACTGCGCGCCGGTGGCAATCACCACGGTGTGGGTCGGGATCATGCGGCCATCGGCCAGCTCCAGCCGGATCGGGTCCGCGCCGCAATGCAATGCCTTGACCTCAAGCGGGATGGCGATATGCGCGCCGAACTTCAGCGCCTGCACGAACGCGCGCCCGGCCAGCGCCTGCCCCGAAATGCCGGTCGGGAAGCCAAGGTAGTTCTCGATCCGCGCACTCGCGCCCGCCTGTCCGCCCGGCGAACGGCAGTCGATCACCGCCACCGACAAGCCTTCGGACGCGGCATACACGGCCGTGGCCAGCCCTGCCGGCCCGGCGCCGACCACCACCACGTCATAGACATGGGCCGGATCGAACTCCGGCAACAGCCCCAGGCACGAAGCCAGCTGCCCTTCGTCCGGCGCGCGCAGCACGCGGCCGTCGGCGCAGATCACCAGCGGGAAGTCGCTGGCGGGCGCGTTGGCGTAGTCGAGCAGCAATGAGCAGTCGCGTTCCGCGTCGATATCGATGACCGTATGCGGGTAGCCGTTGCGCCGCAGGAACGCCTGCAGTGCCACCAGCTGCGGCTCGGTGCCGTGGCCGACCAGCACCGGCCCGCTGCCGAATTCGATCAGCCCCACGCGGCGCAGGATCAGCGCGCGCATGATGCGCTCGCCCAGTTCGGCCTCGGCCACCAGCAGGGCGCGCAGCCGCTCTGGTGTGATTGAATAGCCCTGGGTATCGGTCACGGCCACGCCGTCGACCAGCGCCGGGCGGCCGCTGAGCGTGCCGACTTCGGCCAGGAAGTGCCCCGGCCCTTGCTCAGTGATCTGGTGCTCGCGCCCCAGGCCGTCGCGCCGCATCAGCCGCACGCGGCCGCTGATAATCAGGTACATGCCCCGGCCCGTATCGCCGATGGAAAAGAGCTTCTCGCCCGCGCGCCAGTTCTGCGGCGTGCCGAAGCGCCGCACGCGCTCCATGTCGTCCGCGCTGAGTTGCGGGAACATCTGGTGCGAGCGTGACTCCAGCGTGGAATACGGCGCCTCCAGGCCGCCTCCAGCCTCCGGGCCGGTGTCCTCATCCGGTGCCGTTGCCTCCGACTGCGAAATCGCCATGCTCCCTCCCCGTCTGGACCCGCGCCTGCCCTGGCGCATTTTCCCGGTTGCCGCCGCGCGGCCTATCGATAGTAGACGGCGGCGCGCAGAATGCGAAGATCGCACGGCGCAGTTGCGGATTGCGCTGGCTTGGGATTGAATGAGCGCCTCGGCGTGTCGGCATTCGCCGTCACCTTCAGCAAAAAACCAGTCTTGATGCATTCCAACCATGATTCCGACGCCAGCCAGACTGGCGACCGTCCCGCCCGTCCGGCATTGCGCCCCCTGACGCCCGTCGAAGGCCGCGTGCTCGGCGTGCTGGTCGAAAAACAGCACACCGTGCCCGACACCTACCCGCTGTCGCTCAATGCGCTGGCCTCGGGCTGCAACCAGAAAACCGCCCGCGCCCCCGTGATGAACGTCAGCGAGGCCGAGATCCTTGAGGCCATCGATGGCCTCAAGGGCCTGAGCCTAGTCTTTGAAGGCAGCAGCAGCCGCGTGCCGCGCTTCGAGCACAATATGCAGCGCGTGCTGGCCGTGCCCAAGCAGTCGGTCGCGCTGCTGGCGCTGCTGCTGCTGCGCGGCCCGCAGACCGCAGCGGAGTTGCGCCTGAACACCGCGCGCCTGCACGGCTTTGCCGATATCTCGTCGGTCGAGGCCTTCCTTGACGAACTGTCCAGCCACGCACCGCCTTTTGTCGTCCGGCTGCCCCGCGCGCCGGGTGCACGCGAAAATCGCTGGATGCACCTGCTGAGCGGCGAAGTGAGCGCCGCAGCGGACGCCTATGATGTCGAACGCACCACGGGCGGCGCCACCGCCTCGCCGGGCGAGCTCGAACAGCTGCGCGCCGAGCAGCAGGCCCTGACCGAGAAGGTGGCGAAGCTGCAAAGCCTGGTCGAACACATGGCCGGGCAACTCGGCATCCCAGCAGACGAGTTTCTCGAGTAAACAGCAACCCGCACCCATCCCAACCACGCCGCTGCTGGCCAAGATCGGTGGTTGGCGCAAATTCCTGGCGGTTAATTGCGTTATTAGCGACGGAAAAAGCGTGTCTGGAGCTAGATCGCCAGGTATGTGGGCTGGCCGGGCTTATCACGCCCGTGTGATAGATGGCATACATGCACGCAGCGCGGCAGACAACTTGCCGCCGACCTGCCCGCTGACCCGGATGTCGCCTATGCTTTGCTCAGGACAGCAGACTGGAAAGGGAGACCGGCGCAGCCATGGACAAGACAGCCTTCGTATTTGCCGGCGGCGGCAGCCTGGGTGCGATCCAGGTCGGCATGCTGCGCGAACTGGTGGCCTGGGGCGTGATGCCCGATATCGTGATCGGCGCCTCGGCCGGCGCCATCAACGGCGCCTACTTTGCCTGCAACCCGGGCGTGGCCGGCGCCGGCCGGCTTGACGCGCTGTGGCGCGGCATCCGGCGCTCGGACATCCTGCCGTGGAGCTGGCGCAGCGTCTGGAGCATGGTCGGCGGCAACCGCGGCCACCTGGTGGAGGCGGCCGGGCTGCGCGGGCTGCTGGCGCAGCACTTCGGGCCGCGGCGGCTGGAAGCGTCGGAACTGCAGCTGCATGTGGTGGCCACCGACATGCACAGCGGCGACGAGGTCTTGCTGTCCAGCGGCAGCATTGTCGACGCGGTGCTGGCCAGCGCGGCCATCCCCGGCGTGTTCCCGCCGGTGCAGTTCGAGGGCCGCACGCTGATCGACGGCGGCGTGGCCAACAACACCCCGGTATCCACCGCGATCGCACTGGGTGCCACGCGCGTGATCGTGCTGCCCGCGGGCTTCACCTGTGCTGAGCGCCGCCCGCCGCGCGGCGCGCTGGAGCATGCGTTCAACGCGCTCTCGCTGCTGGTGGCGCGCCAGCTCGTGAACGACCTGCAGCACTTCGCCGACCGCGCGCAGATCAGCGTGGTGCCGCCGCTGTGCCCGCTCGACATCTCGCCCTACGACTACTCCAAATGCGGCGAGCTGATCGACCGCGCCGCGGCCACCACCACGCAGTGGCTGCAAGGCAAGGGGCTGGACAGCCAGCGCATACCGGGCGCGCTGGCGCCGCATTCGCACGACGAAGCGGCGCCCAACTGCAGCGCCGATATCCCGGCGGCGACGCCCCACTGAAGCCGTTCAGCGCGGCTCGTGCGCCGGGCTTGCGGTCCATCGGCGCATCGAAGTCATCCACGTTGCCGCGCGATCGACTTCAGGTCGGCTTCGAGCTTGTCGAGGTTGACCACGTTGGCATTGCAGTCCGGCGAGTCGATGATCGAGTGGAAGTACACGAACGGATTGTGCCGCGCCGCATACTGGTCGCCCTGGTACCGGCGCACGCGGATCCAGGCATGCCCACGCTGCCTGCGCGCCAGGCTGCGCTCTGGCCATTGCTACAATCCGTCACATGCCCACCCAAGCCGAACGCAGCGCCAGCACCCGCCAGTCCCTGATCGACGCCGCCGTGGCCTTGCTCGTCGAGCAAGGCTATGCAGCCTTTTCAGAAGCGCGCGTGTGCGAGCTGGCCGGCAGCAGCCGCGGCTCGCTGCGGCACCATTTCCCCGAAGGCCGCTATGACCTGCTGCCAGCCATGCTGACCTGGCTGCTGGAGCGCGAGGCGGCGCGCCTGGCCGCGCTGGGCCCGCTCAGCCCTTCGCTGCGCGTGCACCTGATGCTGCATATCCTGGCGACCCGCCCACAGCGGCATACCTCGCTCGCCATACTGGAGGTGTGGATGGCAACGCGTGGCGACGCGCGCCTGGCCACGGCCGTGCGCGCACCACTGGACGCCGTGCCGCAGATGCTGTTCGGCCAGCCGCCGGACGCGCCGCCAGAGCCGGAATGGCTGGCGCTGCGCTGTTTCCTGCACGGCGCCACGCTGCACAGCTTTGCGCCGGACTACGACGGCCAGGGCTTGTCCGAAGCGGTGCGCTGGCTGATGGCGCGCCTGCCGGCCCCGGCGGGGCTGGACGCCTTGCTGGCGCGCATGCACGCGGACTAGTTGTGAAGCTTCACAACTAGTCCGCCGGATCAGGGCAGCCGCGCCAGCAACCGGTCGCCCAGCGTGGGCGGCAGCGCCAGGCGCCCTGCCTTGCCAGGCGCCGCGGCATCGAAGACCACGGCCTGGCCGTCCCAGCTGAGCCGCACCGGCCCGCTGCTGTTGAAAGTGCGCTGGGCCAGCACGCGGTTGCGCTCCACGCCGTAGATGCGCAGCAACACCCGCTCCCGGCCCAGATAGCAGTATTCCGCTGCGTACCGCGCAGCGGCATCCAACGACGGCAGGTGCCGGCAGTTATGCGCGCCAGCGCGCTCCCAGGCGCCGTGGCCATAGGCGATGGCGGTCCAGATACCACCGAGCGCCAGCAGCCGCCCCGCGGTGACCAGTGCCAGGCGCTGCGCGCGGGCCTTGCGCCCGTCCGGGGTGGCCATCACGTGTGACACCGCGCGGTACAACGCCAGCCCCAGCAGCAGCATCGTCACCGCCGCCAGGTGGAAATAAAACGCCGACTCCGGCATTGACGCCATGATCTGACCCATGCCCGCTCCCGGAAAATATCGTCAAACTACCGTCCCGCCGAAATCAGAATCCGGCGCCCGCGCCGTCATATAAATCCGCACCGCATTAATCGGCGCCATTTATTCCAGGATATTGAAAATCGGCGCCCTGATATATCCGAGCATAATCAACCGACCGCACCGGGCCAATCCGGTGTATTCCCGCACCGGATCTGCCGGCGACCGCCGCGGTCTTATTTTTCCGATGGCAGCGCCACGAGCAGGCTGAGCAGCCGCGCTACCGTCGGCGCCACGATCGCGGCCAGCGCAGCGGCGTTGGCGGCATCGCCGTCGCTGGCGGCATGCTCCAGGCGCTGGGCAAAAGCACGCAAGGCATGGCAGCCGACGTAGTGGGCAGATGACTTGAGCCGGTGGGCGACGCTGCGCACCGTGTCCAGCGCACCGTCCGCGGTGCGCAACTGCGCCAGGTCGGCCTGCGTCGAGGTGACCAGGGCGTGCACCAGTTCAGCGGCAAAGGCGCGGTTGCCGAAGGTCTGCGCCGCGATGGCTGACGCGATGCCCGCGGCCTCGCGGGGGGACAGCGCCAGGTAGCGCTGCTGGGCCAGCATGGCGACGATGGCCGCTTCGGTCACCGGTTCGCGCAGGCAGGCGATCACCGCCTCGTCAGCGCCGGGCACCGGCACCGCAGCGGCCGGCAGCACCACGGCGCAGACCGGGCCGGTGGCACGCCAGGCACGCAACAGGGTGTCGGGGATCTCGGTGGCGGCGCCGGCAATCACCAGGCCGATGTCGGCGGCGGCGTTCGGCGCGGGCGTGTCGGTATGCACATCAAAGCCGAGATCGCGCAGGATCGGGGCAACGCCGGCGACCCAGCGCGTGTCACCGGGCGTGGCAAGCAGCAACGCGCCGGTCATGCGCAGCTTCTCAACGCGAGACGAATGACGGGCACCATGCTAGCCAATCGCGATATGGTGGCGCCGCGCAAAGTCGATGACATCGACAATCGATCTTGCCCCGAGTTTCTCCATGGCCCGGGTCTTGTGCGTGCTGACCGTCTTGTTGGAGATAAACAGGGTTTCGCCGATTTCCTTGTTCGACATGCCCTTGGCAAGCATCTGCATGACCACCAGCTCCTTGTCGGAAAGGCTGGCCAGGCGCGCGGCTTCGTCGGCGTGGCCGGCGTTGTTGCCGTGGTCGATTTCCGGCATCACCGTATAGCCGGCCAGCACGGACTCGGTGCAGCGCACGATCTCGGCCAGATCCTGCGTCTTGCTGACAAAACCATGCGCACCGGCCTGGCGCGCGCGTGGGGCAAACGTGTTCTGGTCCTGGCCGGAAATGACCAGGATGCGCACGGCGGGGTGGCTGGCCTTGAGGCGGGGGATCACGTCCAGCCCGTTGATCTTCGGGATGTCCAGGTCCAGGATCACCACGTCGGGGGTGTACTGCCGCACGAGCTCGATGGCGGCCTGGCCGTTGTCGGCCTCAAGGACATGGGTGATGCCCAGCACCTGGGAAAAGTGCGTCTTTAGCACCACCCGCACGGGCGGGTGGTCGTCGACGATCAGGATTGTGGCCACAACTTGAACTCCATAGCAGGCGCCTCGATGTCCGGGCGCCCGGGCACAACATTTTGCTCAGCATTTGTGCCGGAGGGCACCGGAAATTTCCGAGCGGGGGGCTTGCTTCTTCCGAAAACCCGACCGGGGCTTTGCAAGCCTGGCGCAATGCGGACCATGGCAGTTGCGCAACGCCAATCATAACGCTGCCGCCACGGCATGAAAAACCACGTCGCCGGACACCGGCCGGGGGGGTTCCAAAGGCTTTCGACCTGCCAGCAGCCATCGGGTTTCCCGATGCTGCCGCGTGCGTGTCTGGTTGATGCCGGCGTGCCGGCCCGTGAGATGCTGACCGGGATTGTCTTCGATATGTGACGTGACAGGCGTCAATAGCGCGTGATCCGGAAATTTCACCCTCAATCTCAGATTCGTCTTAATGAGATAACGAGGCTTAGCCCATAGAGTGAAAACAAGCCAGTCACCGCTACGCCAACCGCGCAGCGGTGGCTGCCACGTTTTCACTGTATTTTGGCGCCCCGCTTGTCTATTCGTCCGCCCATCCCTATCGAATCGCCCTCGGCCACCGCTTGCGCGCACCGCTTCACGCGCGCCTGGCGGCTGGCATGTGCCGCCCTGCTGCTCGTCGGCGTATCGGTCTGCGCCGGTACCCAACCGAGGGCAGAGCCCGCGCCAGCGCCCGCCACGGTGCCATCCCTGGCTGGCATGCCTGTCGCCTCGCCCGAGGCACCTGCCCTGCAGCCAGCCCCGCCACCGGGGATCCGCACGCCGGCACTCCGCATCGCCCCACCCCCGCACGCAAAGCCACAGGCGCACTGGCGGGTGCTGGGGTGGACGGCCGGACTGCTCTGCCTGCTGACGCCATGCCTGCTGACATGGATCTTCGTGCTGTATCGCGAGGTGCGCCGGCGCCGGGCCGCGGAGATTGCGCTGAAGGACAACATCGCGATCCAGTCGGCGCTGCTCGACGGCATTCCCCAGCCTGTCTACCTGCGCGATGCCTCGCTGCGGCTCATCACCTGCAACCGCAGCTATGAAGAACTGGTCGGCGCCACGCGCGACACGTTGCGCGGGCAGCCGCTGGACGCGTCGGTCCAGGTGCATCCCATCGCCATCGACATGGCCGAGGTGGCTCGCGACTACCGCAAGGTGATCGAAGACGGCACCCCACTGCACAAGGACCGATGCCTGCGCCTGGGCGGACGCACCCACCACGTGCTGAACTGGCTGACACCGCTGCGCGGCGCCGATGGCACCGTCAAGGGCCTGGCCGGGGGCTGCGTCGACCTGACCGAACGCCACGACATGCTGGCCGAGCTGGCGCACGCCAAGACAGAAGCCGAAGCCGCCAACCGCGCCAAGTCCACCTTCCTGGCCTCGGTCAGCCATGAGATCCGCACCCCGATGAACGCCATCACCGGCATGCTGGAGCTGACCCTGGCGCGCTGCCAGCTGGCCGAGCAGGAACGCCTGCAGCTGGTCACGGCGCACAAGTCGGCGCTGGGCCTGCTGGCGCTGATCGACGACATCCTGGACCTGTCCAAGATGGAGGCCGGCAAGTTCAGCATCCACCCGGCACCCGCTTCGCTGCCCGGGCTGGTCAAGGACACGCTGCTGATCTTCGGACCGGTGGCGGCGCAGAGGGGCCTGCCGCTGACCAGCGGCATCGGCGCCGCCGTCGCGCCGCTGCACCAGGTCGATGCGCTGCGTTTCCGTCAGATCCTGGCCAACCTGGTGTCCAACGCGGTGCGCTTCACCGACAGCGGCACGATCCACGTCAGGCTTGACGCGCTAGCGCCTCGCGACGGGGTGCAGCAGGTCATGCTGACGGTCTCCGACACCGGCATCGGGATTCCCGCCGGGGCGCAGGCGCGGCTGTTTGAACCCTTCGAACAGGTGCATGGCCGCACACGCCCCCAGGCCGGCGGCACCGGGCTGGGGCTGGCAATCTGCCAGCGCCTGGCCAGCGCGATGGGCGGCCAGATCTCGCTGTCCAGCCAGCCGGGCCAGGGCACGCGCGTCATGGTGACGCTGCCGCTGACGCTTGCCGTCGCCAGGGAACTGCCCGAGCCGGTGCCGCCGCCCATGGCGGGCTGCGCACGGCGCCGGGCCAGCATCCTGGTGATCGACGACCATGCGCCCAACCGGCTGCTGCTGCAGCGCCAGCTGGAACACCTGGGCCACCGCGTGAGCACGGCCTGTGATGGCCGCGAAGCGCTGGCCAAGCTGGATGGATCACGCTTCGACGTGATCGTGTGTGACTGCGCCATGCCGGTCATGGATGGCCTGGCATTCGCACGGGCGGTGCGCGCGCGCAAGGATGCGCACAGCGGCGTGCCGGTGATCGGCTGCACGGCGAGCGCCCTCGCGGGGGACCACGCCGCGGCGCTGGCCGCGGGCATGAATGCCGTGATCGTCAAGCCGGTTGGCTTGCAGGCGCTGGATGCGGCGGTGGCACAAGCCAGCGCCAGTGACTACCGGGCGCGCAAGGTGGCCGTGCCAGTGCAGGCCAGCACGCCCGGCAGCCAGGCCGGCACGCGTGACGAGACCGCCCACTGCGGCGTCATGCCCGGCTCGCGGCCGTCATGGTGCGCGGTGTGCCGGGCGATGAACGTGCAGTGCGACCGCCTCGACCAGCCGGAAGACTAAGAACCCGTTTCTGAATGAAAAAGGGGACGCGTTCAAGCCAGCTCAGGCCTCCAGCGGCACCGCGCTGGTGCACTTGATCTCGTCCAGGCATACGCTGGACTTCACGCCGCTGACACCGGGGATACGCATCAGCGTATCGAGCAGGAAGTCAGACAGCGACTTCAGGTCCTTGGCGACCACCTTGAGCACGTAGTCGATATCCCCTGTCACCGAGAAGCATTCCTGGATCTGTGCCAGCTCCGCCACCAGGCGCTTGAAGTTGGACAGGTCGCGGATATGCCCGCGCTCCATCGTCACATGGATAAAGGCCACCACGCCAAAGCCCAGCGCCGCCGCGTCCAGCCGCGCCTCATAGCGCTTGACCAGCCCGGCCTCTTCCAGGCGGCGGTGGCGCCGCAAAGTCTGCGCCGGCGACAGCGCGATGGCCTCTGCCAGTTCCAGGTTGGATGCCCGCCCCTGCTCCTGCAACACCCCCAGCAAGCGGCGATCGGTACGGTCCAGTTCGATCGATTGCACTTTGATTTCCTCATATCAGCGATTCACGCAATCAGATTTCATAATCTAGGGTTTCCCTGCCTGTTTTACGAAATCCAATTTTGCCGTCCGGAATATACACTGCATCTCAAGCAAGCGCACTACAGGCCTGTCCTGCAACAGGTTTCCGCCGAGCCGACTGACACCGGCGCGACCTCGTTACCAAGTGCCGCCGCCACAATATTATTTCCCGCCCCTTTAGTGAGAAAGCCATGGCCGACCTGTTTGACAACCCGATGCAGCTGATGGGCTTCGAATTCGTGGAATTCGCCTCGCCCACCCCCAACGTGCTTGAGCCGCTGTTCGAGCAGATGGGCTTCACGCTGGTGGCAAAGCACCGCTCCAAGGACGTGGTGCTGTACCGCCAGGGCGAAGTGAACTTCATCGTCAACCGCGAGCCGCACAGCTACGCCGCCTACTTTGCCGCCGAGCACGGCCCGAGCGCCTGCGGCATGGCTTTCCGCGTCAAGGATTCGCACAAGGCCTACGCCCGCGCGCTGGAACTGGGCGCCCAGCCGGTCGAGATCCCGACCGGCCCGATGGAGCTGCGCCTGCCTGCAATCAAGGGCATCGGCGGCGCGCCGCTGTACCTGATCGACCGCTTCGAGGAAGGCAAGTCGATCTATGACATCGACTTCGAGTTCATCGAAGGTGTCGACCGCCACCCGGTCGGCCACGGCCTCAAGCTGGTCGACCACCTGACCCACAACGTCTACCGTGGCCGCATGGCTTACTGGGCTAACTTTTACGAAAAGCTGTTCAACTTCCGCGAAATCCGCTACTTCGACATCCAGGGCGAATACACCGGCCTGACCTCCAAGGCCATGACCGCGCCGGATGGTAAAATCCGCATTCCGCTGAACGAGGAATCGTCCAAGGGCGCCGGCCAGATTGAAGAGTTCCTGATGGCCTTCAACGGCGAGGGCATCCAGCACATCGCCTTCCTGACCGACAACCTGATCGAGGTCATCGACCGCCTGCAACTGGCAGGCGTGCCGCTGATGACCGCGCCGAACGACTACTACTACGACGCACTGGACACGCGCCTGCCCGGCCACGGCCAGCCCGTGGAGCAACTGAAGTCGCGCGGCATCCTGCTGGACGGCACCACGGAAGGCGGCAAGCCCCGCCTGCTGCTGCAGATCTTCTCCAAGACCGCGCTCGGCCCTGTGTTCTTCGAGTTTATCCAGCGCAAGGGCGATGACGGCTTCGGCGAAGGCAACTTCAAGGCCCTGTTCGAGTCGCTGGAACGCGACCAGATCGCACGCGGCACGCTTAAGGTCGAGGCCTGACCGGCATCGGCCTTCCCTGACCGGCAGCCCTTGACGGGCACAGCCGGTTCCGGAAACGCGCACACCTCCTTCGCGGCAGTGACCCTGCCGCGCGGGTGGTGACGTCCCCCGGCCCAAGCGTCCGACTCCAAACAGCCAGAGGCGCGGGCCCGCATTCCATGAGAATGGGTAGAGGAAACAACTGAATGCATTCAAGCAGCAATGACGGCACGCTCAAGCGCGGCCTGAAGAACCGGCATATCCAGCTGATCGCGCTGGGTGGCGCCATCGGCACCGGCCTTTTCCTGGGCATCGCCCAGACCATCAAGATGGCGGGCCCCTCGGTCCTGCTGGGCTATGCGATCGCCGGCATCGTGGCGTTCTTCATCATGCGCCAACTGGGCGAGATGGTGGTGGACGAGCCTGTCGCCGGCTCGTTCAGCTACTTCGCCGACAAGTACTGCGGCCACTTCGCGGGCTTCCTGTCGGGCTGGAACTACTGGGTGCTGTACATCCTGGTGAGCATGGCCGAGCTATCGGCCGTTGGCATCTACGTGCAGTACTGGTGGCCTGAGATCCCGACCTGGGTCTCGGCGCTGGCCTTCTTCGTGATCATCAACGTGATCAACCTGTCGAGCGTGAAGTCCTTCGGCGAGATGGAGTTCTGGTTCTCGATCATCAAGGTCGTGGCCATCATCGGCATGATCGGCTTCGGCGGCTACCTGCTGATGTCCGGCAATGCCGGCCCGCAAGCGAGCGTGGCCAACCTGTGGCAGCACGGCGGCTTCTTCCCCAACGGCATGGGCGGCCTGGTGATGGCCATGGCGGTGATCATGTTCTCGTTCGGCGGGCTGGAGCTGGTGGGCATCACCGCGGCCGAGGCGGATTCTCCCGAGAAGACCATCCCCAAGGCCACCAACCAGGTGATCTACCGCATCCTGATCTTCTATGTGGGCGCGCTGGCAGTGCTGCTGTCGCTGTACCCGTGGGAGAACGTGGTCACCGGCGGCAGCCCGTTCGTGCTGATCTTCCACGCGCTGAACAGCAACTGGGTGGCCAACGTGCTGAACGTGGTGGTGTTGACCGCGGCGCTGTCGGTCTACAACAGCGGCGTGTACTGCAACAGCCGCATGCTGTACGGCCTGGCGCAGCAAGGCAACGCCCCCAAGGCGCTGCTCAAGGTCAACCAGCGCGGCATTCCGCTGACGGCACTGGCGTTCTCGGCCGTGGCCACCGCGGCCTGCGTGGTGATCAACTACTTCATGCCCGGCAAGGCCTTTGAGATGCTGATGGGCCTGGTGGTGTCGGCGCTTATCATCAACTGGGCGATGATCAGCCTGATCCACCTGAAGTTCCGCGCCGACAAGCGCCGCGCCGGCCAGGCCACGAAGTTCCAGAGCTGGGGCTATCCGCTCACCAACTACCTGTGCCTGGTGTTCCTGGCCGGCATCCTGGTGGTGATGTACCTGACGCCTGGCCTGCGCCTCTCGGTCTACCTGATCCCGGTGTGGCTGGTGGTGCTCGGCCTGAGCTACCTGGTGCGCCAGAAGAACGCGGCCGCCGCACTGCAAAGCGGCGTGGCCGCCCAGCAACTGCGCTGAAGCGGCAAGGCGGCGCCTGCAGGCTGCGGGCGCCGCCGGTTAGAATCCAGGTTGCGCGACGCCCCCTGCGCCGCGGCAGCTGCCCCCCGACCCAATTCCATCGCATCCCATGTTTGCACACATCGAGGCATTTCCCGGCGATCCGATCCTCTCGCTCAACGAGGACTTCCAGCGCGACCCGCGTACCGAAAAGGTCAACCTGAGCATCGGCATCTACTTTGACGACGAGGGCCGCCTGCCGGTGATGCAGGCCGTGGCCAAGGCCGAAGCCGCGCTGCTGGCCGACATGGGTCCGCGCCCCTACCTGCCGATGTCGGGCCTGGTGGCCTACCGCAACGCGGTGCAGGCGCTGGTGTTCGGCGAAGACTCGCCGGCGCGCGCCGCCGGCCGCATCGCCACGCTGCAGACGCTGGGCGGCTCGGGCGCGCTGCGCGTGGGTGCCGACTTCCTCAAGCGCTACTTCCCGCAGGCGCAGGTGTGGATCAGCGATCCCAGCTGGGAAAACCACCGCGTGGTGTTCGAGCGCGCCGGCTTCACCGTCAATACCTACCCGTACTATGACGACACCACCGGCGGCCTGAAGTTCGACGCGATGATGGACGCGCTGCGCGCCATCCCCGCGGGCAGCATCGTGCTGCTGCACGCCTGCTGCCACAACCCGACCGGCGTGGACCTGAACCAGGACCAGTGGCGCCAGCTGATCGCGCTGCTCAAGGCCAACCAGCTGCTGCCGTTTGTCGACATGGCCTACCAGGGCTTCGGCGCCGGCCTGGAAGACGACGCCTTCGCCATCCGCGAGCTGGTGGCGCAGGACGTGCCCTGCCTGGTGGCCAACTCGTTCTCGAAGAACTTCTCGCTGTACGGCGAGCGCTGCGGCGGCCTGAGCGTGTTCTGCAACACCGCGGGCGAAGCCACCAACGTGCTGGGCCAGCTGACCGGCGCGGTGCGCGCCAACTACAGTAACCCGCCCACGCACGGCGCGCGCGTGGTGGCCAAGGTGCTGACCACGCCCGAGCTGCGCCAGCTGTGGGAAGAAGAACTGGCCCAGATGTGCAACCGCATCGCGCGCATGCGCGAGGCGATCCACCACAACCTGCGCGACCATGTCAGCGGCGAGGCCCTGTCGCGCTACCTGACCCAGCGCGGCATGTTCACCTACACCGGCCTGACCGCCGACCAGGCCGAGCGCCTGCGCGAGCAGCACGGCGTGTACCTGCTGCGCTCGGGCCGCATGTGCGTGGCCGGGTTGAACGAGCGCAATGTGGAAATCGTGGCGAAGGCCATCGGGAATGTGCTGAAGGGCTGAGCCAGTCGTTGATGCATCTGCCCGCCGTTGCGGGCAGTTCGCGGCAAAGCGGCGCCATCTGGCGCCGCTTTTCTTTTGCCCGCACGGGTTGCGCGCGCCGCCATCCAATGAAAAGATGTCGCCCACGGGCCTCGTGCCCGCAACCCGACTGCCCGCCTGGCGGGCGTGGAGGCTGCCGTGACCGAGCTCTACCCCAAGCGTCCGTCGTCGTGCATTGCCCTGCTGCTGGCCGCCGGCGCCGTCCTGGCCCCGGGCCTGGCCAGCGCCCAGACCCCGGCACCGCTGGCGGAATGGCAGTTCTCCGCCGGCATCCCGCTACAGAAGCTGTTTGAAGACACCATCCCCGACTGGCAAGTCCGACTCGGCGCCGCGGCCATGGTGCGGCCGCGCTACGACGGCTCGTCGGAATACATCCTCATCGGCGGGCCCAGCATCGATATCCGCTACCGCGACCTGGCCTTTGCCTCGATCGGCGAAGGGCTGGGCGTGAACCTGCTGCGGGGCAAGAACTGGCGCGCGGGGATCGCGCTGTCCTACAACCTTGGGCGGCGCGCAAAGGAAGATTCGCCGCACCTGGACGGCATGGGCAATATCAACCCGGCGCCGGAAGGCAAGCTGTTCGCGGAATACGCGGTCTCGAAGGAATTCCCGCTGGTGCTGCGCATCGACGCGCGCCGCAGCCTGGGCGGCAGCGACGGCTGGGTCGGCGATATCGGCGCCTATATGCCGCTGCCGGGCAGCTCCGAAAAGTTCTTCTGGTTTGCCGGCCCCACCGTCACGCTGGCGGACTCGCGCTACATGAACGCCTGGTACGGCGTCAGCGACTCGCAGGCCCGCGCCGGACGGCCCGCCTACCATGCGCGCGGCGGCATCAAGTCCTACGGCTTCGGCGTCAGCGCGGTGTGGTATTTCAACAAGCACTGGTTCGCCACCAGCGACATCGCGATCTCGCAGCTGGCCGGCGATGCGGCGGACAGCCCGATCACGCGCAAGTCGACCAACGGGGTCTTCGACCTGTCGATCAACTACGAATTCTGACGCCGATTGCCGTCCGCCCAGTGCGGCTATCGCACAGTGGATGGCCCGCGCCCGCGATTTGGGCGGTACCGCCACGGTTCTTCGAAACTGCGTCCCGCATAATTGGCCGGCCGGAATATCCGGCCGCAGAGTCCCCACCAAGGGGATAGTCGAAGAAGCCAAGGAAGGAGATGTAGTTGAAGTCCAGCATCAAGCATCGCGTATCGCGCAGCGCGCGTTTCGCCGCCATGGCCATTGCCGGCCTGGCCGCCGCTCACACCGCCCCCACAGCCCTCGCCGCCGAAGCATGGCCGGCCAAGCCGATCAAGGTGATCGTGCCTTACACACCGGGCGGCTCCACCGACACCGTCTCGCGCGTCGTGTTCGAAAGAGTCTCGCAACGGCTGGGCCAGCCGATCATCATCGAGAACAAGCCCGGCGCCAACAGCACGCTGGGCGTCGGCGTGGCCGCACGCTCGGCGCCGGATGGCTACACCTTCGTCTCGGTGCTGGCCGCCTACAGCGCGAACATGTCGCTGTATTCGAAGCTCAGCTACAAGCCCACGGACCTGGTGCCGGTGGCGGAAATGGCCGAGCTGCCGCTGTTCCTGTTCTCCAGCAAGAAGCTGCCGGTCAAGACCGTCGCCGAACTGGTCGACTACGGCAAGAAGCACCCCGACACGCTGACCTTTGGTTCCAGCGGCGTCGGCAGCTCCGCGCACCTGACGGGCGAGCGCCTGGCGATGGAATCCAGGCTCAAGCTGACCCACGTGCCGTACAACGGCAGCGCGCCGATCCTGCCCGCGCTGGTGTCCGGCGAAGTCTCGGTCGCCTTCGATCCGCTGCTGGTGCCGATGCCGCATGTGAAGTCGGGCAAGATCAATGTGCTGGCCGTGGCCTCCGCCAAGCGCTGGCCCGGCGAGCCCAACATCCCGACCATGGAAGAAGCAGGTTTCCCCGGCTTCGTGATGAGTTCCTGGACCGGGCTGATGGCGCCTGCCGGCACGCCGCAACCGATCGTCGCACGCATGGCCAAGGAAATCGCCGCGGCCACGCGCAGCCCGGAGGTCACGAAGAAGCTGACGGACCTGGGATTTGTGCCGGTGGGCGGTACATCTGAAGAGTTCCGCAAGCTGATCGAGCGCGATACTACGCGCTACGCGGAGATTGTTAAGGCGGGGAAAATTACGCTGGATTGAGGTTGCAGACCGCGATACAAGCCCGGGTATAAACGTGGCGAGCTACCAGGCTCGCCACGTTTTTTTGGATGGCGACTTCCGGGGTGAACGAAGGTCTCTTGTCGACTGCGGCTCCAACGGTCATCCATGCACACATTCGCTCCGGCAGTTGGTCGGCCATAGCGGACAGACTTTGCAAGCACCTCCTCCGCTTTCTTGTCACCATCGATGCTCCCTGCCGGATTCATGGCTGGACCAGTCGAGGCATCGCAAAGCATCAAGCAAAGCCAGTTCCGCGCAGAGCTGGCATTTTTTTTGAACAGCGGCAAAGGCGAGCTGACATTGTCCAACGAAATTCCCTTGTTACGTGCGAGAGCGTACATACGCCGCTCCATGGCTCCGTCATAGATTGGCCTGGCCGCTCGTTGAGGGGGCCTACGTGACCGTTGACGGAGCAATCCAGGAAATAGCTGCCTCCTCTTCGTAACGCACTCCAAAGGAGCATTCTCATGAGAAAGGCTAATCTCGTCGTGTCGGCGTTGTTCTCTGTATGGCCGCTGGCGGCACCGCTCGCGTTAGCACAAGGCGGTAATGTCGAGCAGCAAATCTCTGCGCTGTCAGATGAGATGATCCAAGCAAACCTGAAAGGCGACACTAACTTCTATCAGAAGTATTACGCCGACGACGCCACAATCGTCCACGGCAACGGCAAGCTGTTCACAAAGGATCAGGACATCGCGGATCTCAAGTCCGGCTCTCTAAAATACGAGTCAATTGACGTCCGGGAGAAAACGATACATGTGTACGGTGATACGGCGGTCGTTCACCTTCTGCTCACCTTCAAAGGGTCGCTCAGCGGACAACCGTTCGGTCCGATCAACCTTCGCAGAACGGTGGTTTGGGTCAACCAGAAAGGAAACTGGAAGGTTGTCGCGTGGCAGGTAACGCGAGCAGAGAGCAAGTAAGCATTTTGCTGGCATTTTCGAACTTACGGGGACCAACGACGCACCATGGCCGAAAAGGGACGCTGCTTCGCTGGTGTAATACTCAATAGGCTCTCGTGAATCCGCCATCGTGCAGCAGGTTCACGCCAGTCATGTGGTCGGAGAAGGGGGATAACAAGACTTCGACCGCCAGGGCGACCTCCTCAGGCCTTCCATACTTTCGCAAGGGGATGTTCAATGTTTCCTCGGCTAACCGTTCAGGGAAGGTCACGCCAGCCTTGGTGGCGCGCAGGCCAATCGATGCCACATAGTCTGGGGTCAGGGTGCCCCCGAGGGAGAGGGTATTGACGTGAATTCCTCGTTCGCCCATCGCGATAGCGAGCGTCTTGGCCTGAGCCAGCCAGGCACAACGCAGGACATTGCTGGTGGCGTAGTTTCCAAGGGCTTGCACTGAGGTGATGGCAGAAATGATGACAATTTTTGCCCGGCGTCCTTGGGAGGGCTCCGGCCGCATTGTGGAGATCGCGCTCTTGAGAAGTTCGAGCGGGCCGATAAAGTTGCTCTGGAACAATTGTCGCCACGTGTCCGCTGGAGGCTGGCAATCGCCCGTGGGCCGCATTTGGGGGGGCATCAATACGACACCGTCGAGAACGGTGCCGTCCGCCGCAAGCTCATGGGAAAAAGATGCGATAGAGGCATCACTGGACATGTCGACGGAGATCCAGCGATATGAAGAGAGGCCCGGCCTCTCCAGCGCCGCGCAGGCGGCTTGCAGCTTGCTAATGTCGCGCGCGGCAAGAATCAGCGAATAGCCTGAGTTCGCCAGCCGTAAGCAGACGGCGCTCCCGATGCCCCCGGTAGCACCCGTCACCAGGACTACCTTGCTTGTCTCGGACATGTCGCTCTCCTTCGGTAGCCTGGTGATATCCAGCCATGCCCACGCAGCACGCCAGACAGGCCGATTGGCAGACATTCTGCAGGACATTCCGAGTTGGACGGGCACGCCCGTCCCCGCCTGTGTCCGTTAGTTATAGTGGACGCGGCGTGTCGCCGGCGGAAGTGCCGCCGCCAGGCTGACGTCGATGGCGGTTCGGAGAGCGCACTGAGACATTGGGGCCGCAGACACCTCCAACCGAGCTGTCAGCTGCTATCCCGGATACTGGAGGCATGAAGCGTCCTGACGCCTTTCCTACGGCTTCGAATCCAGCCCACGGCGCAGATTGACCGCCTCACTAAGCACATCCAGCACTGCCACCGAGTCGTCCCACCCGATGCACGCGTCGGTGATGCTCTGTCCGTATGACAAAGCGGACGGACTGTGCTCGCCTGGGGTGAACTTCTGTGCGCCAGGGAATAGATGGCTCTCGACCATTACCCCGAAGATGGATTCACTGCCGCCGCCGATCTGTTGCGCCACGTCCCGCGCAACATCGACCTGCCGCTGGTGTTGCTTGCTGCTGTTGGCATGGCTGCAATCCACCATCAGCGAGTTGCCGAGCCCGGCCGCTTCCAGTTCCCTGCAGGCGGCCGCCACGGAATCCGCATCGTAGTTCGGGGCCTTGCCGCCACGGAGAATGACGTGGCAGTCCGGGTTGCCCTTGGTATGTACCGTCGCCACCTGCCCGTTCTTGTGCACTCCCAGGAAGTGATGTGGACGCGATGCGGCCTGGATAGCGTCGATGGCAATCTTGATGTTGCCGTCAGTGCCATTCTTGAAGCCAATCGGTGCTGAAATGCCCGAAGCCAGCTCGCGGTGCACCTGGCTCTCGGTGGTGCGGGCACCAATCGCGCCCCAGCAGATCAGGTCGCCAATGTACTGGGGCGAGATCACGTCCAGGAACTCACCGGCCGCCGGCAATCCGAGGCGATTGATATCAACCAGCAGGCTGCGCGCAATGCGCAGGCCCTCGTCGATGCGATAGCTCTCGTCCAGATAGGGGTCGTTGATCAGCCCTTTCCAGCCCACCGTGGTACGCGGCTTCTCAAAGTACACACGCATCACGATCTCCAGGGACCCGGCGTAGCGCTGCCGCTGCTCCATCAACCGCCGTGCGTACTCAAGTGCCGCCTGCGGGTCATGGATCGAGCAAGGTCCCATGATCACAAGCAGTCGGTCATCCTTGCCGCGCAGAATGCGCGAGATGCGCTGGCGCGTCTGGTTGACCAGGGATTCGACAGGCGTGCCCCGGATGGGGAAGAAACGGATCAGGTGTTCAGGCGGAGGCAGCGGAATGATGTCTTCGACGCGGGCGTCGTCAGTCACGCTGGTGCGGTCCGGCGGCGCCTGCCAACCCTCGGCAATGGTCAACGGGGATTTTTGTGGATCATTCATGGCTAGCTCCTGGAGAACTGGGACAGGAAGACCGCCGGCGGGTGCCAGTCAGGCGCAGCAGCGGAATCCGGGCAATATGTCGTTGCGATGCGGCAGGTAGCGACGGCGACGGATCCTGAGGGACGGCCCAGGCGCGCTGGTGCGCGTCAGCAAACGCCGCATCCAGCCAGGACTTGGCTATTCCCACCCCCTCAGCCCTTATCGTCATGCATCCTCCCGAGGCCACTGTCGTGATTATCGGCCCGGCGCTGCGCAAAGCCAACCATGGCGATTGGCAAACCAGCCAATCAGCGGTCCCGGTGTTTTGGGGGAACTTCGACGTCAGGCCGCCTGCCGCTGACTTGATCCGCCTCCAGTTGCCCTTTCCTTTGACGGTTCAGCCGACGAACCCCACGTGTCGCAGAAAAACCGCAGCCGCCTCCGCGGGGCTCCGAAAAATCCATTGCGGCCCCATGAAACATTTTGGTAAGCTGCGCCCGGTCATCACTAAGGGTTCTCCCCATGGACTGTTGTTCTAGTCGGCGATACGCCGATCTCTGAACGGCTAGTCAGTCAAGGCGACATCTCGCCACTGCCTAGCCGTTACCGGCGGGTAGTGGCAACCATGCAGGTTCTCTGCGTGACCACCTCCCGATTTTTTGTTTGCGACCTGTACTGAGAAGGCAGCCGCGGGCGACGTTCGCTCTCGTTCTTTGGCCTTCGCGAGCAGTCGCCCCGAGCCTACACGCGCCATAGAAGCGCGTGAGGGAGGTCTCATGTCGTTCATTACCTGTTTTCAGTTTGCCTTCTCCGCCCTCACCTTTTTGAAGGGCATCCATTGGTCGCACCGAACGCTCGCGGCGCTGACCCTGGCGCTGCTTGGCATTGGCCTCGCACCGGCGCATGCCCAGGACGCCGGTGAAAGCCAGCCGGCTCCCCGCGCTGCCTCCGGCAATGCGGCGTCGGATCCGATGGAGGACCGCTTTGCCTTCCACGGGCAGGCCACCTACATCTGGCAGCGCAAGCCATCGTTTGGCGCGGCCTATTCGGGCGAGCACAGCCTCGGCACGGAACGGGCCAAGAGCTATTCGTTCACCAGCACGCTCGATCTGGGCCTGCGCCTGTGGCAAGGGGCGGAGTTCCACTTCAACCCTGAAGTCTCGCAGAGCGTGCCCTTCTCCGGCCTGCACGGTCTGGGAGGCCTGACCAACGGAGAACTGGCCAAGTCGTCGGGCACCAATCCCACGTTCTACCGGGCCCGGGCCTTTGTCCGCCAGACGTGGGGCCTGGGTGGCGGCGAGGAGAAGCTCGATGCCGACTTCAACCAGTTCGCGCGAACCGTCGACAAGCAGCGCGTCGTGCTGACCGCCGGCAACTTCGGCGTGCTCGACGTCTTCGACCTGAACCCCTATGGCTCCGACCCGCGCACGCAGTTCCTGAACTGGTCATCGCTGACGCATGGCTCGTTCGACTATCCCGCCGATGCGCGGGGCTACAACTGGGGCGTGTCCCTGGAGTACGTTGGAGATGGCTGGTCGGCGCGCTTTGGCCATTTCCTGCAACCGCTGGAATCCAACGGGCTGAAGCTCGACACACGGATGTTTGAGCACTACGGCGACACCCTCGAGCTGGAAAAGCGCTATAACCTGGCTGGCCGTCCCGGTGCGGCGCGCCTGCTGCTCTGGCGCAATAAAGCGAAGATGGGCAAGTTCAGCGATGCCATCGCATTCGGGCAGGCCAACAACGTGACGCCCGACGTTGCCGACGTGCGCGCAGAACATGCCAAGGTGGGCGTGGGCATTACGTTGCTGCAGGAGGTCAATGATTCGCTGGGCGTGTTCTTCCGCGCCAATATGTCGGACGACAAGACGGAAACCTACGCTTTTACCGAGATCGGCAAGCAGATCGCCGGCGGCGGCACGCTGAAAGGCACGTCCTGGGGGCGGCCCAATGACGAACTCGGGGTGGCGATGGCCGTCAACATGCTGCGATCACCGCACCGGGACTACCTGGCAGCCGGCGGTCTGGGAGCGTTCCTCGGCGATGGTGCGCTGCGCTATGGGCCGGAACAAGTGCTCGAGGTCTATTACAGCCTGGCGTTGCTGAAGTACTTCAGCGTCAGCCCGAATTTCCAGTACATCCGCAACCCCGGCTACAACCGGGATCGGGGGCCGGCCAAATTCTATGGCGTTCGGTTCCACGCCGAGTTCTGAGGCGCAGAGCGGTAACTTCCCGGTGAACAGGAGGGACCATTATGGACGACGACCCTAGTAGCTGCGCTGCGCCTGCCAACTAGCTGACTAAGCAGACGCTGGAGGCGATCATTGAATGGGGGCGTTATGCGGAGATCTTCTCGTACGATGACCATACGGAGCGGTTTTCGCTTGAAAGCTAATGCAACCTGGCTGCCCTCAAGCTGACGCTGCTTACCTTGAACCCGACTCTGACCACGAGTGAGACATGACCATTGAAGCTATCCAAAACATCAATCTGGATTCGCTCGTCGATACCAGCATCAGCGTGGCCGCGGCATTCGTGCTGGGTGCGGTAATCGGTTACGAACGACAGTACCGCCAACGTACCGCTGGCCTGCGCACCAATGTGCTGGTGGCGGTCGGCGCGGCCATTTTCGTGGATATGGCCAACCGGCTGGCAGGGCACGATGGTGCCGTGCGCGTCGTCGCCTACGTGGTCTCGGGAATCGGCTTCCTTGGCGCCGGCGTGATCATGCGGGAAGAAGGAAACGTGCGCGGCCTCAACACCGCTGCCACCTTGTGGGGCTCGGCAGCCATAGGCGCGTGTGCCGGCGCGGACCTGCTTCTGGAGGCTACGGTCGGCTGCCTGTTCGTGCTGGCTGCCAATACGCTGCTGCGCCCCGTGGTCGACCGCATCAACCGTCAGCCCATCGATACTCCCGCCGTGGAGGTCACCAATACCGTCTATGTCATCGCACCCCGGGAGCGCCAGAAGGAGGCAATGCGCTTGTTGGATGAGGTCCTGGAGGACAGCCATCATCCCACCCGCGACCTGGTGGTTCACGCCTTTGGTACCGACGACGTGGAGATCGAGGCCGTGCTGATGGCGACCTCGGTCGACGGGGAAAAGCTCGATCACGTTGTGGCGCTACTAGCAGAGTCCAGTGCTGTCAGTCAGGCGTTCTGGAGCCCCAGCACCACTGAGTGAATTGCTGCGGTACGACCTTTGCTTTGCCGGAGCGCATCCGCAACCCTTGTCGGACGATCGGCTATGCTGGATTGAACGGCCGCTAGCCACGTTGGCGCGGTCGTTCAACCCAGCGCTGGCAACCGCAAAGCTTGGCAAGGTGCCCTAGCATTGCCTCGGACAATGGGTGCACTAGTGCGATGGCTTCTACAGCGGCTCGCAGCTCAGTCAGTCCGCGCAGCGATGGATTTCGACAGTCACGTGCACGATCTCTTCATGGATGCGCAACGCGTTCCTGATCTGTGCAGCCGACAATGTGGCGTCGTGCGTGACCAGGCTGATCGCACAGGAAAATTTCTCTTTGCCGACTCGCCAAACGTGAAGATCCGCGACCT
This sequence comes from Cupriavidus sp. CP313, assembly GCF_054072015.1. Classification (NCBI taxonomy): domain Bacteria; kingdom Pseudomonadati; phylum Pseudomonadota; class Betaproteobacteria; order Burkholderiales; family Burkholderiaceae; genus Cupriavidus; species Cupriavidus sp. CP313. Next base: position 195,209 of record NZ_JBSVZB010000009.1, on the reverse strand, counting down.
GCGTTCCTTCTGGCCCCACATTGAATTCTTCAAGAACCTCCCGAATTTCCTCCACGACAGGGTGATCCATTTCACGGTCGAGTAGCACAACGCCGGTCTGTCGTAGCAAGCCGAATGCCCAGATCCCGACCAGCACCGCACCAACAATGCCCATGACCGGGTCAAGCCAACTCCAGCCCAGGAACCAGCCGCCTGCGAGTGCGAGGATGGCGAGCACGGAGGTTGCCGCATCGGCGAGCACGTGGATGTAGGCCGAGCGCAGGTTCAGATCATGATGCGCGTGCCCGGCCTCAGGTTTGTGATGCGTGCCATGGTCGTGACCATGATGGTTGCCGTGGTCATGACCGTGGTCGTGGGCGCCGCCAAGGATCAAAGCGCAGGCGAGATTGACAACCAAGCCAATGACCGTAACGGCCATGGCCTCCTTGTAGTGGATAGCCTGCGGACTGATCATGCGCTCAACGGAGCCGAACACCATCAACGCTGCAATTCCCAGGAGAAAGATTGCACTTGCAAATCCGGCAAGCACTTCGATCTTCCAGGTGCCGAAGGTGAAGCGCGTGTCATTAGCGTATCGGCGGGCTGCGGCATAGGCAAACGCGCTAAGTCCGATCGCGAGTGCGTGTGAACTCATGTGCCATCCGTCCGCGAGCAGCGCCATCGAGTTGAACCACATGCCCGCGGCAATTTCCACAAACATCGTGACGGCAGTAATCACCATGACGAGGCGCGTTCCGCGCTCCGCCGCATCATTGCCGGAATCAAAGACGTGAGTGTGCGTCCAGGGAGAGAGATCTTGAGTGTGCATGATGAAAACGGAAGTTCGTGCCGGAAGTTCGGCGCTCGCGGTTACTTGAAGTAGCTCCGAACCACTTCGATGAGTTGTTCCCGGGCATTGGCCTCGCCGCTCTCGCTTGGCTCGGCATCGGCCAGGTGCGTGCGAATGTGCTCTTCCAGAACGACCGTCAGAAGGCCGTTCATGGCACCGCGGCAGCTCGTGATCTGCTGCAACACGTCCATACATCCCTTTTCGTCTTCCAAGGCGCGCTCGATGGCATCGATTTGCCCGCGTATGCGACGGACGCGATTGAGCAGCTTTTGCTTGTCGTGAATGGTGTGGCTCATGGCGCAGATCAAAATATAGTATAGGGGGGTATACTATCCGAACTTGTCGTGCCAGTCCGGCATCGTTCGCCGAGAGGAACTTGGATGTCCGGTGCCAGCCTCACTTCGGACGCTCGATACTTCGCTGCCGGATGGCCGGAACTGGCCGAATCCGGTCAACAAATATGGGATCGGCGGCGCTTCGTGTCCCCACCGAGCCTCCAGACGCGAGGGCTTGACCCATCTGGTGCGCGCTACCACCGCGATCCGGCCATCCAGTGGTTACGCACGCAAGTCTTCGAGCTGTTCTTCGAGTAGGCGCCCAGGCCGGGCATCGGCCTAGCGTGGCGCCTGCATGCCGAGATGCGACGCGCGCAGCGTCTGGCTGGGCAGCACGCCGAACAGCCGGCGGTACTGCATGGCGAAGCGGCCAATGTCCCAGACCCCGAAGCGCATGCAGATGCTCGTGACCGTCTCGCCTGCCTTGGCATGCAACAGCGCCTGGCGCGCGTGGTGCAAGCGGTGGAGCACCAGATACCGGTGGGGGCTGATGCCGACGTACCGGTTGAACACGTTGCGAATGGTACGTTCCGAGGCACCGGTGGCTGCGCAAAGGTCTTCAAGCAGGATGGGCGTGTGCCGCGCCGCTGCCAGCAAATCCATGGCCTGGCTCAGGATGCGACGGTGATTCTGGTGCCTGGCAGTGTCGGTGCTGTGCGCGGCCAGCGGCAGCAGGGTGTTGAACGCGAGCCGGAGGAGTTCGCTGCGCGCGGTCTGCTCGCCAGCCGGGTGATGCAGCTGGGTAGACTGGCAATCATCGATGAAGAGCAGGCGCCGGGTCAGCGCAAGCAAGGCGCCCAGGCTTGGACCGCCGGTCAAGACAAGATTGCGGGCGAGAAATGACAAGTCGGCATTGTCGGCGTGTGCCGCCATCCACCGGCAGACGAGCTCGCATGACATGGAGATTGTCATCCAGCTTGCCGGGCGGCTGGCGTCGATATGGAACATGCGGTCCGGCGCCATCCAGCCGATTGCGTGGCGGTCGAACCGGCGCCCGTCGACCACCGTGCATTCATGTCCGCTCAGCGGCAGGAACAGGTTGAAGCATCCCGGCATGCCTGCGCCACTGTAGATCGTCGCGGCGCCTTCCTGTCCGGCCATCAAGGCAACGCCATTCAGTTCGAGCACACGCAGGCGCCAGTCCCGTCGCTGCGCCGAGCGCAGCATGTACCTGCCGTTTACGCCATACAGTGACGCTTCGAATTCATCGAACTGCGCATAGCTGGCCTTGCTCATCGTCACCCTCTTGCGCTCAAGTGGATTGGAGTGCCCCTGCGGCGGGATAGCTGACACCTGGCGCAGGCTCGGCAAGGCGCAATCCGATTTGCCGATTTTACGTAGCGTCTGGCCAGAGTCCAGGAGAATAATGACCGTCACCGCGATGGTTCCCGACCGTGAAGCAGGCTGCCATGCCGCCAGCGACGATCGCACACGTCGGGTCCTCGAGCCGCCGCGGGCTTTCCAATCCCCTTCAGACGGAGCAAGCCATGGGAACGATTACAACCAGGGACGGGACCGAGATCTACTTCAAGGACTGGGGCGCGGGGCAACCGATCGTCTTTCATCATGGCTGGCCGCTGAGCGCCGACGACTGGGATGCCCAGCTTCACTTCTTCCTGGCCAGGGGGTTCCGGGTCATTGCGCACGATCGCCGCGGCCACGGCCGCTCCACGCAGACCGCCACCGGCAATGAGATGGACACCTACGCCGCCGACGTGGCCGCGCTCGTTGCGCACCTGGATCTGAAGGACGCTGTCCATGTCGGCCACTCGACTGGCGGCGGTGAAGTGGCGCGCTATGTCGCGAAGCATGGCGCCGGGCGCGTGGCCAAGGCGGTCCTGATCGGTGCCGTACCGCCGATCATGGTCAAGACGGACGCCAATCCGGGGGGCTTGCCGATGGAGGTGTTTGACGGCTTCCGCGAGCGGGTAGCCACCGACCGCGCCCAGTTCTACAAGGAAGTGCCGGTGCCCTTCTATGGCTACAACCGCGACGGCGCGAAGGTCTCGGAAGGCGTGAAGGACAACTGGTGGCGACAGGGCATGATGGGCGGGGTCAAGGCCCAATACGATTGCATCAAGGCGTTCTCGGAAACTGACTTCACCGAAGACCTGAAGGCGATCGACGTGCCGGTGCTGGTCATGCACGGCGACGACGACCAGATCGTGCCCATCGGGGCCTCGGCCCTGTTGAGCGCGGAGCTGCTGCGCAACGGCACCCTGAAGGTCTACAAGGGCCTGGCGCATGGCATGTGCACGACCCATCCGGATCTCATCAACAACGATCTGCTGGCGTTCGTGCAACGCTGACCAGTGTCGCAACGGCACGATTGCCAGTGCCAGGGAGGACGATCATGACAGGACCCGCCTACACCAGCGAGTCCACCGGGCTTCTGCTGGTGGATCCGTACAACGATTTCCTGAGCGAGGGCGGCAAGCTGAACGGCCTGGCCAAGCCGGTGGCGGACAAACTCGGGACGCTGGCAAATCTGCGTGCGGTGACCAGCGCGGCGCGTTCAAGCGGCATACAGGTGTTCTATGTGCCCCACCATCGCGCCCGCCCGGACGAGCATCTCGGCTGGCAGCACGCTAGCCCCTACCAGGTCGGTGCCAGCCGCGCGCAGGTCTTTGCCGAAGGCACCTGGGGCGGGGAATGGCATCCTGATTTCCGCCCCATGGGCGGCGACGTGATTGTCCATGAGCACTGGGGCGGCAGCGGCTTCGCTAACACGGACCTGGATTTCCAGCTCAAGCAGCACGGCATCCGGCAGGTCATCCTGGTGGGCTTGCTGGCGAACACCTGCATCGAAGCCACGGGGCGGTTCGCGGCGGAACTTGGCTACCATGTGACCCTGGTGCGGGACGCAACCGCGGCATTCTCGCCGGAAGCCTTGCATGCCGCGCATGAGATCAACGGGCCCACGTTCGCGCATGCCATCCTGACCACCGCCGAATTGCTCGCCGCGCTGGGTGCGCGCTGACGGGGAATTGCGCTACATTGACGGCTGCCCGCATGGGCACCCCCCCGCATAACAGGAGGCATCATGGGCGAGTACACATCGATCGACGTTCCGGACGGCAACTTCCGGGCCTACCTTGCCAGGCCGACATCAGCGGCAAGCGGCAAGGCCATTGTGGTGATCCAGGAGATCTTCGGCATCAACGATGACATGCGCGCCACCTGCGATCATTTCGCGCAACAGGGCTTCACCGCCATCTGCCCGGATCTCTACTGGCGTCAGGAGCCGAACGTCGAACTCACCGACAAGAGCGATGCGGAATGGCAGAAGGCCCTGGCACTCTACCAGGCCTTCGATGTCGATGCGGGCGTGGGCGACCTGGATGCGACCATCCAGTTCACGCGGCGGCTGGACGGCATTACCGGCGGCGTGGGCACGGTCGGCTACTGCCTTGGCGGACTGCTGGCATTCCTGACCGCAGTCCGCACCAATGCCGAAGCGGCTGTCTCCTACTACGGTGTCGGCATCGACAAGCATCTCGGCGAGGCCGCGACATTCACCACGCCGCTGCTGATGCATATCGCCGAGGAAGATGAATTCGTGCCGCCGGAAGCGCGGGCGCGGATCGTCGCGGCGCTGTCGGACAAGTCCAATGTCGAGATACACACGTATCCCGGCTGCATGCACGCTTTCGCGCGAAACCAGGGCGTCCACTACGTCGCCGACGCCGCCGAGCGGGCCAATGCCCGGACGCTTTCGTTCTTCCAGGCTATGCCATAGCCTGCGCCGCAACCACGCTCCGCCCGGCGGGACCGGGCACGGCGCTTAGCCGAAGTCGAGCCAGTCCTGCCGCCGTCGATCCTACCGAGTAGACGCGGATGCGAGCCGGCAAGGCAGGTTTGTCCCGTTGCGGCAAAGATCCCGGGGACGGCGCCGTTGACCCCGATGCTCCCTTGGATCGTCGTGTCAGCTTCGGCGGATGAGGCTTGCGTGAATGGATCAAAAACTCGAGCAAGCAAGCCAGGGGGAATCGGGTCGCCCTGGCGGTGAACCTCCACTGACACTGAATCCTTGTCCCTGCGTGTGGTAATGCCTATCGGCGCGTCCTCTTCCGGCAGGCCGTTGCCGACCCAAAGGAGCCTGTGGCGGTTTTCTGGCCGACCGGCAGGTCAGATCGACCATCATGGCCAGTAGGGTCCACCTGACACCGACTGACGCCGATAACTCTTCCGGCTCCCACGCAGCCGCTTGTATCGATTGGCGCTTCGGTGAAGCAGATTCCATATCGGCACGGGCCACCACAGAGCCCACTGAAGATGCCGGATATACGACTGTAGGCGATTCCCAACAGGCCACCCTATCGGTCAGTTTCTTGCTGTTGTGGGGAAGTCCCTGTAGAGGGGTTAGCGTCACGGCGCTACTGCCAGAAAGGACTGAATTTCGGCGTTCACGATCGTGCCGTGGGTAAGCGGTCCCATGTGCCCGGCGTCCTGAATTTCGCGCAGTTGCCAATGAGAAAACTCCTGGCAGAGCACGTCAGCAGTCTCCTCAAGCACAAGGCGGGTCCGGGAACCACAGAGTATCAATGTCCGCGCGGTAACACCACGGAAGTCTTGCGCTGTCCTCGACTGTGAACCGGCGTCCCACTCGTGGCGGTTCGGCGGGAGCTGGCTGGCGATGATTCGCTGCCGCTCGATTGGCGTAGAAGCCCATGAACCGTCGCCATTGAAGTAGTCGGTGAATACTTCAGCCAGGGCCTCCCATTCTTTGGCATCGCCCAGCCTTTGCACGGCAGTGTAAATATCTAGTGCTTCGGACCAAGCTTTGGCCCTGCGGTGGCCGTGCAGCAGTCCACATAGCATGGGCTCATAGAGCACCAAGTGGGACACTCTAGGGCCCAGCTTGTTGGCGGTTGCGAGTGCAACGGCGCCGCCCCAAGAGTGCCCGACGAGGCGAATCGAACCCGGAATCGTTTCGCAAAGCGCCAAAGTAACTTCGGCTGCGTTCGCAAGCGTTTGCTTACGCCCAGCCTGCCACGGGGATGTGAGTCCATAGCCAAGCAGGTTCGGGGCGAAGCATCGATACGAAGGACGCAGGGCTTCGATAAGCCGCCTCCATTGCTTGTTCCCGCCGACCGAGCTGTGAACCAGCACGACAGCAGGGCCGGCGCCGTCGTCAAGGTAATCGACTGACAGCTCACCTTTGCAGAGGATTGGCATTCGAGTCCTCCATGAGAAGCGTGATCGACTACTAGAACCGGGTTCATCGATGATGGGTAGGCTTCGATGACGCCCAACGTTAGGCGTCGCCGCGGACGGCCGTGACATGCAGGTACTCGGCGGTGTATTTGGTCGTTCCGTCTGTGGCCATGTTGTGCGAACTCCAGAGCGCTTCCAGGTCAGATCGGAGGCGCGCCTGCGCGTCGCCAACAAGCGCTGCGAAGGACCTGCGCGTCGGACCGTAGTACATGCGAAAGAACTCCACAACGTCCGCTGGGGGCATCCCGTAGTGGAACGGATACTGGTGCTTGACCGCGGTGAGGGACACGACGCCGGTGCCGAATCGCTCGCGAACGACAGCCTCGTTGCCCCAGAGTAGCGGTGAGGGCATGAGATGTGATGGTGGGACATGCTTCGCCATGGTCTTGAAGATCTGGCCAACGAATCCTTCAGGAGTCCAGTTGGCCATGACGAGCGTGCCGCCCGGGCGACAAACGCGCAGCATTTCGGAGGCCACAAGGTCTGGCCGTGGAGCGAACATTGCGCCGATGAGGGACAAGACCAGATCGAAGGACCGGGACGGGTAAGGGAGCTCCTCCGCGTCCCCTTCGTCGAACCGGACGTCGACGCCAGCGTCCACAGCGCGCGATCGCGCGGCGAGGATGAGATTGCTCGCAATATCGACTCCAGTGACTTGCGCTCCGCGCTTGGCTATTGGAAGGGCTGTCTGACCGGCGCCGCAGCCGATGTCGAGCACCTTAGTGCCCGCAGGCACCGAGAGCCGCGACAAGAACTCGGCGGCCCCAGCCTCCATCTCCTTTGCAAAGTGAGCGTAGTCGCCGTCTTCCCAGGTTGCCTTGAGGCGGGACTTCAGAGTTTGCATTTCTGGTGTCATTGTGTTCATGCCAAGTCTTCGTCTGTGTGGGAGGGGAACTGCGTTTTCTGCGACGCCTAACGAGGTTGTAGAAAAACCATCGCCAAAGTATGTCTGGACGGCACACATGTTGCAAGGCATGCGCATCGCAACGACGGTGCACCGCGTGGCCCGTTACAAGACGATCGACACCAGCACGCGCTGGAGCACCTACTCGATCACGATATCGACTTGTCGAGTTTCGATGCTCGCTTCGCGAACGACGACACCGGCGCACCGGCTTACCCGCCGAGCATGCTGCTCAAGGTCGTGCTTCTGGCCTACCCACGTCTTGCAACTCGGTGGCATGGCGGTGCGTAGCCCACTTGATGCAATGTCCTGGCGGGGCGGCAGAAAGCGGACCGTCGTGAACGACTGCTCATGGCCGACAAGCGACCTCCGCCGGTCCTTACTCGAACAGCTCGTGCCGCCCCGACCTTAAACGTCTCATGGCCGTCATGACTACGCCCCGCCGGACGGGTTCGGTAACGTTCTGGCCAAACTTGCGGTCCGCTCTGACCTGCATACCTGGCCAGTATGTCAAAATTCGTTGCCGATTGGTCTGATCCGTTGCCCCTCCGGCGTGGGTGTTCGAGAATGGTTTGTCGCCAATGCATTGGCGATCAGGTTTAGCAGCCTGTACACCACACGACGGACAGAGCCGCGCGAGCGGCTCTGTCCGTCGCGCCATCGAACGTCCACACCTGCGGGCGGGCCTTGGCGGGGGAGCCTCAGGGCTCGCCGGTTTGGTGGCGCCGGTCTGCTAACCCTGCCCTGTGCCCGCCCACCCGATTAGCAGCGGACGACGGGCCTCCATCCCTTTAGTTCGGAGGTCACCATGCAAAGCAACACCCCAGCTCCCCAAGAGCCCACCCTCGCCCAAAAGCAAGCCCAACTAGCCGAGAACCTGGCCAAAGTGGACCGCGCCCAGGCCCGTCGCCACGCCAAAGCCGCTCCGCCCCCACCCAGCAAGGCCGTCACCCTGGAGGACCACATCCTCGAAGCACTGACGACATCCTGCGCGTCAGCGCCGGCCTTCAGTCCTTCCTGACCTTGCTGGACCTGCAGAGCGACGCCATGCCCCAGGGCATCGGCCTCCACGCCCTGCTCTTGCCGCTCAAGCAACAGCTGGACGAGAGCGCCAACCGCCTGCAGGCGCCATCCGCAAGCTCTCCGCCGAGCAGAAACTGCTGGCGGGCAGCCTGGCGATGAACTAGGCGCGTACGGGAACCGCTTTGCGCTTGACGGTCCGCTGTCCGTCTCAATGAAAATCCCGGCTCCCCACCATCAACCGCCCCAGCATCGGGCTTAAATCCACCAGTTCCTTGGCCACCAGGTGGCGCACGTCGCCCTGGCGCTGCCAGGTGCCGACCACGCCCAGCAGCGTGGCGCCCAGCACCTCCTTGCGCTGGCGCTCGACCAGGTCGGGCCACAGGATCAGGTTGACGGAGCCGGTCTCGTCCTCGATGGTGGCGAAGATGGTGCCGCTGGCCGTGGATGGGCGCTGGCGCACGGTGACGATGCCGCAGGCGCGCACGCGGCGGCCGTTGGCGCAGCGCGCAAGCTGGCTGGCGGTGGCAAAGCGCATGGCCGCCAGCTTGTGCCGCAGCAACGCCAGCGGGTGCGACTTGAGCGACAGGCCCAGGCTGGCATAGTCCGCCGCCACGTCTTCGCCGAGCCGGGGCGCGGGCAGCGCCAGCGCGGCTTCGGCGGGCGGCGCTTCGTACAGCAGGTCGCGGTGCGCGGCATGCGCGGCGGCGGCGCGCGCCTGCCAGCGGGCCTGGCGGCGGTTGCCGGCCAGCGGCGCCAGTGCGTCGGCGGCGGCCAGCACGTCGATGTCGTGCCGGTCCAGGCCGGCGCGCAGCGCCAGGTCTTCGACGCTGTCGAACGGACGCTGGGCGCGCGCGGCCTCGATGCGCAGCGCGGCCGCTTCACGCATGCCCTTGACGCGGCTCAGGCCCAGGCGCACGCGCGGATGCTGCGGCCGGCGTGGCCGGATGCGGGCCGCAGCATCAGCGACATCGGCCTCCACCGGCTCCAGCGTGCTGTCCCAGCGGCTGACGGTGACATCCACCGGCAGCACCTGCACATCATTGCGGCGGGCATCCTGCACCAGTTGCGACGGCGAATAGAACCCCATCGGCTGGCTGTTCAGCAGCGCGCACAGGAAGGCGGCCGGATGATGGCACTTGAGCCAGGCGCTGATATAGACCAGCTTGGCGAAGCTGGCCGCGTGGCTCTCAGGGAAGCCATACTCGCCAAACCCCTCGATCTGCTTGCAGATCGCCAGCGCGAAGGATTCCGGGTAGCCGTTGCCGGTCAGCGCGCGCACCAGCGCATCCTGGTGCTGGCGCAGGTCGCCGCGCCGCCGCCACGCCGCCATCGATCGGCGCAGCTGGTCGGCCTGCCCCGGTGAAAAACCAGCCGCGTCGATGGCCAGCTGCATCACCTGCTCCTGGAAGATGGGCACGCCCAGTGTGCGCCCCAACACCTTCTCGATCACCTTGTTGAAGTAGACCGGCAGCTTCTGCGTGCGGCGGAAGGCCTCGCGCCGCTTCAGGTAGGGGTGCACCATGCCGCCCTGGATCGGGCCGGGCCGCACGATGGCGACTTCCACCACCAGGTCGTAGTACTTGCGCGGCTGCAGCCGCGGCAGCATCGATTGCTGCGCGCGCGATTCGATCTGGAACACGCCGATGGTCTCGGCCTTGCAGATCATGTCGTAGGTGTCCGGGTTTTCCTTGGGGATGTCTTCCATGCGCGCCGGCAGCCCCGCGCGCGCCGGGTCCGGGTTGGGGATCATCTGCAGCGCGCGCCGGATCGCCGACAGCATGCCCAGCGCCAGCACATCGACCTTGAGCAGGCCCAGCGACTCCAGGTCGTCCTTGTCCCACTGGATCACGCTGCGGTCGGCCATGGCCGCGTTCTCGATCGGCACCAGCCGCGACAGCTTGTGCCGCGCGATCACGAAACCGCCCACATGCTGCGACAGGTGGCGCGGAAAGCCGCGCAGCTGCGCGGTCAGGCTGGCCCACTGCTGCACCGCCGGCGAATCGGGATCGAGCCCGTAGCGGGCGATCTTCTCGACAAAGCCGCGGCCGCCGTCCCACCAGGCCTGGCCCTTGACCACCTGCTCCACCACACTGGCGTCGATGCCCAGCGCGCGGCCCACGTCGCGCAGCGCGCTGCGCGAGCGGTAGGTGATCAGCGACGCCGCCAGCGCGGCGCGGTGGCGGCCGTATTTCTTGTAGATGTACTGGATGACCTCTTCGCGCCGCTGGTGCTCGAAGTCCACGTCGATATCGGGCGGCTCATCGCGCTCGCGCGACAGGAAGCGGCCGAACAGCAGGTTGGCCTGCTCGGGGCTGACCTCGGTCACATACAGGCAGAAGCACACCAGCGAATTGGCGGCCGAACCGCGCCCCTGGCACAGGATGCCCTCCCCGCGCGCAAAGCGCACGATATCGTGCACGGTGAGGAAGAAGGGTTCGTAATGCTTTTCCTCGATCAGCTGCAGCTCTTCTTCCAGCTGGGTTTCCCATTCTGGCTTCAGGCCATTGGGAAAGCGCTCCAGCTTGCCGCGCGCGACCTCCTTGCGCAGGTAGGAGATCGGCGTCTCGCCGGCCGGCACCAGTTCCTCGGGATATTCATAGCGCAGCATCCCCAGCGAGAAATCGCACGACTCTGCGATCTTCAGCGTCTGCGCCAGCGCCTCGCGCGGGTACAGGCGCGACAGCACCTGGCGCATGCGCAGGTGCTGCTCGGCATTGGGCGCCAGCGCCATGCCGCATTCGGCCAGCGGCTGGCCCAGCCGGATCGCGGCCAGCACATCGGACAGCGGCTTGCGCGAGCGCACGTGCATGGTGACCGCGCCGGCCGCCGCCAGCGGCACGCCGGTCTGCGCCGATACCGCTTCCAGGCGCGCGCGGTGCAGCGCATCGGCATGGCCCTGCAGCTGTTCCAGCGCAATCCAGGCGCGTTCGCCGAAGACCGTGCGGCACCACTCGGCCTGCTCGCGCAGCAGTTCAGGATCGGCGCAATAGTCGGGCAGCAGCAGCGCCACGCAGCCGGGCATGCCGCGCAGGTGCGCTTCGTCGGCGGCAGGCGCGGCCAGGTCGTCGGGATGCAGCCGGTAGGTGCCCTTCTGCGCGCGCCGGCGGCCCAGCGTGATCAGCTCGCTCAGGTTGCCGAAGCCCTCGCGGTGCTGGGCGATCAGCACCAGCCGCAGCGGCGCGCGCGCCGAACCATCGGCCGGGGTCAGGCTGAAGCGGCTGCCGATCAGCAGCGAGAAGGCATCGGCAGCGCGGGCCAGCGCCTGCAGCCGCTGGTGGCGGCTGGCGTAGGCATGGGGATCGTCATCGCCGGCGTCAGACTCTTCGTCATGGTCCAGCAGCGGCTCATCCACGCCCTCCTCCCCGCGTGCGGCGCTGCGCGCCACCGCGTCGTGCAGGCGCTTGCGCAGGGTCTCGATGGCATCGTGCGCGCGCGCGGTGCCGGCCACCGAGCATTCATCGGTCAGCGCCAGCCCGCTGTAGCCCAGCCGGAAGGCGCGCTCGATCAGCTCGCCCGGGTGCGAGGCGCCGGTCAGGAAGGTGAAGTTGGAGATGCAGTGCAGCTCCACGTAATCCGGCAGCGCCGGCAGCAAACCCGGCAGCGAGGCAGGCAAGGACAGCGCGCTCATGCGAACAACCCATGCAGGAACCAGCGGTACTCGCCGCCATCGTCCTGCGCCGCATGGCCCGGACGCTCGCGGAAGATCCAGCAGCGCAGGCCGTCGGCGCGCTCGGCGATAAAGTAGTCGCGCGTGGCCAGCGCGCCGTCCCACCAGCCGGCCTCGATGCGCTCGGGCCGGCTCAGCAGCGCCAGCGGGCCGCCGTGGCAGGGCCGGTGGCGCTGCACCGGCAGCGGCACCGGTTGCGGCAGCAGCCACAGCGGGCGCTCCGGCTGCGGGCCCGGCAGGCTGGCGGCCTTGTTGCCGCCGGGCTCGTCGACCGGGCACCAGCGGTTGGCGCGCTCGGGCCGGTGGTCGGCCAGCGGCCGCGGCTGCAGCACGTTGTCGCGGCCCAGCCGCGCCATCAGCGTATCGAGCAGGCGGCCCAGGTCTTCCGGCGTGCCGCCGGGCTCAGGGAACAGCGCATCGCTTTGCGGCACGCATGCGGCCATCGCCTCCACGCGCAGCGCCAGGCCGGTCACCGGGGCGTGGAAATTGAGCTTGTCGAGCTTCTCGCGCAGCAGCCGCGACAGGTGCGCGGGGTCGCGGCTGGGCTGGGCCAGGCCCACCGGCACCTCGGTGCCGTCGGTGTCCACGCCGCGCCGGTAGCGCTCATGCTCCAGCACCAGCACGCAGCGCGTGACGCCGGCCTGCTGCACTGCCAGCCAGCCCGCCAGCGCCAGCAGCAGGCGCTGCGCGCCGGCCAGCACGCCCTCGGCGGATTCGATGCGGCCCGGCAGGTCCATGCGCTGCGCAAACGCGGGCGGCGCCACAAACCAGACAAAGCGCGCCGGCGTGTCGCCATAAGCCTGGTCCAGCCGCGCCAGCAGCGCCGGGCCCAGCCGGCGCGTCAGGCCCGCGCGCGGCAGGCGCCGCACCTCGCCCAGCGTGCGGCAGCCGATGCCGTCCAGCCAGGCCGGATCGGCCAGCGTGTGCAGCGCCTCCACCGGCAGGCGGTCCAGCAGCCGGTGCAGGCGTGCCATGCCCACCGCGCGCCGCCCGGGCCGCACCACGCCGCGCCGCGTGCGCCGCAGCGGCTGGCGCGCCAGCCACGCGGCGCCGTGCGCGGTCGGGCCGGAGCCCACCTGGGCAAAGGTGCCAAGCTGGCGCACGCAGGCGCGCACCGCGCGGCACAGCGCGCGGTGGCCGCCAAACAGGCGCAGGCTGGCGGTGACGTCCAGCATCACCGTGGCCGACTCCGGTTCCTCGTCGACGGTCACGCCCGGCGTGAAATGCAGCAGCGCCAGCGCCACCGCCTCCATCAACGAAGCTTCCGCGGCCAGGTCGCGCTCCAGCTGCACGATATCGGCCGACAGCGCCTGCACGCCGCCGCGGCGCATGCCGTAGCGCACGCCGAGCTGCATCGCCGGGCCGTTGGCCAGCACCACCTGCTCGCGCGCCATCACCGCCACCGGCAGCGCATGGTGCAGCGTGGCGGTGGCGGCAGGCGGGCTCACGGCGGGCGCCAGCTCAGGCCAGTTGGGCTGCAGGGCGTCCAGGGGCAGGCGCGGCAGGTGCACCGCGATCCAGTACGGCATCGGAAGAAGATGGAGAAGACGACTCAGACAAGGCAGGTGCTCCTGCCGGGACAGGCCAGGCGGCCGCGCGCGTGGCCGCCGCCATCCCGTCCAGGCGCAGCAGCAGCGGCGTGTCCCGCACCGGCCCGCGCCGCTTGTGGAAGGTGATCGACAGCACATTGCCGGGCAGCGGCACCAGCAGCAGCCGCAGCACCGCCGGCGACGACTCGCGCAGCGCCGTGGCCGGGCGCAGCGCCCATGCCACCGCGTCGCCGGCCTGCGCCAGCACCTGCAGGCGGCGCAGCGCCTCGGGGCGGGCCGCGGGCAGCCAGACCAGCACGCCGCCAAAGGCCTGGCTGCGCAGCACCTGCTCGGCCGCCCACAGCATGTCGGCCTGCTGCGCGGCTTTGCCGGCGCCGGCCGGGGGGCGCATCCAGTAGAGCTGGCGCGCCGGCAGCCCGGCCGCGGCCAGCCCCATCGCATTGGGCAGGTAAGGCGGCGCCACCAGCGCAATGCGGCGCCCCGCCCCGGCCAGCGCGCGCAGCGCCGGCAGCAGCAGGCGCAGCTCGCCCGCTCCACCCTGCGCCGTCAGCAACTCCGTCAGCCCGCCCGCCGGCCAGCCGCCGCCGGGCAGCTCCGCCGACAGCGCGTCATACCCGGTCGGGCATATCGCCGCACTGCCGGCACGGCCCAGCTGGCCGGCCCGCCACAGCCCGGGATAGCGCTGCTCGAGCTCCGACAGCGCCTGCTGGCGCGAGGCCAGGGCAGGCTCCGGGGGCGCCGGCGCAGGGAAAAGAAGGCCCTCCGCCGCCATGGGCGGGGCTGCGTGCGATTGCGCAGTCATGTGGAGTTGGCGTCTCTCGCCGGGGGCGGCGAGAAACTAATATGTTTACGATACCTGTATATTTATACAGTATCGGGTGCCAGCGCAAGGGGTAGCGGCGAGGGGTGGCCTGGGGGACACCGGGGAAGGGAGACGGGCGGGCGGCGGCCGCCATAGAAAATAATTCGATAGCATTAATTTTTAGCAACATAGCTACTATCGAATGATACGTGCCTGGCTATCGGCGCGCCGATGTATCATACTAAGACATGCATACATCAGTGAAATAATGCTATGTCATTAGTTTCTCAGTGCCGCGACATGCGTGAAGCCAGAGGCAAGACCCTGACCGAGATCGGGCGGGTGCTGGGCATGGCAAGCCAGAACCTGTCGGCGATCCTGCTGGGGAAGAAGGACAGCCGCGCGTCGACCCTCGAAGCCCTGGCGGCCGCCCTGGACGCAGAATGGGTCCTGGTGCCCAACGAGCGGGCACAGGAAGTCAGGCAAGTCCTGGAAGGCAAAGGCAGCGGGCCCGACCGCAGTGCCCGCAGCGCAGTCGACATCTTCCTGGACCAGGAATGAGCTACGAACTGCATCCGCGCTTTCTTGAGGTCCGGCTGTACGACCAGCTATGCGGCTACCTGTGCGAGGCCAGCGGCAATGTCCGGTTCGTGCCATCCGAAGCCTTCCGGGGCGACACGCGCCGCCCCACACTCAGCCTGTCGATCAGCGTCCCGACGGAGGCCGGCCGCAAGGCCACCGCCGAGGTGCTGGACAACCCCTTTCATCCTGCCGTCTACAGCACGGGCCATGAACTGCCGCCCTACTTTGCCGGCCTGCTGCCCGAAGGCGAACTGCGCAAGCGGCTCGAGGCAACGCGGAGCAATCCCGATGACAAGGACGATTTCGGCATCCTGGCATCGGCCGGCAATGATCTCCCCGGGGCCGTCGTCATCGTGCCGGCGGACATCGGCGCCTTGCCGGAGTATGCGCGGACGTATGGCGTGACCGGCGGCGCGGACAACCTGGAAATTGCCGTGGTGGAGGGCGCCACGCAGGGCGCGGCCTCGGTGTCCGGCGTGCAGAACAAGCTGGCCCTGTCGACGGTGCTGCAGGACAAGCGCTACACCCTGCCAGCCAAGGGCAGGCTGTCCGACATCATCGCAAAGCTTCCTGCCAGGAACGATGATTCGCAGGTATTCAACGAATCGATCTCCATGCAGCTCGCGGCCGCCGCCGGCGTCCATGTTGCGCCGACGAGAGTGCTGCCAGTCTCGACCATCGAGGTCGAGGGACTGGTTGAATCGTTGGGCGAGAACCTGCACTACCTTGCGGTGGACAGGTTTGACCGCGCCCCGGCCGGGCGTGTGCACGCCGAAGACGGCTGCCAGATGCTGGGCAGGATGCCAGCGAAGAAGTACGCCGGCATCGAGAGCTACATTCAGCTCGTTGCCACCCTGTATCGCCTGAGTCCGAGCGGGGTCGAGCATGCCCGGCAGTTCTTCCTGCGCCAGGCGGTCAACACGCTGATCGGCAACAGCGATGCGCACCTGAAGAACTTCTCGGTGATCTATCACAACGGGGTCTTGCCAGAACTGTCACCGGCGTACGACATCGTCTGCGTGGCGGCCCTCCCCGGCTTTGCGACCTATGGCCAGAACGTTGCCATCGACAAGCGGCAGCGCGAAGAAACCCTGGCAACGTATGAGACCATCGCGGAACAGGCCGGCGTCCCGCGGCGCATTGCGACCGCCGCCGTCAGGGAAGCCGTCGCGCTGGCGCATGCCAACTGGCCGCGCATGCTGGACGACCTGGACGCGCCGCAGGCGATCCGCAATGTCGTTGCCGAGCGCCTGCAGACGCTGCCGCTTGCACGGGCCGGCAGGCCGGCCAGGTGAGGCGCCCGCCAGCCACCCTCACGGCGCCTGCATCGACACCCCATAGCCGGCAAAGATGCGCGCCAGCTCGCCATTGCTGCGCAGCGCGCTCAACGCCTTTTCCAGCGCATCGGCCAGTTCCCGCTCGTCTGCCTTGACCGCCATGCCGACGGCCCACCCGCGCTGCGGCAGCAGCGGCGCGCTGGGTTCCGCCGCGGCAAAGCGCGCCCCGGATTGCCCCGCGGCCTTGAGCGCGCTCTCGTATTGCGCGCGCGTCACCATCGCCGCCGCGATCTCGCCGGAAAACAGCGCGCGCAATGCCGCGTCGGCTTCAGGGTAGATCCTGACCTTGTCGCGCAAGGCGCCGCCCGCGCCGGACAGCAGCGCATTGGCCCCGGCCGACCCGGCTGCGGCGCCGGTCGGCTGCCCGGCCAGGTCTTCGAGTCCGCGCACCACCGGCACGCGCTCGCGGTCCTGCACCAGCACGAAGGTCTCGCGGTAATACGGCGCGAAGATCAGCGCCTTGTCGTTCTCGCGCATGAAGGCGCGGTCGACCGGCACGTGCAGCATCACGTCGGCTGGTCCGTAGCCAAGGTAATGGCCGCGCCAGACCATGGCACGCAAGTCGTCAGCCATGCTTTCATCGCCATCGAACGGCATCAGTGCCACCGACAGGCCCAGCTCCTTGCCCAGTGCCCTGGCCAGGGCCACGTCGATGCCCGCAACCTGGCTGCCCGCGATCGCGGAGAACGGCGGCAAGCCTTTGTAGACCGCCACCTTGAGGGTGCCGGTCTGGCGGATCCTGGCCAGGTCGGCCTGGGCCGGTTGCGCGCAGAAGAGCGCGGCGGCAGCCAGCACGGCGCCGCACAGCCAGCGCACGGCGCCGGCCGGCGCCGCCGGCATGGGGGACACGGAAAGCCTATGGCCACGAACAGGGCTGGCAGGCATGGGATTGGCTCCTGGAAGATGCGTTGACCCGGCACTGCGGGCCGGGGCTGGACAACGGGGACGGAAAGCCGGCGCAGCCGCCCCTCACTCGCGGCGCGACTCCAGGTAGGTCTTGATGGCCCACACCGCCTCCTGGCTCAGCACGCCGTCGAACGGCGGCATGTACACGCGGCCGTCGCGCGTGCGGCCCTTGCGCACGGTGGTGGTGTAGAACTGCGAGATCTCGCTCATGCACGCCTGCTTCTTCTTTGCATCCGCCAATGAGACGCAGTCGCCGTCAAGCTTGCGCAGGTCCGGCGCGATGCCCCCTGACACCGCTTCCAGGCCATGGCAGCGCGCGCAGTTCTGGTTGTAAGCCGAAGTGCCGATTCGCAGCGCCTCCTTGTGCGCATCGCCGCTGCGGTAGGGATTGTCCGGGCGCCATTCGTCGCCCAGTTGTGGTAAGGCTTTGGTATCGACGGCTTGGGGCGTGACGTCGCCATGGGCCAGCACAGAGCCGGCCGGGACGGCGGTCAGGGACGCGCAAAGCGCGAGCAAGGCAAGCAGGCGGCGCTGCGATTTCATGGATGTCTCCTACAGTGGATGGGTCTTGGTGGTTTGCCCCATTTCCGCAAGAGCCATACCAGCCAGCCGGACCGGGCCTGGAGGCGCCTGAAGGCAGGCTTCGCCGCGCCGCCATCGTTCTGTGCAACGCAGCATCGCGGCACGGGTGTCCCGGATTGCCACACCCTGGCAAGTGTTTTGCTTCATGACGCAACACTGTCGACCACGCGCCCGGCGAAGGCGCCGACAGCGACCCGCGCCAAGATCGCGGGCGGACTTTCCACAGGAGACAGAGAAATGACCTTCCAGCCGGAACCGGCCCGCCCCGCGGCGGGCGCCCCGGGTGACACGGGGCAGCCCGAGCGGGCCGAACTGATTGCCCAGTCCCACCAGCGTTCCGAGTCCTATGGCCTGCGTCCCTATGAATCGCCCGACTTCTGCCCGGTGCTGCAGAGCGAGCTGAAAACGCGGATCGAGCGTAGCCAGTCGCTGTTCGCCTATGCGCTGCCGGTGATGGAAACGCTCTACGACCAGATCGTGAATACGCAGAGCATGGTCATCCTGACCGACGCCGATGGCCTGATCCTGCACTCGATGGGCGATGACGACTTTCTGGCCCGGGCCAACCAGGTCGCGCTGCGCCCGGGCGCGGAGTGGTCGGAAGCGCGCCGCGGCACCAACGCCATCGGCACGGCCCTGGCCGAGAACCGGGCCACGCTGGTACACGGCGCCGACCACTTCCTGGAGGCCAACCAGTTCCTGACCTGCTCGTGCATGACCATCCTCGACCCTTACGGCAAGACCGTGGGCGCGCTGGATGTGACCGGCGACCAGCGCGGTTTCCACAAGCACACCATGGCGCTGGTGCGGATGTCGGCGCAGATGATCGAGAACCAGCTGTTCGGCAACGCCTTCCGCGACATGGTGTGCATCCGCTTCCATTCGCGCGCGGAGTTCCTGGGCACGCTGGTGGAGGGCATCGTCTCCTTCACGCCCGGCGGGCGCTTCCTGTCAGCCAACCGCAGCGGGCAGTTCCAGCTTGGCCTGTCCAATGGCGCCCTGCATGCGCACACCTTTTCCTCGCTGTTCGGGCTGTCGATGTCGCAGCTGTTCGACGCGGTGCGCGCGGCCCATGCGGGCATCGTCCAGCTGCAGCTGCCCAGCGGCGTCAAGGTCAGCGCCCGGGTCGAATGGAAGCCACCCGCCGCATCGCTGCCAGGCAACACCGATGCCGGCCACGCAGCCCCGCCCGGCACCGCCGCCGCACCGCGCAGCCTGGCCGCAGGCCCGGCCCGCTCGCCCGGGCTGGACGACCTGGACACGGGCGACGCGCAGATCCGCGCGGTCATCGGCAAGCTGCGCAAGGTCATCGGCAAGGATATTCCGGTGATGGTGCTGGGCGAGACCGGCACCGGCAAGGAACTGATGGCGCGCGCCATCCACGCCGACAGCCCGCGCCATGCCGGGCCGTTCATTGCCGTGAACTGCGCCTCCATCCCGGAAAACCTGATCGAGTCCGAGCTGTTCGGCTATGAAGAAGGCGCCTTCACCGGCGCCCGCAAGAAGGGCGGCATCGGCAAGATGCTGCTGGCCAACGGCGGCACCCTGTTCCTGGACGAGATCGGGGACATGCCGCTGCATCTGCAAGGGCGGCTGCTGCGCGCGCTGCAGGAACGCGCGGTGTCGCCGCTGGGCAGCAGCAAGGTCATCCATGTCGACGTCTCGGTGGTGTGCGCCACCAACCGCAACCTGCGTGATCTGGTCGCCAACGGCCAGTTCCGCGAAGACCTCTACTACCGCCTCAACGGGCTGGTGGTGCGGCTGCCGGCCCTGCGCGAGCGCGGCGACCTCGACGCGGTGGCCGCCAGGCTGCTGCGCCAGGACCACGCGGGCGTGCAACCCGGCGAGCCGCCCCGCATCCGCGAGTCGGTGATGGAGATGTTCCGCCGCTACCACTGGCCGGGCAATATCCGCCAGCTGTGCAACCTGCTGCGCACCGCGCGGCTGATGGCCGAAGGCGAAGCCGAGATCACCGAGGACCACCTGCCCGACGACTTCCTCGATGACCTGCGCGAGCGCCAGGGGGGTGCGGCGGTGCCCGCGGGCCATATGCTGCCGGGCGCGCAGCCCACGCGGCTGGCCGATGTCGAGGCCATGGCCATTGTCGCCACGGTCAAGGCGCACAACGGGAATATCTCTGCGGCGGCCAAGGCGCTGGGGATCTCGCGCAATACGGTCTACCGGAAAATGGAAGAGGCGCGCGGGCTGCCCAACCAGGCCGGCTGATCCCGGCCACGCACCAGGGCGGCCGCGCGCTCAGGCCAGCGCCTCGCCCTGCATCCACAGGTCTTCCAGCTCGCGCCAGGCGCGCTGCACGTTCAGCGGGTGGCGCGACTGGAAATGGCGCCAATGCCGGAACGGCGCCGCCGCCACGGCGTCGCTGGCGCGCGAGGCATCGCTGCCCGCGGCCAGCGCGGCGCCGATTCCATCCGCCAGCGCATCCAGGTAAGCCAGCGTCGGCGCCAGCGTCTGGGCCGGCGTGCCCGGCGCGGTGCCCACCACCGTGCGCGCCGGCAGCTCCTGCAGCCGCCGCAGCGCACGGCGCCACCCCTGCAGGGAGGCCTCCTGCATCTCCGGCACGCGCTCGCGGTAAGCCAGGCCGCCCGCACACAGCAGTTGCAGTTGCGGCGCGTACAGCACCGTATCCGAGGCACTGTGCGCGTTCGCGTAAACCTGCACCTGCCAGGCGGTAGCGCCGGTGTGCAGCCAGCCATCGGGCTGTAGCGCGGGCTCCGGCAACACGATCGCGGCGCCGCGCATGGCACCGTTGCCGAGCAGCGTCGCCATGCGGGCCAGGCAGGCCGCGCAGCGTTGCCGCATCAGCGCAGCCGTGGCGGCGGAGGCCAGGAACACGGGCCGGGGCCGCAGCCGTGCGAACGCGGCATTGGCCAGCACGTTCTCCGGGTGGGCGTGCGTGTTGACCACCCAACGCACGGGCTGCGGCGTCAGTGCCCGGATGGCGCCGAGCAGCGCACCGCCCCACGCCGCCTGCGGCCCGGGGTCCACCACCAGCACGCCCGCACCGCTCAGATGGACCAGGGTCGGTACCACTTCGGCGGCGTTGGCGCGCGCCACTTCGGCATTGCCGGCGCGGGCCACGTACACGCCTGGCTGCAGCCGCTCCAGCGTGACCCGCGTGCCGGCAGCGGCCGCCGGGTGCCAGCCGTTCATGGCCAGCGCAAGCGTGGCGCCAAGAAAGCCGCGCCGCGTCGTGGGCATCACCGCTGCCAGCCCGCGGCGCGGATCGCGGCCACCAGCGCGTCGCGCATGACCCCGGCCGCCAGGTGTCCGCCGTCCACCCAGGCCAGCCTTGCGCCCGGCATGGCGGCCTGCAGGCGCAGCGCGTTGGCGGGACAGCAGACCTTGTCGGCGCGGCCATGCAGCAGCGTCACCGGCAGGCCATGCGCGCCGATGACCCGCGCCGCCCTGAGCAGGGCCGGCTTGCCCAGTCCGGCCCGGTTGCGCAGGTAGTGCGCCTGGATGCGGTATTTGTTCACCGCGGCCATGCGCTCACGCCGCGGCTGCCGGCGCGAAGGCGACGCAGGGGAAAGACCCAGCAACGCCTGTTCGCTCGCCTGCCACGCCGCAGCAGTGTCCTGTTTTTGAACAGGCGTACCACTTTGCAACAGCCGTGACACAGTGAGCAGCCGCGCGCGCGCATCGGGCAAGCGCTCGCCCCATGCCTTGACGCAACTGCAGCATGCGGCGGCCCCCATGGCGCGGTGAAAACAGCGCGAGCACATCGTCGCGGCCAGTCAGGAAGGTGCCGCGCAGGACCAGCGCCGCCACGGCGTGCGGGCATTGCGCCGCGTACGCCAGGGCAAGTGCCGCACCCCATGATCCGCCCACCACGCCCCAGCGCTCGATGCCCAGCGCGCGGCGCAGCTGCTCCAGGTCGGCCAGCAGCGCGCCCACGGTATTGCGGCGCAGGCAGCCAGCCGGCCTGGAGCGGCCGGCGCCGCGCTGGTCCGGCATCACCACGCGGTGCCGCCGCGGGTCGAACCATTGCGCCATGGCGGCAGAGCAGCCGCTGCCCGGCCCGCCATGCAGCACCAGCCACGGCTCGCCGTCCGCGGCGCCGGCCAGCCGCACATGCACGCGCTGGGCGTCGGGCGTACGCAGGTGGAAGGTGGTGGCCGTGCCGGAAAAGCCGGCGGATATCGTGGATGCGTCGGGCATGGATGTTGCCTTGAGGGGATGCGGCAGTCGGGCGGCAGCCAGGCGCCGCTGCAAAACGATATTCACTAACCATGCCACCCAAGGAGAGAGACATGCGCTGGACCACCCCCGCCTACACCGAGCTGCGGCTTGGCTTTGAAATCACGATGTACATCGCCAACCGCTGAACGTGCCGCGGTGCCTGCGACCGGCGGTGCGCCGACAGGCAAGCCGCGGACCGCAAGCACAACCAACGCAGGCAGGCGCCAGGGCTGGCGCCTGCTCCGTGAAGCCATGACCCAACACCAAGCGCTCGCGCCATGACAAGCATCCGCGTACTGGGGTCGGCCGCCGGCGGCGGCTTTCCGCAGTGGAACTGCAACTGCCACAACTGCGACGGCGTGCGCCGCGGCACGGTGCGCGCCACGCCACGCACGCAATCCTCGATCGCGCTGACGGGCGACGGGCCTGATGCCATCCTGGTCAATGCCTCGCCCGATATCCTGCAGCAGCTGCGCCAGGCGCCCGCGCTGCAGCCCGCGCGCGCGCCGCGCGACACCGCCATCGCCGCGGTCGTGCTGATGGATGCGCAGATCGACCACGTCACCGGCCTGCTGATGCTGCGCGAACACCGCCAGGCGCTGCCGGTCTATGCCACCGCCGCCGTCCTCGACGACCTGGGCGCCGCCTTCCCGCTGACGCGCATCCTGTCGCACTACTGCGGACTGCAGACGCACGCCCTGCCCTGCGACGGCACCGCGTTTTCAGTCCCGCCGCTGGACGGCGTGACACTGACGGCGATACCGCTGGAGAGCAAGGCCCCGCCCTACTCGCCCAACCGCCACGCGCCGCGCGCGGGCGACAACATCGGCCTGCGCATCGAAGACCGCCGCAGCGGCCGCCGCGCCTTCTACGCGCCCGGCCTGGGCCGCATCGACGACCACGTCCTTGCGGAGCTGCACAGCGCCGACATCGTGCTGGTCGACGGCACCTTCTGGCGCGACGACGAGATGCAGGCGCCGGGCTTCTCCGGCAAGACCGCCGCCGACATGGGCCACCTGGCCCTGTCCGGACCCGGCGGCATGATCGAAGTCCTGGAGCGGCTGCCCGCCAGCCGCAAGATCCTTATCCATATCAACAATACCAACCCGGTGCTGGTGGAAGACTCGCCAGAGCGCGCCGAGCTGGCGCGGCACGGCATCGAGGTGGCGTACGACGGCATGGAAATCGCCCTATGACATCAGCCATCCTCCCCCTCCCCCTCCCCCTCTCCCCAATCCCCTGGACCGAGGCCGAGTTCGAGGCCCGCCTGCGCGCCCGGGAAAGCGGCTACCACATCCACCATCCCTTCAACCAGCGCATGGCGGCGGGCCAGTGTTCGCCCGCGCAGATCCGCGCATGGGTGGCCAACCGCTTCTACTACCAGGACAACATCCCGCTGAAGGACGCCGCCATCCTGTCCAACTGCCCCGAGCGCGACACCCGCCGCGAGTGGGTGGTGCGCATCCTTGACCACGACGGCACCGACACCCAAGCCGGCGGCATCGAGGCCTGGCTGCGCCTGGGCCAGGCGGTGGGCCTGGAGCGCGAAGCGCTGCTGAGCCACTGGCACGTGCTGCCCGGGGTGCGCTTTGCCGTCGATGCCTACGTCAACTTTGCGCGCCGCGCGCCGTGGCAGGAAGCCGTGTGCTCGTCGCTGACGGAGATGTTCGCGCCCGCAATCCACAAGGAACGCCTGGCCGGCTGGCCCACGCATTACCCGTGGATCGAGGCCGCCGGGCTGGACTACTTCCGCTCCCGCATTCCGCTCGCGCAGCGCGACGTGGACCATGGCCTGCGCGTGACGCTGGGCCACTTCCGCACCGCGGCGCAACAGCAGCGCGCCCTCGACATCCTGCAGTTCAAGCTCGACGTGCTCTGGTCGATGCTCGACGCCATCCAGCAAGCCAACCCATGACAGCCAGCACGCAAGACCTCGCCACACCGACCCTGCACCGGACCTTTCGCCTGCAATGGGAAGCGTCCCAGCAAAGCTGGGTGCTGCTGTACCCGGAAGGCCTGGTCACCCTCAACGACAGCGCCGCCGCGATCCTGCAGCGCTGCGACGGCAGCCACACGCTGGACATGCTGATCGACGACCTGCAGGCCGCATTTGGCGTGCAGGGCATCGCCCCGGAGGTACATGCCTTTGTCAAACATGCCATCGAACGCGGTTGGCTGGTCTGAGGTCCCGCCCGGCCCGCCGCTATGGCTGCTGGCCGAGCTGACCTACCGCTGCCCGCTGCATTGCGCCTTCTGCTCCAACCCGGTGGACTATGCCCGGCATACGGCCGAGCTGAGCACCGCGCAATGGTGCGACGTGTTCAGCCAGGCGCGGGCGCTGGGCGCGGTGCAGCTCGGGCTGTCCGGCGGCGAGCCGCTGCTGCGCAAGGACCTGGAGATACTGGTCCGGCATGCGCATGGCCTGGGCTTCTACACCAACCTCATCACCTCGGGCGTGGGCCTGACCGACGCCCGCCTTGCCACCCTGCGCGACGCCGGGCTGGACCATATCCAGCTGTCGTTCCAGGACTCCACCCGCGAGCTCAACGACTTCCTGTCCAGCACCCGCACCTTCGACCTGAAGCAGCGCGTGGCGCGCATGATCAAGGCGCACGGCTACCCGATGGTGATGAACTGCGTGCTGCACCGGCATAACCTGCCGCATGTCGGCACCATCATCGAAATGGCCCTGCAGATGGGCGCCGAATACCTGGAACTGGCCAACACGCAGTACTACGGCTGGGCCTGGGAGAACCGGCTGGCGTTGCTGCCCACCCATGAGCAGCTGCGCGAGGCCGAGGCCGTGGTCCAGCAGTACCGCGCGCGCATCGGCAGGCAATGCCAGATCCTGTTCGTCGTGCCTGACTACTTCGAGGCGCAGCCCAAGAAGTGCATGAACGGCTGGGGCACCACCTTCCTTGGCGTGGCGCCGGACGGCACTGCGCTGCCCTGCCACGCGGCGCGCATGCTGCCCGGCATGGCGCTGCCCAACGTCACCACGCAGGGGCTGCGTGAGATCTGGACCGAAAGCGATGCCTTCCGCCGTTTCCGCGGCACGCAGTGGATGCAGGAACCCTGCCGTTCCTGCGACCAGCGCGAGCAGGACTACGGCGGCTGCCGCTGCCAGGCGTTCCTGGTCACCGGCGACGCCACCGCCACGGACCCGGTTTGCGAGCGCTCCGGCGCGCACGACAAGGTGAGCGAGATCGTGCTGCAGGGCCGGCTGGCCGTGGCGCAGGCGCGCGAGCAAGCGATGGTATTTCGCAGCGATGGCAACTCGCTGCGGCTGAGCAGCGGCCAGCGGTAAGAAAGGAAAGACCCCGGCAAGGCAGGCGCCAGCCGGGGTTCCTTGCCGGCATGACGGCATCGTCAAGACAGTCGCCGGCCTCAGCTGGCACTCAACACCCACTCCGCCAGCTTCTTCGCATCGTCCTCACCAAGGCTGCCATGCGGCGGCATCGGAATCCGCCCCCACGCGCCCTTGCCGCCTTCGCGGATCTTCTTTGCCAGCCGCTCCGCCGCCTGGCTGTCGCCCTTGTACCTGGTGGCCACCTCGGCAAACCCCGGCCCCACCAGCTTTGACTGCATGCCATGGCAGGAAAAGCAGCCGCTCTTGTCGGCCAGGGCATGCATGTCGGCGGCCGTGCCGGCCAATGCCGCGCCCGGCAGCAGCACCGAAGCCGCCACCAGCGCCATCCATTCCTTCTTCATACCTGTTTTCCGTTTCATCCTGTTGCAACCGCGCCCGGCGCACGCCGCGCACCCATGATGCGATCCGGGCGTGCGCCGGACATTGTCATTTCCCGCCGGCTCAGCTCTTGTGCAGCTTGAACACCCACACTGAGCCGCCCTGCTCCAGGAAGTTCACGCGCTTGGCCACCTCGCCGCCCCACAGCGGCACCGCGCCGCCCCAGCCGGACACCACGGCCACGTACTGCTCGCCGTTCTCTTCCCAGGTGACCGGGGGCGCCACCACGCCGCTGCCGGTCTGGAACTGCCACAGCTCCTTCCCGGTCCTGGCGTCGGCCGCCTTCAGGTAGCCTTCCGGCGTGCCCCAGAACACCAGCCCGCCGGCGGTGGTCATCACCCCGCCCCATAGCGGCGCGCTGTTCTTGACCTCCCACATGATCTTGCCGCTCTTGGGGTTGATGGCCCGCAGCGTGCCGATGTAGTCCTCGTTCAGCGGACGGATGGTGAAGCCCGCGCCCAGGAAGGCGGCGCCCTTCTTGTAGCTGATGGGCTCGTTCCAGATATCCATGCCCCACTCGTTGGCGGGCACGTAGAACAGGCCGGTCTGCGGGCTGTAGGCCATCGGCTGCTGGTTCTTGCCGCCAAGGAAGCCCGGCGCGGCAAACACGGACTTGCCCTTTTTCTCGTCGCTGCCGGCGGCGGGGTCGCCGGGGCGACCTTCGGCGATGTAGTTGGGGCGGCCGCTCTTCAGGTCGATGCCGGTGGCCCAGGTGATCTTCTTGACGAAGGGGAAGGCGTTGACCAGCTTGCCGCTGGCCGCGTCGTTGACGTAGAAGAAGCCATTGCGGTCGGCCTTGCCGCCCATGCGCTTGCCGTCCAGGTCGAAGGTCACAAACTCATTGACGCCATCGAAATCCCAGCCGTCGTTCGGGGTGTTCTGGTAGTGCCAGGCGATCTTGCCGGTGGCGGGATCCAGCGCCACCGTCGAGGCCGAGTAGAGGTTGTCGCCCTTGCGGATATGGCTGTTCCACGGGCCCGGATTGCCGGTGCCGAAGTACACCAGCCCGGTGGCCGGATCGTAGGTGCCGCCCAGCCAGGTGGCGGCGCCGCCGGTCTTCCAGGTCTCGCCCGGCCAGCTCGCGTTGGCGGTGCCGGTCACGCCGTTCTCGGTCTTGTTGCCGTCCTTGTCGTACTTGTAGCCCATATGGCCTTCCACCACCGGCCGCGACCACACCAGCTGCCCGGTTTTGGCATCGCGCGCCTCGACCCGGCCCACCACGCCGAACTCGCCGCCCGAGATGCCGGTCAGCACCATGCCCTTGACGATCATGGGCGCCGCCGTGTACGAATAGCCGGCGGCGTAGTCCTCCAGCTTCTCCTTCCACACCACCTTGCCGGTCTTCTGGTCCAGCGCCACCAGCTGCGCATCGAGCGTGCCGAAGATCACCAGGTTGTCATAGAGTGCCGCACCGCGGTTCACCACGTCGCAGCACGGCATGATGCCTTCGGGCAGCCGGTGCTCATACTTCCAGAGCTTGCGCCCGGTCTTCAGGTCCAGCGCATAGATGCGCGAATACGAGGCCGTCACGAACATCTTGCCGTCATGGATCACCGGCTGCGATTCCTGCCCGCGCTGCTTCTCGCCGCCAAACGAGAACGACCACGCCGGCACCAGCTGCCCGACGTTCTTCGTATTGATGCGCGACAGCGTGGAATAGCGCTGGCCTTGCGGGCCCATGCCCCACGACAACACATCGCCGGGGCTCTTTGCGTCGTTCTCGATCATGGCATCGGTCACTGCCGCCTGCGCGGCCAGACTGGCCGCGGCAGCCGCAACCGCCATCACTGCTCGTAACGTCCTCATTGTCATCTCCTCTCTTGTTTTGGGTTTCCCTGGTGCGCCACTGCGCCACACACCAGACATGCCTTTGGCAATTCCCATGCCAGTCGCATCCCCGCACCAACACGCCGGTTGCGGCCCCGTTGCGTGATGACAGCCGTGCCAGCGCGCAACACTGCGTTGCAGCTGCTCCAGATTTGAACAGCCCGCCACGGCTGGCCGGCGTCAGTGGCCAAGCGCGGCTTCCTCACGCGCCGGGTAGAGATGGCCGACGTTGCGCAGGTACTCCGCGGGCATCGCGGCCCAGTGCGCGTAGGGCTGCGGCACCGGCATCGCCATGACCTCGGCCAGGTCCCGCCCCTGCGCCGCGGCCTCGCGCAGACGCGTATCCAGCCATTGCAGGTAGCCGCGCGTCTGCGCGATGGCCTCCGCGCCGCCGGCGGCCGCAGGCACTGGCCCGTGGCTGGGGACCAGCACGCGCGCCCCGCTTTCGGCCAGCAGCGCCTGCAGCCGGTCCAGGCTGGCCAGCCAGCGGCCGATATCCGCGTGCGGCGTGGTCGGAATGCGTTGCCGGAACACCAGCCCGCCGGCAAAGACCACGCCCGCGCTGCGGTCCAGCACCACCAGGTCGTCGCTGGTATGGCCGTCCAGGCGCACCAGCTCCAGCGTATGGCGCCCGATCGTGCGGCGGCCCGGCGCCAGCGCGTGGGCAGGCGGCTCGGGCTCGGTGCCGCGCATCCAGTCGCCGCACAGGCGGTAGAGGTTGTCGGCATAAGCGGCGCCCTCGCGCCGCGCCCCGTCGATGGTGCCGGCCAGGGCGCTGCCGCCCACATCGGCATAGGCCTGGTTGCCGAAGAAATAGTCGGGATGCAGGTTGAGGTTCAGCACCAGCCGCACCGGGGCGGCCGTGACCGATGCAATCGCCCTGCGCTGCTGCTCGCCATACAGCCGCGACGGGCCGGTGTTGATGACCACCACGCCGTCGCCGGTGTCGATAAACGCCGTATTGATGATGTTGCAGCCATTGCCGGGCGCGAAGTCGGCATTGGCGCCTTCCAGCAGCCACACGCCCGCGGCGATCTCGCGCGGGGCCAGGCGGTAGTCAGGAGGCTGCAGGGCGGCCTGCTGGGCGAGTGCCGGCGGCACGGGCTGGCCCGTCAGGCATAGCAGCAACCACAGTAGCAATCGTCGCTTCATGGAGACACCCGCGCCGCGATGTGGTTGCCGTTGTTGTCGTGGCCGGCCACCGTCATGCCCGGCGGCACGGCATCGCGCAGGTCGAAGGAGAAGATCGGGTTCTCGGCAACCGGCTCATGCAGCGTCAGGCGCAGCAGCGGCTGCCGGGCCGCGTCGGCCAGGACCAGGGTCTCGATATGAAACGCCGGGATGCCCGCCGCCAGGCCGGTATCCATCGGATGCATCACGCGCAGCCGCAAGCGTGCCGCGGCTCCGCCGAAGCCCGGGAACACGCGCGCGTCCACGCGGTTGAGCGTGCGGCTCCAGCTGCCGTCGCGGCGCGTGGCGCCGGGCACCGTGCAGCCCCCGCCGCCGGCATCGACCAGCACGCTGCCGACATGCCAGGTGCCATCGCGCGTGCGCGCCGCCACCCGCACTGGCGATGCCTGTTCCAGCTTGAAGCGGAACGACAGCGAAGGACGCACCCGCAGCGGTTCGAACGCCAGCACCTCGCGGATCGGGTTGCGGTCCACCGCTACCACGATGCGATCCACTTCGCCCAGCGCCGAGGCATCGAAGGCGATCGGCACGCGCATGGGGTCTTCCGCAAACGCCGGCCCGGTCACGCTGACGCGGCTGTCGAACACCACCGGCCCCATCTGCAGCAGCTCCTTGTGGATCCAGGCCCATTGCGGCGACTGCAGCGGATCGCTGTGCGCGATGACGGCGCCCGCTGCCCCGGCAGCCGGTACCGCCGGGCTGGCCATGCCCAGTGCGGCCGCCATCAGCAGGACCATGCCCCGCGTCCGGCGCCTCATGCCTGCTGCCCCCGGCGCGCCATGCCGCGCTGCGGATCGTAGCCCTGCAGCGCCAGCGCGAAAAACACCACCGCGCTGCCCGCCACCACCGCCAGGCTCAGCGGCGCCACCTGCCCATACAGCGCAAAGCGGATCGCCTCGACCGCGTGGGTGAAGGGATTGATGCGGGCCAGCTGGTACACCACCTCCGCGCCCGACTCCTGCAGCTTCCACAGCGGATACAGCGCCGAGCTGATGAAGAACATCGGGAAGATCACGAAGTTCATGGTGCCGGCAAAGTTCTCGAGCTGGCGCACATGGACCGACAGCAGCAGGCCCAGCGCGCCCAGCATCAGCGCGGCCAGCGCCATGGCGCCCGTCGCCGCCAGCAGGTGCAGGGACTCGAAGCGGATGCCGAAGGCCATCGCCACCAGCAGGAACGCGGCCATCTGCAGCAGCGACAGCACCGTGCCCGCTGCCAGCTTGCAAGCCAGCAGCCAGCCCCGCGGCAGCGGCGCGGTCAGCAGCAGCCGCATCACGCCCATCTCGCGGTCGTACACCATGGCCAGCGACGACTGCATGCCGTTGAACAGCGCGATCATGCCCAGCAGTCCGGGCGCCACATAGACCTTGTATTCGATATAGGTGTCATAGGGCGGCGCAATGGCGACGCCCAGCGCGTTCTGGAAGCCCGCGGCAAACACCAGCAGCCACAGCAGCGGGCGCACCAGCGACGACAGCAGGCGCCCGGGCTGGCGCAAGTACTTGCGCAGCTCGCGCCCGCAAACTGCGCGCAGCGCGCGCCAGCGATGGATCAGGATGGAGGCCATGGGTGCGCTACGCGGATGGGGCCCGGCACGCCGTGTCGGCTTCATCGGCGCCCAGGGTGTCGAGGTTGTTCTTCGGATGCAGCACGCCTTCTACCGGGGCCATGCCGACCACGCCGTCAGGGTGGGCCAGCAACACCGGCTGGCGCAGCTGGCGGTCCCAGCGGCGGAACGACAGCGGCGGCCCCTTGAAGCCGTCCACCACCACCTGCCCGGCGGCAAGCGCTTGCGCCTGTCCGGCAAACCCGGCCCTGGGCAGGCGCGCCACGCTCTCGGCGATGGCCTTGACCGCCACCCAGGCAGCCCAGTCGTAGCCGGTCATCGGACGGCCCGCCGCTCGCATGAAGCGCCGGTTGAGCTGCGGCCCGCCATTGCGCTCCCAGGCCCAGTGCCACGCCTGCGCGCCCAGCCCGCTGGCGCCCACCACCGGGCGCGGCAGCAGCGTGGCGTAGGGCACGCCGCGGGCGAACTCGCCGTCGGCATCGGCCACCACCACCACGTCATAGTCCACGCCGCCGGTCAGCAGGCTGAGGTTGGCCTGGTCGCGCTCACGCGGGTCGTTGGACAGCCTGAAGGCGCGCTGCGCCGACCAGGCAATGCCAAAGCGCCGCGCCGACGTCACCAGCGCGTCGCGCTGCGCCACATCGCCCGCGGACGGGCCGCTCAGCAGCAGGGCGCGGCGCCATTTGCGCAGCACCAGGTACTGCATCAGCGCATCCGCGCGCATGCGCAGGCTGGGCAGCGTGTGCAGCAGCACCGGCGCGCAGCCGGCGCCGCGCAACTCGTCGTCATCGGCCGACACGTTGAACAACAAGGCCTCGCCCGGCTTGACCGCACCCGTGGCCGCCCTCACCGACGCCGACGGCAGGTCCAGTAGGATATAGCGCGTGCCCTGCCGCGCCAGCGCCGCGACCAGCGGGGCCACCTCGGCTTCAGTGCGGGCTTCCTGTGCTTCCAGCCTGAGCGACTGGCCCGCGGCCTCGAGCGCCACGCGCGCTTCCGCGACCGCCACCTGGGCGCCGTCGAGCGCACGGCCCTGCGGCTGGCCGGGATAGCGCTGCGCCAGGCGCCGGGGCGCATAGCGCGCGTCGTCGGCCTGCGACACGACCGCCACGCGCACCTCGGCAGCGTGCACCGCGGCAGGCAGCCACGCCAGCGCCATGGCGCCCAACCCGGCACGCCACCACTGCCACCACGCACGCGAGCGCTCAGTCATCGATCGCCACCGAATGCGGCACGCGGCCCGCCTTGAGCGTGGCCACGGCCTTGCGGCTGGCGGTGTCCACCACGCTGACATCGTCGGACAGGCCGTTGGCGACATAAAGCCGCGCGTTGTCGCGGCTCAGCGCCAGCCCCCATGCACGGCGGCCGACCAGCACATAGTCCTGCACCCGGCGCGACGCCACCTCGACCACCGCGACATGGTTGGCGCGGCCCAGCCCGATATAGGCGCGCGTGCCGTCGCCGCTGGCCGCCATGCCCACCGGGGTCACGTCCTCGGCGCGAAAGCCCCGGGGCGCAAAGGCGATGGTCTGGGCCACCTCGAAGGTATCGGTACGGATCACGCTGACGCTGGCCGACAGTTCGTTGGACACCCACAGCTCCTTGCCGTCGCGCACCAGCAGCAGCCGCCGCGGCCGGTTGCCGACCTGGATATTGCGGATCACCTTGCGCGAGGCCACGTCGATGACATGGACCAGGTTGGCCACCTCCGAGGTCACGTACACATGCCTGCCGTCGGCGCTGACCTTGACGCCCTCCGGCTCCTCGCCCACCCTGACCGCGAACACGCGCTTGCCCGACGCCGTGTCGTAGGCCGACAGCAGCCCGTCCTCTTCATTCGAGACATAGAGCGTGCGGCCGTCCTGGCTGAGATCGAACAACTCCGGATCGTCCCCCACCGGCAGCGATGCCAGGGTCTTGCGGCTGGCCACATCGACCACATCCACGCGGTTGTCGTCGCTGCAGGCCACGTACAGGCGCGTTCGGTCGGGCGACAGCTGCAGGTGGCGCGGCCGCTTGCACTGCCGCCATACCGCGACCAGCTGTCGGCTGCGGGCATCGAAGACGGCGAGGGCATCGTCCTTCTCGCTCGAGACAAAGACCTGGTTGGTACCCGGGCCGACGGGGGGCGCGGCCCCACCCTGCGCGCCTTCGGCCAGGCCGGCGGCAACCAGCAGCGTCGTGACCAGCAGCAAGGCGCCGGCAAACCAGACGGGGGATGGCATCTTGTTCATGCGGGTACGCGCCTCGCAGCGGGGTCAGTGACAGGGGCCGGCGGCGTCATGGCCAGGAAGGCGCCCTCCAGGGTGTCGCACGCCGCGGCGCCGCGCAGTGCGGCCGGGGTGCCGTCGAAACGCACGGTGCCGCGGTCCAGCACGATCACGCGGTCGGCGTGCTCCACCTCCTGCACCAGGTGGGTGGCCCACAGCACGCCGGCCTGCGCCCGCGCCGTCAGCCTTCGGGCATCGGCCACCAGCTGCGCGCGCGAGGCCGGGTCCAGCCCCACCGTCGGCTCGTCCAGCAGCAGCATGGCCGGTTCATGCAGCAGCGCGCGCGCCAGTTCCACCTTGCGCCGGTTGCCGCCCGAAAGCTCGCGCACCGGTGCGCGCGCACGCGCCGCCAGCCCGAAGTCATCGAGCAGCCGGGCGATGCGCTGCGCCGCCACGCCGCGCGGCAGCCCGTGCAGGTCCGCGTGAAAGCGCAGGTTGGCCAGCACCGGCAGGTCCAGGTCGATGGCCGGCTGCTGGAACACGATGCCCAGCCGTGCCAGCGCGCGCACCGGATCGCGCCGCATGTCGCTGCCCATGACCGTGACCTGCCCCGCATCGGCCACGAAGAGGCCGCTGAGGATCTGGAACAGCGTGGTCTTGCCCGCCCCGTTGGGCCCGAGCAGTGCCACGAACTCGCCGCGCCGCACGCTGAGCGAGACCCCGTCCAGGGCCACGCGGCTGCCGAACGCCTTGCGCACGGCGTCGCAGCACAGCGCCAGCGGCGCTTGCATGGCCATCACAGCTGCCCCCTGGGCCGCGCGGTGCCCACGCGCTCGGCAAAGGTCCGCTCGGTCTCCCACGCATGGCGCAGGAAGGCATCGTATTGCGCGGTATTCAGGTAAGTCAGCTCCTGGTCGTACCGGGCCAGTTCCGCAAGGTGGCGCGGCTGCTGCATCGCGGCGCGGAACGCGTCATGCAGGCGGCCGACGATTGCCGGATCGGTGCCGCGCGGCACGCCGATGCCGTAGGGCGAGTTATGGACCGCATCGGCAAAGCCCAGCTCGCTTACCGTCGGCACCTCAGGCCAGCGCGGTGAGCGCTGCGCGCTGAACACGGCCAGCAGGCGCAGCTTGCCGGTCTCCACGAAGGGCGCGAAGCCGGTGGAATTGACCCCCACCATCAGCGGACCGTTGGCCACCGCCAGCATCTGGTCAGCGGTGCCGTGATACGGCACGTGGATATAGCGCACGCCGCTGCGCCCGAGCACGTCCTCCATCGCCAGATGGGCGGTGGTGCCGATGCCGGTGGAACCCACGGTCAGCTCGCCCGGATGCGCGCGGCCCCAGGCGACCAGGTCGCGCAGCGAGCGCAACGGGCTGTCTGCGGGCACCACGATGCCGAAGGTATAGCCCGAGATCATCAGCACCGGCTGGATGTCGCGCAGCGGCTGCCAGGCGGTCTTCTGCTGATGCGGGAAGCGATACACCGTCAGCGGCAGCTGGCCGATGGTGTAGCCGTCCGGCCGCGCCGCGGCAAGCAAGCCGCCCACCAGCGTGCCGCCGGCGCCCGGCCGGTTCTCCACCACGATTGGCTGCCCCAGCTCACGCCCGGCCAGCTCCGCCAGGATGCGCATGGAGATATCGGTGGCGCCGCCCGCTGGCCATGGCACCACCAGCGTGATCGGCCGCGACGGATACCCCTGCGCGCCCTCGGCCAGCGCGGCGCCCGCATGGACCAGGCCGAGGCACGGCAACAGCAGGCAGGCAAGGCAGCGACCAAGGCGGCGGAACATGGCTGGGCACGAGGCAGAGTGTTGATGCAGGTGAACAGAGCAAGGCCGATACCATGTGCAGCGCAGCATGGGGCCGCGGTCCATGCCAGGCGTTGCCTGGCCGCGCCGGACGCACTGCCGGACGCTGCGGCCAGGCCGTGCCTTGTGCGGTGCGCCGTGCACGACTGTCTCATGGTGGAGCACCGGCCCGCTGCTGGTGTCCGCAGCTGTCCTGTTTTGTGACAGGCGCAGTCCCACCACGCCGCGGCGCATGCGAACGCGCCGTAGCGGCATCCCGATCCCCCGTTGCGAGGCCCAAGGTATGAAACCTGCTCAGCTCCGGGCAAGCGCTACCCAATGCAGGTATCGCACCGCTTATCCGGAGGAGACGGAACATGCCAGCCAACCCGCGCCCCGCATCGCCAGGGCAGGCGCAACGCGACACCGTGGCATGCCGCGGCAGGGCCAGCCGCGGCGCCGCCACCGCGATTGCCGTGGCGGTCGCCCTGATGATGGCCCAGCGGCCCGCTGTTGCGCAGCAGGACACCCCTGTCCCAAACCAGGACAGCGCCATGCTGCCGGAAGTCCTGGTGGTGGCCGCCGCGCCGCTGCCAGGCATCGGCGTGGACAGCGACCTGGTGCCCTATACCGTGCAGACCGTGCGCGGCGACGACCTGGACCGGTCGCGCGCCGGCAACCTGGCCGAGTACTTGTCCCGCAACCTGGCCGGCGTCAACGCCAACGACATCCAGGGCAGCCCGTTCCAGACCGACATCACCTACCGCGGCTTCCGTGCCTCATCCATTCCGGGCGTGCCGCAGGGCCTGTCGGTCTACCTGGACGGCATCCGCGTCAACGAGCCCTTCGGCGACGTGGTCAGCTGGGACATGATCCCGGAAGCCGCGCTGGCGAGCGTGTCGCTGGTGTCCAGCGCCAACCCGGCCTACGGCCTCAATACCCTGGGCGGCGCGCTGGCCATGACCACCCGTTCCGGGCTGGACTCGCCCGGCTTCACGGCCGACCTGTCCTACGGCAGCGGCGCCCGCAAGCGCGCCGACCTGTCCGGCGGCATGCGCAGCGACAGCGGCTGGCACGCATTCGCGGCCGGCACCCTGTTCCAGGAGCACGGCTGGCGCGACCAGTCGAGCGGCCGGCTTGGCAACGTCTTCGCCAAGGCTGGCTATGCGGGCGACACTGACAGCTGGGACGTCTCCGTGCTGCACGGCCGCAGCACGCTGACCGGCAATGGTTTGGTGCCGAGCTTCCACGCCAGCGGCAACGGCACCGTGCCCGACCTCTACCAGGCCAACCGCCATGCGATCTACACCTACCCCGACCAGACCCGCAACCAGTTGACCCAGGTCGCCGTCAACGGCCGCCACTGGTTCGACGACAAGACCAGCGCCGCCGCGCTGGCCTACGTGCGCACCAGCCGCCGCGACACCACCAATGGCGATGTCAACCCCGGCTACGAGGCCTATGCCGAAGACTGCGAGGACGGCTTTGCGCCCGACGGCAGCCCGCGCGGCGACGCCTGCGGCATGACCCGGGCCGAAGGCGCCGCGCTGCATCCCGCCGTGATCAACACCACCCATATGTGGCAGCAGACCGTCGGCATGGCGCTGAGCATGGCCAGGGAGACCGACCGCCACCTGCTCAACGCCGGCCTGACCCTGGACCGCAGCCGCCTGACCTACTCGCAGTACGCCCAGCCCGGCACCTTCACCGACGACCGCGGCGCCGTGGCCGACCCGGACGCCCCCAACGCCCTGTTCTCCGGCGTCGGCGGCAGCTCGCGCATGCTCGGCCTGTACCTGTCCGACACCTGGTCGCTGACCCCCAGCACCTTCCTGACGGCCTCGGCCAGGTGGAACCACGTCGCGGTAAGCAACACCCTGCGCAACAGCGACGGCAGCGAACAGCCGCGCGAGAGCTTTACCTACCGCCGCCTTAACCCGGCGCTGGGGCTCTCGCAGAAGCTGGGCGGCGGCGTCACCGTGTTCGGGGGCTACGCCCAGAACAACCGTGTGCCGACCGTCCTCGAACTTGGCTGCGCCGACCCGACGCGGCCCTGCCGCCTGCCGGCCGGCCTGCAGGCCGACCCCTACCTGAAGCAGGTGGTCTCACACTCCTATGAAGCAGGCGTGCGCTGGCACCGCGGCAAGGACACCGAAGTCACCGCGTCGCTCTACCGCGTCGACAATCACGACGACATCCTCTTCCTGCGCGCGCCGAACACCCAGCTCGGCTATTTCGCCAACTTCGACCGCACCCGCAACCAGGGTCTGGACCTCACCGCCCGCCAGCGCGTGGGCGACGTCACGCTGCGGTTTGCCTACAGCTATCTCCAGGCCACCTACCAGGCCGCCGGCCAGCTTGCCGCCGGCGAACGCACCATCGACATCCGGCCCGGCATGCGCATGGCTGGCCTGCCCCGCCATACGCTCAAGCTGGGCGTCGACTGGCAGGCACTGGCCGGCCTGACGCTTGGCGCCGACCTGGTGGCGGTGTCAAGCACCGTCTCCAGCGGCAACGAAGACGGCCTGCGCAGCGACCCGCAACCGGGCGCGCCGCCGAAGACCGCCGACTGGCATGTGCCCGGCTACGCCACCCTCAACCTGCGCGCGGCGTACAAGGTGAACAAGCAGTTTGAGATCTATGCGCGCGTGGCCAATGTCTTTGACCGGCGCTACGAGACCTATGGGCAGATCGCGAATGATGTGTTCCCCGGCGGCAGCCTGGTGCGCCCGCATGTGGCACCGGGGGATGCCGCCAGCGCGCTGTTCGTGGCACCGGGCGCGCCGCGGAGCTTCTGGTTGGGGGTGGTGTTCCGGATGTAGCAAGCCAGGCAGGTTCCGCTGAGCAATGCGACGCGGGCCGGCACGCAGTGAACCTGCCGGCCCGCTACCGGGGCGCGCTACTATTCGCCTGACGCGGCGCCTTTGCGTCTGGCGTCAGCCCTCCCCCCACAACCCGTCATGACCCGCATTGTCCGCATCGCCCTCCACACCCTGGCATCAGCAGGCCTCATGTTCCTGAGCACCGCGCATGCCACCGACATCGACTGCGATCCGTCGGCCACCGCTGCCAGCGCCACGCAGGCGCAACGCCTGATCTGCGAATCCGCGCTGTTTTCCATGGGCTACCAGCGCATCTACGCCGACCAGCAGCGCCTGCTCAAGGCGCGGGCAATCACTGAAGCCGACATTGCCGCGTTCCGCAAGAAGCGGGACCGTTGCGATTCGGCATCCTGCCTGGACACGGTCTTCCGGGAATGGAATGCGTTCGCCAGCCGGGCGCGGGTCCCTTGACTGAAGAGCCATAGCGGGCCGTCCCGCCCGCGCGGACTTAGAAAGCCTTGGCTGGCACAGCGTCGTGGCCGGCAGGGCCGGCCTTGCCTTTCTGGACGCCGGATGCCAGGGCGCGGATGGCGGCTTCGCGGGAATTTCCGATGCGCTTGTGCGCGGTCTCCAGGACCGCATCGATGTCCCGCCTGGTTACGGCGCGCTGCAGGGCACGCCAGGTCTTGAAGGAATTCTCCAGCGACCCGGGACGGGATGCGAGCCCCAGCCGCACATAGCGCAGGACCCGCAGCGAGATGGAGTTCAGCAGCTCCCCGACCAGCCGGTTGCTCGACAGGTCTGCCATGGCCATGTTCGCCAGGAAGGTCACGCTGATATAGGCGTCCACGGAGTCCTCGACGGCCTTGCTGAGCTGCGGCATGAATTGCTCGAATAACGCATCAAGCGCGTCCGCGCGCTCTTCCATCAGCTGCCTGAGCAGAATGGCAAACAGTGCGTCCCGCACGACGTAGATATCCCGCAGATCCTGGGCATTGGGCTCGGTGACAATGGCGCCGCGCCGAGCGCGGAACTCGATCAACCGCTCCCGCTCCAGGATGCGCAAGGCCTCGCGCACAGGAGCGCGGCTGACCTCCAAAACATCGCTGATGTCTTTCTCAAGCAGGCGTTGGCCTGCGTGGATCACGTCGATCGTAATCAGTCCCGCCAGCCGCACCGCAATCTGGTCAGCTACGGATGCCGACCAGTCGCGTCCATGCATAAGCGCCTGCTCGACAGCCAGCGTGACCGGATTCTGCGGTGTTTGCGGCGCAAGCAGCGACTGCAGTTCTGGCGTGTTGGTAGTCTTGAGTCTGCCCATGAGGGGTAAATCCTTCCGATTATTGGGGAACCGGTCGGGTGCTGCCCTCGATCGGCGCTGCACCGCTCGCAGCGTCCAAGATCTTACCTTACGTGGCGTATCGGGCGGATGGCCGAGTGTGGCATTGCCGTCGGTGCAGGCTAAGCAGTCGTCTTTCGGCGCACTGTGCCGCGTGTGGCCCGGCTCTCCTTGGGGCTGCAGCCAAATTGCGCGTGATACCAGCGCGAGAATCCGCTCGGCGCGGAAAAACCGAGTAGCGTCGCCACCTCGGTCAACGGACGATCGCTCTCGATGACATGACGCGCGGCGAGTTCCGTGCGGATGTCGTTAACGATCGACGAGAAGCTTTGACCCTCTTCCGCCAGCCGGCGCTGGACCGTGCGGCACACCACGCCCAGGTGCTCCGCCACTTGCTCGATGCTGCAACGTCCGCTGGGCAACAGCAGCAGGACAATGCGCCGCACGTCCTCAAACATTGTCGCCTGCTGCGACATGACAGACGCGTCTATCAGCTGCTGCGCGTAGCGCGCCATGGCCGGATCGGCAGACGGGTTGCGTGCATCGAGATCGGCCTTCGCGCAGACGATGCAGTTGAAGTCATAGTCGAACTCGACGCAAGGGCCAAAAAACCGATGGTGCGTACTAAGGTCGCGCGGGGCCGGGTGCTCGAAGCATACGCGCCGCGGCTCCCAGTCGGGCTTGAGAAGCTGGCGAATCAGCCGCACCATTACCCCCAGCGCCAGTTCAACCCTTTGGCGCGTGGGCTGATGTGCACTGCCAGCGACGACCGCCTCGCGAATAATGACCAGTTCGCCGCACTCCTCTACCGCCAGCGACAGCGCACCGTTGAGCAACGCCTGATAGCGCATCAGCATGCGAAGCGAGTCGCGCAGCGTCGCCTGGTCGCGGATCAGCAAGCCTACGGCCCCAAGATTCGACAACAGCCGCGACTCGGCCATGCACAGTCCGAAACTCTCGTTGCCAGACAGGGTTGCTGACGCCTGCAGCAGTCGTCCGACCCGCTCCACCGGAATCATGAGGTCCGGCTCGTCCAGCACGCTCGGACTTAACCCCGCGTCAAGGAGCATCCGCACCGGGTCCAGTCCGGCGGTTCGAGCGACCTCTCTGTAGTTGGTGAGGGCCGCAGCGCGGACAAGTGACGACATTGGAGGGTGGAGTAGAACATTGACATGGAATGATAAATCCCAGTCATGTACTGTCAAGCGGGAGAAACCCGTCACATCCAGACTCGCAAGGATCGATCGGCCTAATCGGCAATAGGAGACAGCGTTCATGATTCAGCACCTCAAAGCGGCACCCGCAGTGGTCCGCGCAACCTCTCTGGGCAATTCGATCCAGGTCGAGCAAGTCACTTGCACGATCGGTGCGGAGCTCAGCAACGTCAACCTCGGTGCGGCTGCCGAAGACGACCAGCTGATGGCAGAAATCCGCGCCCTGCTCCTCAAGCATCGCGTGCTGTTCTTCCGCGACCAGGACATCACGCGCGCGCAGCACGTGGCTTTTGCACGCCGCTTCGGCGAGCTGGAGGACCATCCAGTGGTGGGCAGCCATCCCGATTACCCGGGACTGGTCCAGATCTACAAAACCCCGGACAGCCCTCCCGAACGCAACGAGAATTCCTGGCATACCGATGCCACCTGGCGCGAAAAGCCACCGCTAGGCTGCGTGCTGCGCTGTATCGAGTGCCCGCCCGTGGGCGGCGACACGATGTGGGTCAACATGGTCGAGGCCTATAACCAGTTGCCCGAGGAGATCAAGACGAAGATCGCCGCATTGCGCGCGCGCCACAGCATCGAGGCGAGCTTCGGCGCCGCCATGCCGATCGAAAAGCGTCTTGCACTGAAGGCTCAGTACCCGGATGCCGAGCACCCGGTTGTGCGCACCCATCCTGAAACCGGAGAGAAGATCCTGTTCGTCAATGGAAGCTTTACGACGCACTTCACCAATTACAACGTGCCGGACAACGTACGCTTCGGGCTGGACAAGGCGCCGGGTGCCAGCAATTTGCTGAACTACCTGGTCAGCCAGGCCACCATCCCCGAATACCAGGTGCGTTTTCGCTGGAAGAAAAACAGCGTTGCATTCTGGGACAACCGCTCTACCCAGCACTACGCAGTAATGGACTACCCCCCGTGCCACCGGAAGATGGAGCGCACCGCCATCATCGGTGACGCGACTTACTGAAAGACTGCGTGACATGTGCCGGAACACTGGCAGACCCTGCTGGCGGCGAAGCTGCCTCGCGTAGTCAGCGTCGCCCCACTTGAGCAAGACAAGCTGAGGTGCGCTGCCCGCGTCGAAGCGATCGATCGCGCCCTCGCCACCATCGAGGGGCCGGTGATCATCGTGGCGCATAGCGCAGGCGCAATGATGGTCGCCCATCGCGAACTCTCGTGAACGGGCTTCACTAACGGATCTGCCGGAACAGGTGACTGCCGTATTACTCTGGCTGGTAGTTAATGGACTTCAGCAGCGCGGCCTGTTGCTGGTATGCCTGCTTCAGGTCCGCCATCATCTCTTCCGAGGTGACGGCATCCCCCTGCTCCATGCCCATATCCTTGATGCGGTTCTGCACTGCGGGTTGCTTGAAATACGCCAGCGTCGCCTCGCGGATTTTTTGCTGGACTGCCGGAGCGACATCCGGGCGCGACCACACGGCGAACCAGCCTGCTTGCGCCAACTGCGGGTAACCGAGCTCCTTGAACGTAGGCACATCCGCCAATCCGGCAATCCGGGTCGGATAGGCCACGGCAATCGCTCTGATCTTCCCCGCTTTGATCAGCGGCAATGAGGTAGTCACCCCATCGAACATCAGCGGCACATGGCCACCCATCAGGTCATTCAATGCCGGGGGAGAGCCTTTGTAGCCGACATGCCGCATTTGCACCTGAGTGAGTTGCCCGAGCAGTATGCCCGAGGTGTGGCCCCTCAATCCCGCAGCGTAAGAAGCGAAAACCAGGCCGTCCTTCTGCGATTTGCCGTAGTCCACCAACTGCTTCAGGTTAGAGACAGGCACATCCTTGTTGGCAACCAACACCAACCCCGTGCGGCTGACCTGGGCCAGGGGCTTCAGGTCGGCAAAGGGCTTGTAATGGACCTTGTAGGCCAACGGAGCTTCGCTCACGACGCCGCCCTGGATGACCAGAAGGGTATGACCATCCTTGCCGGTGGACTGCAAATCGCTGATCGCCAGCGCGCCGGCGGCACCAGGCTTGTTCTCCACGATAACCGGCTTGCTCCATTTCTTCTGCAGGCCTTCCGCCAGCAGCCGCGCCAAGGCGTCGGCGCTGCCGCCGGCAGGCCCCCCCACCACCAGGCGGATCGGCTTGCTTGGCCAATCCTCCTGGGCCTGAGCCACGGGCATCCCACCGACGACACCAACCCCGATCGCCAAGGCGTATCCGCGCCACCATAAGTTATTGGACCGCTTCCTCATGTCTGTACCTTTTGATTGCCATCTTTTCTCCATTCTCGGATCGCCCCGCGTCAACCGGCTTGACCGATCACGACAAGTTGTTGTCGATTCGCGCAAACAGAGCGAAAACCCTGCTCGCAGTATCGGCCACACGGCAATTGAGGTCCTGAGGGTCCACGGCAGCAAGGCGAAAGAACGGGACGCATACCGTCGCGGGTCCCGCCTTCGGCAATCATATGGTGGGTCCAGGATGCCCGGCTGTCAGTTCCCCCAAGGGCTCTTTACATGCATTCGACCTTGCGCAGGAAGCCCTGGTGACCACCGTTACGATTGGGTGCGAAGCCATTCTTCTGAAGCGTCTCTTCCACCGTGTCGTAGAAGACCCCAAGCTGCAAGATTTCTCGGGTCTGCTGCGCCGTCGCGATG
Source organism: Cupriavidus sp. CP313 (assembly GCF_054072015.1). Taxonomy (NCBI): domain Bacteria; kingdom Pseudomonadati; phylum Pseudomonadota; class Betaproteobacteria; order Burkholderiales; family Burkholderiaceae; genus Cupriavidus; species Cupriavidus sp. CP313. The sequence continues at coordinate 152,938 of NZ_JBSVZB010000009.1, read as the reverse complement.
GGGCGACCAAATTCGCCGGCGATACGCACCAGTTGCTTGATCTGCTCGACGGTGCTCATCTTTCCCGTGCGGGTCTGGTTCCAGAGTACGTCCTCGATGCCACACCGCACATGCAGGCCCAAAGCCATGCCGATCATGTTGATGGGAAGCACATTCAGCACCGAACTCTCCACCGTTACCACGGCTCCGTCCGGCACAGCTCGCAGAATGTTTGCCAGGTTGTAGATGTTCGCCTGATCCATGCCGCCGCTGATAGCCACCCAGTTCATTACCAGCGGGCCCTTGTAGACGCCGCGGCGAATCATCCGCTCAATCGTTTCAAAGCTGTTGATGTTGTAGCACTGAAACTCACTCTGAATTCCGGCAGCTGTCAGACGTCGAACGTGCTCCTCGAACCAGCTGGGATTCGAGGGCACGACCATGTCCTTGTAGGTTTCGTAGAGGTGCGGGAACCCTCGCGACACTCCCTTGAAATCATCCACACCAGCATGCTCCGTCACATTCATCTGCGAGGTGTTGACGGTCACCGTCACCTGGTCGGGCTTCGGATCGAGTTCGGCCAGCATATGCCGCGTGTCATCGCTAAGCCATTTGGCGCCTTGGCCCTCTTCAGGCGCGAAGCTGATAGAGCCTCCCACCTGGATGACCATTTCTGGACAGGCCTTGCGCACGCCGGCGATCAGCTCATTGAACTTGGACAGGCGCTTGCTGCCCTTGCCGTCCTCTTCGCGCACGTGCAGATGCAGCACTCTCGCACCGGCTTCGTAGCAATCCACCGCCTTCTGGATCTGATCCGCCATGGTGACAGGGATATCTTCCGGGAAGTCTGACGGGATCCAGCCTGGCGCATAGGGAGCGGCGGTGATGATCAGAGGCTGCTGGTTCTCGGGATACAGGTGGCCGTCAAGGAAGTTCATGTTGATGGATCTCCAGGTTGAGATGCGAATCTTGAGAATGTCGAATTGGATGAGAGAGCTGCTTCGTGCTGTCAAATCACGAAAATGGACGAGCCGGTGGTCTTTCGAGACTCCAGGTCCCGGTGTGCCTGCGCTGCATCCTCCAGGGCATAGCGCTGATTGATCCCGATGCGGATGCGGCCAGCCGCCACGTGGCCGAACAGCTCGCCGACCAGTTCCGCCTTCTCGGCAGGATCGGCGATATAGTCGGCCAGGCCCGGGCGCGTCAGGAATGCCGAGCCTTTGCGGGCCAGAATTGCCGGATCGAACCCGGTGACCGGGCCGGAGGCGAAACCCACGCACACCAGCAGGCCGCGGCGCTTGAGGGAGTCCAGCGAGGACATGAAGGTGTCCTTGCCCACGCTGTCGAAGACCACGTTCACGCCCACGCCGTCCGTCAGTTCCCGCACGCGCTTGGCCACGTCCTCATGGCTGTAGTTGATCGTGTGGTCACAGCCGTGGGCGCGCGCCACTTCGGCCTTGGCATCGGTGGAAACTGTGCCAATCACCGTCAGCCCCAACAATTTGGCCCACTGCGAAACAATCAGGCCAACACCACCTGCCGCGGCATGCAGCAGGATGGAGTCGCCCGCCTTGAAGGGGTAGATCCGGCGCATCAGGTAGGCCGCTGACAAGCCCCGCATGGTCATGGCCGCCGCGACTTCGCAACTGATTGCATCCGGCAGCTTGATCAGCGGATCGGCAGAGATCAGCCGCTCCGTGCTGTAGGCGCCCAGCGTGTTGGTAAATCCCGTATAGGTCACACGGTCGCCGACCGCCAGATGGGTAACGCCGGCACCGACGGCCTCGATCACGCCAGCGGCCTCGTTGCCGATGCCGCTGGGCAGCGGAACCTTGTAAGTACCGCTGCGGAAGTAGGTATCGGCAAAGTTCAGGCCTACCGCCACGTGGCGGACGCGGACCTCCCCCGGTCCGGGCTCACCAACGCTGCCGTCCTCAAAACGAAGGACCTCGGGTCCGCCTGTTTCGTAAAACTTAACGACTTTCGCCATATCGTCTCCTGTTCTCTATCAAATATGACCGTTCACCTGCGGCTTGCCGCTTGAGCTCGCCAAAGGACAAACCGGTTTGGTGACGCAGTTGATCGGTTGATGTCTGAGTGTCTTTCGCGACGATTGAATCATCTGGCAAGGCGCAACGTTCCGCTTTACCTTGCACGCCTTGAACTTTCCTTCTTATGACAAAGATCCGCTGGTGCAGGTGCGCCAGCTCCTATTCGTCGACCTTGATCCCTGCGTCGTTGGCGATCTTCGTCCAGACTTGCAGATCGTTCCGGACGATCTCGCCCAACTGCGCAGACGACTTTACCGGAGGTGGCTCGAAGTTCAGTTTCTTCATCAGGGCCGCGATCTCCGGCAATGCCTGCACCTTGTTGGCCTCATCGGCCAGCCGCTTCACGATCGCCGGATTGGTTCCGGCCGGCGCGAACATGCCGAACCATCCCACCGTATTGAACTTGTAGCCCTGTTCACTCATCGTCTTGACGTTGGCAAGCTGTGGCGAGCGCACGTTGCCGACAATGGCAATGCCACGCACCTTCCCGGAACGCAGGAACGGAACCGCCACGCTGGGATCGGTCCAGCCGATCTTCAGCACCCCCGAGGAAAGCTCGGTGAGCAGTTGACTGGATGTCCGATATGCGACGTGTTCGGTCTTCATGCCGGTCTGCTTCTTCAGCCATTCCATCGTCAAGTGCGCGGACGAGCCGGTGGCCCAGCTGCCATAGCTGTACTTGTCCGGATTCGCCTTCACCAGCTCGATGAGTCCTGGCAAGTCGTGCACCGGCAGATCCGGGCTCACCAGCAGCAACACCCCACCCGCCGCTGTCTGCGCGATCGGCACGAGGCTCTTTCTTGCCTCCTGGGAAACGGACTTCATGACGGCCGGCGCAACCACCATGTTGGATGCCGTTGTGTAGAGAATCGTGTAGCCGTCCGGCGCCGCCTTGAGGACGGCGTTGGTCCCGATCACCCCGCTGCCGCCCGGCCGGTTCTCGACAACCACAGCCTGCTTCAGCGATTCGGAAAGGCGTTGCGCCATGACCCGCGCCAGCGCGTCGGTTCCCGACCCGGGAGACGACGGAACGATCATTTGAATCGGGCGCGCGGGCCAGGCTTCCTGTGCCTGCGCCGGCCCTGGTGCGCCCAGGGCAATGATTGCCCCGGCGCACAATGTGATTGCGAGCAGCTCTTTCAGTGATGACATCGTCGTCCCCATGTTCTTTCGACAATTTCCCAGCCTGAAAAGTGCTGCCAGCCCCACCACTGTGCGACAAGCGATTTCTAACGGCTCAGGCTATCGTGCGCCCAATCATAGCAGTCGTTATTTTTATTGTCGACATGAATATATTTGGCTCGTCGTGAGGTTGCCGGAATCGATTCAGTCCGGCCTCTTGCCCGTTGGCGCCGCGCCCTCCGTCGCAGGCGCTTCGAAGGCGTCGAACATCAAGTCGGGGGCGCTGGTGTTGTGACGCGACCGGACCGTACGGCCGAATCGCACCGCGGTTGCCTGCATTGAAGTGACGGCCATCACCGGCTTCCTGCTGGCCACACCAGCCGGCCCGGTCGTCCAGGTGACCTCGCTCGCGTCTGCATTGTCGTCGGCAACGTACATGGAGCGCAGCATCGCGAACGGGCGCTTGGCGTCATAGGCCGGCAGGAACCGGACATCGAGCGCAGTACGTATATCGCTGATTTCAGTGATCGTGACCGTTGCCTCGCCTCCGCCCGTGAAATGCAGCCTGAAAGCCAAGGGCCGCGGCTCGATTTCTATCCGCGCGATGTTGACCACCGGGCGCCCTTCCTGCTCTATCGGCCCCAGCAGGAACGAAGAGCCATAGGCATTGACACCCAGATGGCGGGCCGGCAACGGTTTCGCCCGCCAGTAGCCATCGGCGGGATAGAGCACCAGGACCTCCATACGCGTCCGGCCAGATTTGCGGAACACCTGGATCAGGTGAAATCCGGCATCGGCCCTGCCCGCTACCGTGACCGGCACCCGATGTGGCCGCCAGAAGCTGGCGAACGTGATGCCGACAATGGCAATGTTCCTGTCGTCATAAAGGGTGACCGTGCGCGGCACGAAAACATGGCGGGGATCAGTCGGGTGAGGCGCCTTGCCGAAGTTGCACCCGGAGAAATCAGGCGCAGAGCTGTCAGTGCGGATGGCGTTGACGTAGGGGGGATGCAATGCCTGGATCCGGAACTTGCCAACCGCGGCGGCGGACAGGGCGAACGAGACATTGTCTTCTTCCGCACATGGGCCTGGCGTGCTTAAGTTCTTAACCTCCACGGCCAGCCGCTGCGCGCAAGCCGGCACGGAAAGCAGCGCCAGGCACAGGGTCGCGACAAGACGCGTTGCGCGCATGCCAGGCTCCGTGAACGGGAACGAGGCGGGAACCCATTCCCGCCTCCGCGGGCCTGTGCCTACTTGGTCCTGGGCGGCACGATCGCCGTGCCGGTGTCTGTGGTGCGCTCATGCTGCATGGTCGGCATCATGTTGCTGTTCAGGTGGAACATCACCCATAGCGAACCCGTCAGCGCGATCACCACCAGCACCAGTGTGAACATCAGCGACAGCATGTTCCAGCCGCCCTCCGACCTGGCGTTCATGTGCAGGAAGTAGATCATGTGCACCACGATCTGCACGGCGCCGATCAGCAGGATGACGATGGCGGTGGTGGACGACTTGTCGAACACCTTTCCCATCACCAGCCAGAACGGGATGGCGGTCAGGAAGACGGACAGCACGAAGCCCGTCAGATAGCCGCCCAGCGTGGCGTGCGGCCCCACTTCCTCGTCATGTCCATGGCTGTGTCCGTGGCTGTCCAGCGTTTCGTCGTGCGCGCTCATGGCAACGCCCCCATCAGGTAGACGAAGGTAAAGACGCCGATCCAGACGACGTCGAGAAAGTGCCAGAACATCGACAGGCACATCAGCCTGCGCTTGTTGGCCGTGATCAGCCCGTGCTGCGCCACCTGGGTCATCAGTACGATCAGCCAGATGATGCCGCACGTCACGTGCAGCCCGTGGGTGCCGACGAGCGCGAAGAACGAGGTCAGGAACGCACTGCGCTGCGGCCCTGCGCCCTCATGGATCAGGTGCGCGAACTCATAAAGCTCGACCGCCAGGAACCCCGCGCCGAAGACCCCCGTGATGGCCAGCCAGATCTGGGTGCCGGCGATGCGGTTCTGCTGCACCTGCAGCATGGCAAAGCCGTAGGTGATCGACGACAGCAGCAGGAACGAGGTGTTCAGTGCCACCAGCGGCAGCTCGAACAGCTCTGCCCCGCTCGGTCCCCCCGCATACTCCCGGCCCAGCACGCCATACGCGGCGAACAGGCACGCGAATACCAGGCAGTCGCTCATCAGGTAAAGCCAGAACCCGAGCAGCGTCCCGTTCTGCGGGTGGTGGTCTTCGGGCAGGTAGAACTGGTAGCCCCCCGGCGGGGCCGCGTCCGCGGCGCCGGTGCCGCTCACATGGTTGGGAAAGGTCGTGTCAGCCATGGCCTGCCATCCGTTGTGTGCGCACCGCTTCGGTCTGGACCACCAGATCGGCCGGGAGGTAATAGTCGCGCTTGTAGTTGAACGTATGGATGATCGCACCGATGATCGTCGCCGCGAACGATGCCGCCGCCAGCCACCAGATGTGCCAGATCAACGCGAAGCCGCAGAGCGTGGAGAATCCCGCGAGCACGATGCCGGCCGCGGTGTTCTTCGGCATGTGGATCGGAATAAAGCCCTGCTGCGGCCGCGCGTAGCCATTCTGCTTCATGTGCCACCAGGCGTCGGTGTCGTGCACCACGGGCGTAAAGGCAAAGTTGTACTGCGGCGGCGGGGATGATGTCGACCATTCGAGCGTGCGGCCGTTCCACGGATCGCCGGTCAGGTCCCGAAGCTCCTCGCGGTGGATGAAGCTGACCACCAGCTGGACCAGGAAGCAGGCAATGCCGATGGCGATCAGCAAGGCGCCGAACGCAGCCAGCTGGAACCAGACCTGGAACGTTGCGTCCTCGAAATAGCTCATGCGCCGGGTCACGCCATGCAGCCCCAGCCAGTACAGCGGCATGAACGCAAAGTAGAAGCCGACCAGCCAGAACCAGAACGATGCCTTGCCCCAGGACGAGACCAGGCGATAGCCAAATGCCTTCGGGAACCAGTAGGTAATGCCCGCCATCAGGCCGAACAGCACGCCGCCGATGATCACGTTGTGGAAATGCGCGATCAGGAACAGGCTGTTGTGCAAGGAGAAGTCAGCGGGCGGCACCGCCAGCAGCACGCCGGTCATGCCGCCGATCACGAACGTGACCATGAAGCCGATGGTCCAGAGCATCGGGGGCTCGAAGCGGATCTTGCCGTGGTACATCGTGAACAGCCAGTTGAAGATCTTGGCACCGGTCGGGATCGATATGATCATGGTGGTGATGCCGAAGAACGAATTGACGCTGGCGCCCGATCCCATCGTGAAGAAATGGTGCAACCAGACCAGGTACGACAGCACGGTGATCACCACCGTGGCGTAGACCATCGACGCGTACCCGAACAGGCGCTTGCGGCAGAACGTGGCAACCACTTCCGAGAACACCCCGAACACGGGAAGCACAAGGATGTACACCTCCGGATGGCCCCATATCCAGATCAGGTTCACGTACATCATGGCGCTGCCGCCCTGCTCTGCGGTGAAGAAGTTGGTGCCGGCGTAGCGGTCCAGGGCAAGCAGCGCCAGCGCTGCGGTCAGCACCGGGAACGCGGCGATGATCAGCACGTTGGTGCACAGCGCGGTCCAGGTGAAGATCGGCATGCGCATCAGCGTCATGCCGGGCGCCCGCATCTTGACGATGGTCACAAGCAGGTTGATCCCGGATAGCAAGGTCCCTACCCCGGCTACCTGCAGCGCCCAGATGTAGTAGTCAACGCCGACGTCAGGGCTGTGGATGATGCCGGACAACGGCGGATAGGCCAGCCAGCCGGTGCGCGCGAACTCGCCCACGAACAGCGACATCATGACCAGGATGGCACCGCCCGTGGTCATCCAGAAGCTGAAGTTGTTCAGGAACGGGAAGGCCACGTCGCGGGCGCCGATCTGCAGCGGCATGACAAAGTTCATCAACCCTGTGACCAGCGGCATGGCCACGAAGAAGATCATGATCACGCCGTGCGCGGTAAAGATCTGGTCGTAGTGGTGCGGCGGCAGGTAGCCAAGGTTGTCGCCGAACGCGACGGCCTGCTGGATGCGCATCATGGCCGCGTCGGCAAAGCCCCGCAGCAGCATCACGATGCCCAGGATCACATACATGATGCCGATCTTCTTGTGGTCGATGCTGGTGAACCATTCGCGCCACAGGTAGCCCCAGAGGCGGTAATAGGTGAGCGCCGCGACCAATGCGCCCCCGCCGAGCACCACCACGATGAAGGTGCCGAGCAGGATGGGTTCATGCAGCGGGACGGCCTCCCACGAAAGACGGCCGAAGATCAAATTGGCGAGTTCCGAGCGCTCGGGCATGTTTGTCACCTGGGGCCTGAATTAACCAACCATGGCCGATGGGGCTGGCCAGTACCGCAAGGGAAGCTCTGAATCCGCGCCTTACTGCAGCAGCACCCGGCCGTCATTGCGCGCGAACTCCGACGCGAACACGGGCGCTGTGGCCGGGGTGTTGCGCGCCGTGCAGATCGCGCCGGACGGGTCGAATTTTCCGCGGCTGCGGTCAAGCGCCATGGTGTCTGCCATGCACCGCCCGCCACCCACGCAACGGTTCAGGATCAGGTCGTAGAGGCCTGGCGCCACGCTGGCATAGCGTTGCACCGCCTCGCGCTCGCTGGGCTGCGCGAGCTTGAGGTACGTGTCCGTGGACAGGCCCTGGCCCGATGACTTGACCTGCTGGATCCAGCGCTCGAAGTCCTCGTTCGACAGCCCGTGGAACTTGAAACGCATGTGCGAGAAGCCCGCACCGCTGTAGTTGGCGGAGAAGCCTTCATACACGCCGGACTTGTTGATCACGGCATGCAGCTTGGTTTCCATGCCGGGCATGGCGTAGACCATGCCGGCCAGCGACGGGACGAAGAATGCGTTCATCACCGAGGTGGCGGTGATGCGGAAAGCGATGGGACGGTCGACCGGTGCAGCCAGCTCATTGACGGTGGCGATGCCCTGCTCGGGATACAGGAACAGCCACTTCCAGTCCATCGCCACCACCTCCACCGTCAGCGGCTTCACGTCCGCCGGCACCGGCCGGCCTGCGTCGATCCGCGTCAGCGGCCGGTACGGATCGAGTTGATGGGTGCTGACCCAGGTCACGGCGCCCAGCGCGATGATGATCAGCAGCGGCGCGGCCCAGATCGCCAACTCAAGCACCGTGGAATGGTCCCAGTCGGGGTTGTAGGGCGCGTCTGTTGCGCTTTCCCGATAGCGCCACGCAAACAGCAGCGTGAGGATGATCACCGGAACGATGATCAGCAACATCAGGCAGGTGGCGATGATGATCAGGTCGCGCTGGCGCTCGGCCATGTCTCCGGATGGCGCGAGCAGCACTGCGTTACAACCGGCCAGGCACGCCAGCATGACTGCGGCGGCACACCGTAGCAGTAGTCTTCCCTGCACACGTCTTAGCGGCACTACAGCGTCGAAGCGGCCCATAGTCTCGGAAGTGGCGTCTGAGGAATATCGGCAAACTGCCGGTGAACTCACCTTTCGTTTTTCTATGGCAGTTTAGGCGCTATTCTTGTGAGTGCGAGACTTAAGAGCCAATTTCATCCGCATGAGGTCGGCTCCATGTGCAGTATCGAAGCACTCCTGCCAGAAGGAGACTTGACGATGGCCAGCCTCACCCACCAGCATCGAGCATCGCCGACTGCACCTCCGGGGCCCGGCCACCACCAGGTGGCACCCGCCGAAATCGCCACCGGGGTGGTGATCGGACGGGCCTCGGAATACTTCGACTTCTTCGTGTACGGCATCGCCTCCGTGCTTGTCTTTCCGGCGGTCTACTTTCCGTTTGCGAGCGAGCTGGCCGGGCTGCTCTACAGTTTCACGATCTTCTCGTTTGCGTTCATCGGGCGACCATTCGGCACCGCGCTGTTCATGCGCATCCAGCGGCGTTGGGGCCGGGGCATCAAGCTGACGGCGTCACTGTTCCTGCTCGGCACGGCCACGGTGGGGATTGCGTTCCTGCCGTCGTACGCGTCGATCGGTGCCGCGTCGATCTACCTGCTGGCGCTGTTCCGCTTCCTGCAGGGCATTGCGTTCGGCGGGTCGTGGGACGGGCTGCCGTCGCTGCTGGCGCTCAACACGCCGGAGAACAAGCGCGGCTGGTATGCGATGGTGGGCCAGCTCGGCGCGCCCACCGGCTTTATCATCGCCAGTTCGCTGTACCTGTTCCTGCATGCCAGCCTGACCCCGCCTGAGTTCATCGAGTGGGGCTGGCGCTATCCGTTCTATGTGGCCTTCGCCATCAACGTCGTGGCGCTGTTTGCACGGCTGCGCCTGGTGGTGACTCATGAGTACACGCAGCTGCTCGAAGAAGACGAGCTGGAGCCGATCAGCACCTTGCAGATGGTGAACGCGCAAGGCTTCAACATCTTCCTGGGGGCCTTTGCTGCGCTGGCCAGCTATGCGCTGTTCCACCTTGTCACGGTGTTCCCGCTCTCCTGGGTGATCCTGCACCGCACGCAGGACATCTCTGACGTGCTGGCCGTGCAGATCGTGGGCGGCTTCATCGCGTTTATCGGCACGCTGCTATCCGGCTGGATCGCGGACCGCATCGGCCGGCGCACCACGCTTTCGGCAATGGCCGTGCTGATCGGCATCTTCAGCCTGGCAACGCCGTGGCTGCTCGGTGGCGGCGCCACCGGCCAGGACATCTTCATCCTGGTCGGCTTCGGCCTGCTGGGCCTGTCGTACGGGCAGGCTGCGGGGGTGGTGACGTCAAACTTCGAACGCCGTTTCCGCTACACCGGGGCCGCCCTGACCACGGACTTCGGCTGGCTGTTCGGCGCCGCCTTTGCGCCGCTGGTGGCGCTGGGCCTGTCTTCGCTGTTCGGCCTGGCGGCGGTCAGCCTCTACCTGCTGTCTGGCGTGATCGGCACCCTGGCGGCCTTGCGCATCAGCCGGGCGCTCGGGACGCCTGACGTATGACTTCGGTCATGGCCTGCGCAAGGCCATGACGAATCCCCTGCGACGGGCGGGCTGACTCGCCGCCCGATTTCTCCCTGCCCTTCCTTGCTTCCTGGCCTCTGCCCGGCTGCATGACCCGTGGCGCATGGCGCCCCATTGCCGTTCATAGCGGATAATGCGCTATCAAAAAAGCGCCCGTTCCCCCATGCACGCAAGCAGCAACACCACTGGACGCATCGACTGGACAACGCTGTTCCTGCTTACCTTCCCGCCACTGAGCTGGGCCGGCAATGCCATCGTCGGCCGCCTGGCCGCCGGCACGGTGCCACCCATCACCCTGAACTCTGTGCGCTGGGTGCTGGCCGGACTGCTGCTGGCACCCTTTGCCTGGCGCGGCGTGATCGAGCACCGCGCGGCACTGCGCCGGCACGCCGGCGTAATCACCGCCCTGGGCGTGCTTTCGATCGCCAGCTATAACGCCCTGCAGTACCTGGCGCTGACCACCTCGACACCGATCAACGTGACGCTGATCGGCGCATCCACGCCGCTGTTTCTGATCGTGATCGGCGCTATCTGTTTTGGCGAACGGGTGAAGCCATGGCATGTCGCCGGGGCGCTGCTGTGCATGGTCGGCGTGACCTTCGTCCTGGTACGCGGCGAGCTGGGCCGGCTCGCCCAGCTGGACCTGGTCGCTGGCGACCTGTTCATGCTGGCCGCCACCATCGCCTGGAGCGGTTATACCTGGCTGCTGCGCAAACAGCGCCCCGCCATGCCCCTGCCCGTGCTGCTGTTCGCGCAGATCGTCACCGGCGTACTGGCAAGCGCGCCCGTGACGGCATGGGAGCTGATGACGCTGGACCAGCCCCTGCAATGGAACGGCAAGGTCGCGGCCATCCTGCTCTATGTGGCGACCATTCCTTCGCTGCTTGCCTACTTTGCCTGGGACCGCGCTATCGCCCGCGCGGGCGCTCAGTTGCCGGTGTTCTTTATCACCCTGACGCCGGTATTCGCCGCCCTGCTGTCCACGCTGCTGCTGGGCGACTGGCCCCGCTGGTACCACGCAGTGGGGCTGGCCGCGATCGCGGCGGGGATCTGGCTGGCGCAGCGGCGTTGAGGGAGCCGGCCGGCGCACCGTCCCGGTATGCAATAGGTCAAGCCGAACGGGCTACACGCAATCGTTCGCCATGCCAGGCACCACGGAAAAATGAAAGGAGGCAGGACAATTTGCCCTGCCTCCGCTCAGGCGCCGGTCTGCCCTCCCCCGAGACAGACGCGCGCCCCCATCCAACCAACTTATTTGACGCAGGCGAGGTTGACGGCGAGGCCTCCCCAAGCGGTGGCCTGGTTGTTGTCGACCTGTACCTGCAGCTTGTCGTTGTGGTTGACGATACCGGCCGGCACCTCCTCACTGCAGTTCTGCAGGCCGTTGGTGACTTTGCAGCTCAGATCATTGAGGGGCGTGATGGTCGCTGAAGCGCCGGACCCTGTCACCTTGTGCACCGAGATGTCCAGCGTTCCCTGCACCTTGCCGAGTGTGGTGGCAGTGAGCGTGACACGGGTGCAATCGTAGGGGATCACGACACCGAAGTCCGTCGGCAACGGCACCGCCCCGCCGGCGCCAGTCATGGCATAGCTGCCGCGGCTGAGCGTGTCTGGCACGTTGAAGTTGCCGTTGTAGACGGTGCCTGTCCCTGCGGTCACGCCCGAGGTCGGCCACTTGCCGCCCGCCTTGGGACCGTACAGCGTCAAGGTCGTGGTGTCGAAATAGAAGTCGCCATCGACGCCGATGTCGTCGGTCGGCGCACCGCTGCCGTACAGGATGTGACCGCCATTGCCTGCAGTGCCGCCGCCGGTGCCGCCGGTGCCGCCGCTGCCGCCCGGCTGGGTGACCAGCGTGACCCCTGCCGGCCACACGTCATTGGCCTTGGGCCCATACAGCGTCCAGGTGTTGGTGTCGAGGTAGTAGTCGCCATTGTTGCCGACACTGTTGGCTGGCGCCCCCGCGCCCGTCAGTACGACGCCGCCGCCGGTGCCCGACCCGGTGCCGCCACCCATCTGGACGCCCGGCGGCCACGTGCCGTTTGCCTTGGGCCCGAACACGGTCGAGGTGGTGGTATTGATGTAGTAGTCGCCATTGTTGCCGACGCTGTCGGTCGGATCGACCGAGCCGGACAGGATGGTGTTCCCGGCCGTCCCGGTATTGCCGGTACCCGCTATCGAAATCCCTGCCGGCCACACGCCGTTTGCCTTGGGCCCGAACAGCATCCAGGTCACGGTATTCAGGTAGAAGTCCCCGTCCTTACCGATCTCGGGCCCGGGATCGGTAGTACCCGACAGCATGGCGCTGCTGCTGGCCGCGGTCTGCGTTGTTGGCGACGTGGGTGAAGTGGGTGACGAGGGTGACGTTGGCGTTGACGTTGACGTTCCGGTGCCTGGTGCTGTGGTGGCGGCAGTGGTAGACGTCGAGTCGCCCCCGCCTCCACCGCAACCTGCGACCGTGATGACAAGACAGGCGAGCGGCAAGGCCGCCAGCTTCATGTAGATGCGTTTCATGGATGGACCCCCTTTCCTTGGCCTTTTGAGCACGCAAAATTCGATGGCTTTGGCCGCGCCAACGATGAGGTCAATCTAGCTGGCGGAATCGGAATGGAAAATCGGCTCTATGGACGAGCTACGGTTATACGGAATGGCGTCCCGCGGCGCAGATGAAAATACGCCGCGCCACCGGCGCGCAGGATAATGTCGGAGCGCACGGCACTGGTCGCGGGTACCGTCGCCGCGGGGCGGCGGAATTCCCGTGAAGCCTTGCAGGACAAGGCATTGCCGGCCATGGAAAGTAGTTTCCGGAGGCTCCGGCAAGCACCACGGACACTGGTATCCGGGGCCCCGGAAAATGCGGTCAATCCCCACCGGAGTGGGATGCCGGCGCGAGCTGAACAGCTTGGCGAGGGAGTATTAGACCGGCCGCCAGAGCGACCGGAAAAAGTATGTATAGCAAATGAAACGTCATGGGCGACATCAAATTAATGGTGAAGGCAGGCCATTGCCAGAATGTGCACTCGGCACGATCGGCCTGTGAGATGTCGACCCGCGGTATCCTCGCATGGCCCGGCGATTGTCATCGAAACGAGATAGACACCGAGCGTCAGTCTTGCTGAACTCCGGGGGCGATTCGCGCATGCCCCAACGGAGTCCGCCATGAACCTGAAGACACTAAGTATCGCGACGTTCAACCTGTACAACCTGAATGTACCGGGCCTGCCTCTCTATACCGACCGCAACGGCTGGAGCGAGCAGGAATACGAGCGCAAGGTCGCCTGGACGGCGAGCCAGCTGAAGCTGATCGACGCCGACGTGGTCGGGTTCCAGGAGCTGTGGCATGGCGACGCGCTGCTCGCGGCAGTCGAGGCCGCCGGCCTGGCCGATGCCTATGACGTGCTGGTGCCGGACAAGGCCAATGGCAAGGGCATTGTGTGCGCCGCCATCGTCCGCCGCGGGTTGCTGGCGGGCGAGGCCGAGTGGATCGCCGATTTTCCCGAGAAATTCGTGCTGAAATCGAAGGGAGGCGATCCGCAGACACCGCAGATCAGCGTCAATATTCGCGGCTTTTCCCGGCCGGTGCTGCATTTCACCATCCGGCCGCGCGAGGATGAGCCTGCCATGCACATGTACGTGTGCCATTTCAAGTCGAAGCAGCCGACCCGGATCGATGGCGAGGCCTGGTATGAAAAGGAAATCTACGCGAAGCATGCCAAAGCCGTCGGCGCTGCGTTGTCGACGATCCGGCGTACCGCCGAAGCGGCCGCGCTGCGCTTCATGCTGACCGACAGCATGAAGGGCAACAACACCGCAGTGGTGGTGATGGGCGATATCAACGACGGGCAATTAAGCAATACCGCCAATATCCTGACCGAGCAGCCTGCCTATCTGGTGGGTGACTCGGTCGGTGGTGGCGATATCGCCCTCTATACAGCGCAGACATTGCAGGAATACCGGGACACGCGCGATGTCTACTACACCCATGTCTTCCAGGATTTTCGCGAATCGCTTGATCACATCCTGGTCAGCGAGCAGCTGTACGACAACAGCAAGCGGCGCCGCTGGCTGTTCGACGGGCTCATCGTCAACAACGATCACCTGAACTTCAGCGATCACAAGGGCCTGGGCACCAACGACCACGGCATCATCCGCGCGGTGTTCAAACACCGGCCGATCCAGGACGATCTCGGTTGAGCAAAGGCACGACCACGCTGGCGCGGCGCCGCGCCAGCCGCTTGCCCGGCACCCCGCTATTGAAAGGCCTCCTTCCAATACGATTCAACGTTCCTGACGAGGCTATCGGGGAGCGCGACATAATGCTCGGCCGCGGCGTCGGCCTGTCCCTCGGAGAGCGCCCAACGGAAGAATGCGAGCGCGTCTTTGGTCTCGGCAGCATTGCCACGCGTCCTGGAAATCAGCACAAACACGACACCGGTAATCGGCCAGGCCTGCGGCCCGGAGGCATTCGTCACTACCTGGTAGAAGTCGGCCTTCGGATTCCATTCTGCCGAGGTGACCGCGGCGCTGAAGGTTTCGCGTGACGGCTGCACAAAGACCCCGTCGCGATTCCTGACCGCGGCATAGGACAGCTTGCGCTGCAAAGCGTAGGTCAACTCAACGTAGCCAATGGATCCCTTCACATTACGGATATAAGTGGCAACCCCCTCGTTTCCATTCGCGCCGACACCAACGGGCCATTTCACAGTCGTGCCGGCGCCCACGCTTGCACCCCATTGCGGGCTGACCTTTGTAAGGTAGTCCGTCCAGTTGAACGTGGTTCCTGAACTGTCGCTCCGATGGACCACCACGATCTTCTGGTCGGGAAATACCATGCCCGGATTTTCCGCCGCAATGGCCGGGTCATTCCAGTTGACGATCTTCCCCTGGTAAATGTCGGTCAGCAGCGTGCCGGTCATGCGCAACTGGCCCGCTCCAACGCCGTCCAGGTTCAGCACCGGCACAACGCCCCCGACCACGATAGGAAATTGCACCAGGCCCGCCGCCCGCAGCTCTTCGGGCTTGAGTGGCATGTCGGTAGCGCCGAAGGTCACGCTGGCAGACCGGATCTGGCGAATGCCGTTCCCCGATCCGGTGGGGTGATAGTTGACCTGCTGGCCGGTACGGGCATAGTAGGTCGCCGCCCATTTGGACATCAGCGGATAGACAAAGGTTGAACCCGCCCCCGTGACATCCCCGGCCCGAGCCAGCGCGACCGCGCCAAGCGACAGCAGCAGGATCGTCGCTTGCCGTCCCAAGGCATGGAGAAAACGCAACCGGCAATCGTGCATTGGCTTCATGATTCTTCTTCCCTTTTCTGACGACCACGTTTCCAAGCCTGCGCAATTCAGGCTAGCAGATCGCTGCCCTTTGAGGCAGGACAAAACGAATGACGTCTTGCCACCGGCAAAAAAACCGCCCTGCTACGGACGGCCTCGTTGTCTCTGGCGATAAGAAGGATCACTACAGCCGGCTTCAGGCCGCTATGGCTTCTGCTGCCGCTCGATTATGACTGTCATGTTTCTGTCATCCGGTGATCGCGCTACACCGAACGACCAATGTGAAACCTGCACTGCGTGCAAACCACATTGGCTCACGTCAAAGCCGACAGCAAGATACGCTGCGCAGCCTCGCCGTCACGCGAGGCCTGACGCTCGTATTTTCCGTCCGGCGCCATCTGCCAGGCGTCACACCGGTCTGCCAGGTACGGTTTCAGCCCTTCCGCGATGACGCGTTCCTTCAACCTGGCATCAAGGATGGGAAAGCAGATCTCGATCCGCCGGGACAGGCTTCGTTCCATCCATTCACCGCTGGATAGCATGACCCTTTCCGCCCCGCCATCGTGAAAATAAAAGATGCGCGAGTGTTCGAGAAACCGGCCCATGACCGATTTCACCTCAATGTTCTCCGACAAGCCGGCAACGCCGGGGCGCAGCGCACAGGCGCCTCGGATGATCAGATCGATACGGACACCGTCACGTGAGGCATCGTACAGCGCCTGAATCAGGTCAGGCTCCAGCAATGCATTCATCTTGGCAATGATCCATCCCTTGCGGCCGGCCTTGGCGTGCCCGGCTTCGCACCGGATCGCGTCAAGCAACGCCTTCTTCATGGTAAAGGGCGATTGCCAGATATAGGTCATGCAATGGGTCTGGCCACGGCCCGTCAGTTGGCTGAACACTTGCGCCACATCCTGCGTCAGCGACTCATTGCATGTGAGCAATCCAAAATCCGTATAGGTGCGCGTGGTCTGGTGGTGATAGTTCCCGGTTCCGAGATGCACATAGCGCCGGAGCTTCCCGTCCTCGCGTCGCAATACCATGACCATCTTGGCGTGTGCCTTGAAGCCGACCACCCCATAGATGACATGCGCGCCGACTTCCTCCAGTTGCGTAGCCCAACCGATATTGGCCTCTTCATCGAAGCGGGCCAGCAGTTCCACCACGACGGTGACTTCCTTGCCGTCGCGCGCAGCCTCGATGAGTGCCGAGAGCAGGACCGAGTCGTGCCCGGCCCGATACACAGTCTGGCTGATTGCCACCACATCGGGGTCCTGTGCCGCCTGCACGACAAAGTCCACCACCGGTGTGAACGACTGGAACGGGTGATGCAGCAGGATGTCGCCCTCGCGAATGGCGCGGAAGATATCGGAATGCTCGTGCAGCACCTTCGGCAGGCCGGCGCGGAAAGGCAGGTACTTCAACTCCGGCCGGTCCACCTGATCTGGCACCTGCATCAGGCGAACCAGGTTGACCGGTCCGTTGACGGAGAACACCTCGCTTGCCGCCAGGCCGAACTGGTGCTGCAGGAACGCCGTCATTGCCGGCGTGCAGTTATCAGCCACCTCCAGCCGGACCGCATCACCATAATGACGGTGCGGCAATTCGCCTTGCAGCGCCTCGCGCAGGTTCTTGACCTCTTCCTCGTCCACGAACAGCTCGCTGTTGCGGGTCACGCGGAACTGGTAGCAGCCGCGCACCGTCATGCCACTGAACAGCTCGCCGACGTGGGCATGCAGGATGGAAGAAAGGAAAACTAAGCCATGCTCGCATCCGGCGATATCCGGTGGCAAGGCGATAACCCGCGGCAGCGCTCGTGGCGCCTGCACGATTGCATAGCCGGAGTTGCGCCCGAACGCATCCTTGCCCGCGAGTTCAACGGCGAAGTTCAGGCTCTTGTTAAGAACCCGTGGAAACGGATGCGCCGGGTCCAGCCCGATCGGTGTCAGGACTGGCATCAGTTCGGCGAAGAAGAACTCCCGGATCCAATCCGCCTGCGCAGGGTTCCACGAGGGCCGCCGCAAGAAGCGGATCTGCTGCTCGGCCATGGCCGGAATCAGCATGTCATTGAACAGGCGGTACTGCTGATCGACCAGCTCCCGGACCCGTTGGTTGACCCTGGCATAGACCGCCTGCGGCGTCAGCCCGTCCGGGCCGACCACCGGAGACTGAAGCAAGCACTGCTCCTTCAGGCCTGCCACGCGGATCTCATAGAATTCATCCAGATTGCTGCTGAAGGTACACAGGGAACGCAGGCGCTCCAGCAGTGGCACCGCAGGATCGGCGGCCTGCTGCAGGACGCGGCCGAAGAACTCCAGCTGGCTGAGTTCGCGGTTGATATAGAGCTCATTGCCATTCAGCAGGCCATCCGGGTCGACCGGGGTGCCGAGGCGCCCCTCCTCCGCGTCAATCGGCGACGCATTCTGCATGGGATCGGATTCGGGTTTCATGACTTGAGTGCCTGTGCGGGGGAATCCTTCCAGATTCTAGCTGGCGTATCACGCATACCGAGGCGAATTTGATCGCACTGCGCCCGCGAAATACGTACCATCTTACGAGCATCCGATGCCTAGAATGATCTGACGCGCCCACTGGAGCTGCCAATGACACACGAAATACCATCTGCGACCGAGACCACCCCGGAAGGTCTGAAGCGCTTGATCGAGCATATTGGAGGTGCTGCAGCGCAAGGTCACCTTGACCCGGAGTTTGTGCGCAAGCTGGGGAAGCGCATTGCCAACGAATTGCAAGAGATGAAAGCGACCAGGCTGCCAGGTGACCGCGAGCTTGCGGGGCTGGAGGACGGCATAGAGGCACTGCTGCTGGCCGCCGACCGCAAGTACGGCGCCAGGCTGACCCGATCGCTGCAGAAGTTGCGGGAGCACGAAATCCCCTTCGCCGGCGGGGAGTCGAATGCAAGCCAGTCGCACTAGCAGGCTGCTTAGTGAAGTGAATTCATTAAGCAGGTAGTTCAATGATTCTGGTTGTTATTACCACCGCAGATAACCTTGGAACCTATGTCAAAGACCGACAAGAAGCGATACCTGAAAGCACTTAACCGGCGCCTGAAGAAGGCGTCGGTCGGAAATTTCGATACGCTCTTTGTCTTCGACCCGCCCGGCTCGAAGCCGAAGAACGCCACAGGCGTAACGACCAGCGGCCCTGCCAGTGACGAGATCCTTGCAGTGATGAACGCAGTCCAGGCCAGCGTATTCGCAAAATTCGAGGGCACGGCAAAGCCCGGATAAATGGAACGCGAACTCAAGCTCGAGCTGCTGCAGGACCAGGCCGAAGGGCTGATCGGCTTGCCCCTGGTATCGTCCTGCTGTGTGGAGCCGCCGCACGAAGACAGGCTCGTGAGCACGTATTTCGATACGTCGGATCTTGCTTTTCGGCGTACGCACGCATCGCTGCGCGTGCGGCAAGCGGGTGAACATTGCGTGCAGACGTTGAAGACCTGGGGCACGCAGCATGGGGCGCTTTACGAGCGGGAAGAGTTTGAGTCGGCGGTTCCCGGAAATACGCCAGATCTTGGTGCACTGCGAGACAAGCTGCCCGAGGGCACTGCGTTGGGGACGCTGCTCCGTGAAGACGACCTGGCAGCACGCCTGAAGCCGATCTTCATCACGGATGTCCAGCGCACGGTCCTGCTGTTGCGCTTGCCACAGGGGGACGAGGTCGAACTCGCTGTCGATCGCGGCGTTGTCCGTGCGAACGATGCTACGGAGCCGATCCGCGAGCTTGAGATGGAAATCCAGGCCGGGGAACCGGCCCATCTGTCAGCGTTTGCCTTGCAGCTGCTCGACGCAGTGCCAATGCGCCTGAGCCGCGCCAGCAAAGGCGACCGTGGTTATGCGCTGGTCGCTGACGAGGCCAATGAAGCGGTACGGGCGGAGCCCCTCAAACTGGCCGATGCCGGGTCGGCTGAATTGGTGTTTCAGTGCATTGCCCAGAACTGCCTGGCGCAAATCTCGGGGAACGAACGCGGCGTGGTTAACGGCTCCAATCCGGAAAGCGTGCACCAGATGCGTGTGGGCCTGCGTCGCCTGCGCTCCGCGCTTGATATCTTTGAGCCGCTGATTGCCTGCCCGCCGGCACTGCAATCGGAACTCAAATGGATTGCCGATGAACTGGGCCCCGCACGTGACTGGGAAGTGCTCGCCAACACCACCTTGCGTGACGCGTTCAAGGGGGCGCCGGAGGACGTGGGCGCGGGCGCGGTGCTTGCCGCGGCCAAGGCAGTCGCAGCCGATGCCCGGCAACGCGCGGCCCAGGCCGTGAATTCCGATCGTTACACCCGGCTGGTCCTGACACTGAGTCATTGGCTGGGCATCGCGGACTGGCGCCATGGCCTTGACGAGGCGCAGCGCGCGGCACTCACCGGACCCGCCAGGGACTTCGCGCAGACCACGTTGCGCAAGCGGCAACGCAGGCTGCTCATGCGGGGGCGGGGCATGGCAAAGATTGATGAGCAGCGGCGCCATCGTGCGCGTATCGCCGCAAAGAAGCTGCGCTACGCGACCGAGTTCTTTGAATCCTTGTTTGCCGCGAATAAGGTGCGCCGCTATCGCCGGCAACTGTCGCGCCTGCAGGATGACCTGGGATGGCGCAATGATATGGCGGTTGCAGAGGGACTGTTGCTGCGCCTGGGGACAGAGCGGCAGCAACTTGCGATTGGCTGTGGCTATGCGCGCGGCTATATCGCAAGGTGTGTCAGCGTTGACAAGGCGCCGCTGCGCCGCCTCTGGAAACAATTCAAGGCGGCAAGCCTGCCCGCTTAGCGCGGCTTCCGGGCATCAGCGCACGTTCATCGTCGCAGCCAATCCTTGCGCACTGCACCGGCGACGATTTCACTGTCGCCGGCCCCGATTCGTCGGTCGCTCTCCGTCAGCAGAGTTCGTCGCCCCCGCGTAAACCCCAATGACATAGCCGGCACATTGACAGTTTTCTGACAGCCTTCCCCGCCTAGAATCGGGCCCCTGGTTAGCCGGACCGGGGGCAAACGCCGGAATCCGCCACCAGCGCCCCCCAGGGACGAGAAACACAGCCTCCCTGGCCCGGCGCCTTGGCCGGCCAGCGAAACGCTCAATTCACGACAGGAACGCAAATGGAAAACGGTGCACGCGAACAGATCCCGGCCACGCTGATCCCCGGCGATGGGATCGGTCCCGAAGTGGTGGACGCCACCGTCAGGGTGCTGGATGCGCTTGGCGCCCCGTTTGCCTGGGATCTCCGGCGGGCGGGGATGGCCGGCGTCGAATACAGCGGCGATCCCATGCCGGAAGACACGCTGGACAGCATCCGCCGCACCGGCCTGGCCCTGAAGGGGCCGCTGACCACGCCGGTGGGCGGTGGCTTCCGCTCGGTCAATGTGCGCCTGCGCGAGGCGTTCAACCTCTATGCCAATGTGCGCCCGGCGCGCACGCTGGTGCCGGGCCGCTTCGAGAATATCGACCTGGTGCTGGTGCGCGAAAACGTCGGCGGCTTCTATGTGGCCCATGACTACTACATTGCGGTTGGCGACGACCCGCATGCGGTAGCGGTGTCCACCGGCACCAACACGCGCGACGCCTGCCGGCGCATTGCCCGCTTTGCCTTCGAGTACGCCGTCAGGAACGGCCGCAAGAAGATTACCGTGGTGCACAAGGCCAATATCCTGAAGGCGCTCACCGGCATCTTCCTGGAAGCGGCGCGTGAAGTCGCCCAGGACTATGCCGGCCGCGTGGACATGGACGACATCATTGTCGACGCCTGCGCCATGCAGCTCGTGCTCAACCCGTGGCGGTTCGACATGCTGCTCTGTACCAACCTGTTCGGCGACATCCTGTCGGACCAGATCGCCGGCCTGGTAGGCGGGCTTGGCATGGCGCCGGGCGCCAACATCGGCGACCAGGCAGCGATCTTCGAGGCCGTGCACGGCTCGGCGCCCGACATCGCCGGCAAAGGCATTGCCAACCCGATCTCGCTGATGCTGGCCGCCGGCCTGATGCTCGACCACGTGGGCCGCCAGGACCTGGCCACGCGCCTGCGCACAGCCATCGAGCTGACACTCAGCCAGGACCAGGTGAAGACCGGCGACCTCCACGGCACGGCCACCACGCTGCAGTTTGCAGACGCGGTAGTGAAACGCATCGTTTCCGCCGGCTGAGCCACGCCCGCGCGGCCCGCCTGGGCCAGCGCACAAGACTGCCACCCTCCGCGGTCATTCCATACCCGGCACGCCCTGGCGTGCCGGCGGGATCGGCCTCGCCCTTGACCTCGTGCGCCAGACGGACGCACGCACACCCGCCCGCAAGCGCCCCACGCTGCAGGGCGGCAAAGAGATACAGAGAAAGATGTTGACCCTGCTCGCCTACTCGATGGTGATCGTGTTCATGGCACTGATCATGACCAAGCGGCTCTCCGCCATGGTGGCGCTGATCCTCGTTCCCATTGCGTTCGGCGCAATCGGCGGTTTCGGCCCGGAACTCGGCCCGATGATGCTGGATGGCGTCAAGAAGCTGGCGCCGACCGG
The DNA here is from genome assembly GCF_054072015.1 of Cupriavidus sp. CP313. Lineage (NCBI taxonomy): Bacteria > Pseudomonadati > Pseudomonadota > Betaproteobacteria > Burkholderiales > Burkholderiaceae > Cupriavidus > Cupriavidus sp. CP313. Next base: position 131,025 of record NZ_JBSVZB010000009.1, on the reverse strand, counting down.
CGTGATGCTGATGTTCGCCATCCTGTATTTCGGCCTGATGATCGATGCCGGGCTGTTCGATCCGGTGGTGCGCGCGATCCTGAAGATGGTGGGTGGCGATCCGGTCAAGATCATCATGGGCACCTTCGTGCTGGCCGCGCTGGTGTCGCTCGACGGCGACGGCTCGACCACTTACATGATCACCTGCGCCGCGATGCTCCCGCTCTACAAGCGTCTGGGCATCAGCCGGCTGGTGCTGGCCTGCGTGATCATGATGGCGGGCGGGCTGATGAACATCCTGCCCTGGGGCGGCCCGACCGCGCGTGCCGCCAGCGCGCTGGGCGTGGACGTGGGGTCGCTGTTCGTGCCGATGATCCTGCCGATGATTGTCACCGGCATGTGGGGCCTGTTCGTGGCATTCCTGCTCGGCCGCCGCGAACGCAACCGGCTTGGCAGCATCGCACTGATGCGCACCGGGGCCGGTGATGACGGCCATGCCATGCCGGAGGTTGCCGCCGGCGATCCGCAGATCGCCAGGCCGAAGCTGCTGTGGTTCAACTTCCTGCTGACCATCGGCCTGATGGTGCTGCTGATTCTCGGCACCTTGCCGCTGCCTGCGCTGTTCATCATCGCATCCGCCATCGCGCTGATGGTCAACTACCCGAGCCTGCACGAACAGAAGGAGCGCATCGGCGCGCATGCCGCCAACGTCGTGCCGGTCGTGTCGCTGATTTTCGCCGCCGGCATCTTCGTCGGGATCCTGTCGGGCACCAAGATGGTCGACGCCATCGCCAACAGCGTCATCAGCGCCGTGCCGGACTGGATGGGTCCCTACATGGCCCTGGTGACCGGGGTGCTGAGCATTCCGTTCACGTTCTTTATCTCGAACGACGCGTTCTACTTCGGCATCCTGCCGATCCTGGCCAAGGCTGCCGCCGTCTATGGCATCGGGGCGGCGGAGATCGGACGCGCCTCGCTGATCGGGCAGCAGGTTCATCTGCTGAGCCCCCTGGTCGCGTCGACCTACCTGCTGGTCGGCCTGGCCGAGGTCGAATTTGGCGATCACCAGCGTTATACGCTGCTCTGGGCGCTGTCGGCGGCAGTGGTCATGATGCTGGCTACCGTTGCCTTCGGCGTGATTCCGGTCATTGGCCGGGCAGCGTGACAGAGAGGAACCGGGACCGGGCGGGTCAACGGCGGCGTCGCTCACATCAGCCTGCCGAAGGTTTCGCCCGAACGCCACTTGCAAAGATTTACAAATAGAACAGCAGACGGCCCGGCTGCGTTCGCCATGCTGGAGATAGAAGATCACATGTCGCCAGCACATGACCCCACATTCGCACCGAATTAACTAGCTTGCCCTCCTTCGTTGCGAAGGGCGTATGCAAAGCGTTGCAATAGGGTTAGATCGACTATGTTACTGAATGTAAATGGCGTAACTTGATTGCACGTTGTTCCGCTGGCATTGCGCTGCAATGTTGGTGGCTTTGAGTGGTGGGGGGCATCATGCAGCATTCCAGCCGATTCGCGTGCGACCTGGGCCGCGCGCATCTGTCCGGCCGCAACGGCCGCCACGGCAAGACCGGTGCTTCCCGCAGCCAGTCCATTCGACATCGACGGCACCTGAGCCGCGCGCAGCACTTCTCAGTGCACCAGCGCCACCTTCCCACTGGCGTACCCGCGGCAGAAGCCTGTCGCCCGCCCAGCCACCTTGCACGAAGCCGGCCATGCGGCTGTCCGGCGCGCCATCTGCGCTGAAGCCCGCATTGCGCAGCGCCCGGTTTGCCGGCCCCGGCGCCAGAACAACACACCAACCCTATTAAAAAGGCGGGAATCGCCATGGCGCTCTATGCTCTGCGGGAACTCACGCTGCAGTCCCTTGGTCCGCTCGGGGCGATGATCGAGGCAGGCAATCGTGCAGTCAATTTCTGGGGCGAGTCGGTCGCCTGGCTTCCGGGGCTCCGCGAGGCCGACGCCGCGCTTGAGTTGTTCACCCGGCTGACCAAGGCCTACGGGAAACCTCGCTTTGAGATCGACGAGGTCTTCGTACGCGGGCAGCCTGTGGCCGTCACCGAGACAACGCTCATCGAGGAGCCCTTCTGCCGGCTGCTGCATTTCAGGAAGGACATGCCCAATCCTGGCCCACGAGTGTTGCTAGTGGCGCCGCTCTCGGGCCACTATGCCACCCTGCTGCGCCCAACGGTCGAGGCATTGCTGCCCGGGCATGATGTCTACATCACCGACTGGGCCGATGCGCGCCTGGTCCCGCTTGACACCGGGCACTTCGATCTTGGCGGCTATGTCGATTACCTGAAGAAATTCTTGCGATACCTCGGTACTGGCACGCATATCGTGGCGGTTTGCCAGCCTGGGGTCCCGGTGCTTTGCGCGGTCGCCCAGATGGCCGAAGACAACGAGCAGGTGCAGCCCCGCTCCATGACCCTGATCGCCGCGCCGATCGACACCCGCGTCAGCCCGACGGCGGTCGACCAGTTCGCGCAGCAATATTCGCTGCCGTGGTTCGAGGCGAACGTCATCGAACGGGTGCCCGCCGGCTATCCGGGAAACGGGCGCCGGGTTTATCCGGGCTTCCTCCAGCTTGCGGGCTTCGTATCGATGAACGTCGCACAGCACGCCGGTGCGCACCTCGACTATTACCGCCACCTGGTCGATGGCAGGCAGAGCGAGGCAGCCAGGCACCGCAAGTTCTATGACGAGTACAACGCCGTGCTCGACGTGCCGGCCGAGTACTACCTGGAAACCATCCAGAAGGTTTTCCTGGAGCACCACCTGTGCCGCGGCTGCATGGAAGTCGGCCAGCGCCGTGTCTACCCCGAGGCCATTACGAACGTTTCATTGCTGACCATCGAAGGCAGCGAGGATGACATCACCGGCCGCGGCCAGACCGAAGCGGCTCACGCGCTCTGCGCAGGTCTTGCCGCCGACCGGAAAGAACACCTGGTCGTCGATGGCGTGGGTCACTACGGCACCTTCGCCGGCCAGCGTTTCCGGGAATCCATCCTGCCTGCCATGACGCAGTTCATTCAGCGGTGCGCCGACTGAGCGCTGCGTCGCGTTGGCGAGGCCGGTTGCGCAAGCTTCCAAGCGGGGACTGGCAAGCAGTGCAACGCCTACGTATGCCAGCGAACAGACCTTTCCGATTGCCGTGGCACCCTTGCTCTCATGGCGATCCGGCATGCGAGAGCGCTGCCAGTAGTGACCTTTGGAAGCTGGCCGCGATAGCGGCTTTGTTGCTGGTGGTCGTTTCTGCCTCACTGCATCTCCTGTCGGGGCCAGGGCAGGCTGGAGTTTTTGTGCGCCAGCATCTATAACGGAACGCCTGCACGTCCCGCACCCGTGCTCGGAATGACGGCCGGAAGCTCTTGCCTGGTGACGTGACATCTGCCAGCCCTTCCAGGGATTTGGCGCGTTGCTTTTCTGTCATCACCGAGTTGTACAAAGAAGATAGCGGCAGGGGGTGTCACGCCATGGAATCCATTTCGAAGCTCACACAGCATTGCAGGGTGGTGGCGTACTACGCCGTCGCCTGTATCAGCGTGGTATTTGGGGTGCTGATGCCCCCCGCGTTTGCAGGTGACAAGACTACCTACAGCTACTTCGTAACTGGTACACAGTACTTCATGACTGGCAATCCAGTGCCGGTGCAGCCCCTCCCCAGACCTCAGCCACAGGCGGTACAGCCAGTGGTCATCATGGGTGGCGGGCCCGATGTCGATAGCGCGTATCGCTGGATGATTCAGCAGGCGGGCATTACGAAAGCAACGGGCGGTCGCATGGTCGTCATTCGCGCGACCGGTACCGACGCTTACGACCCTTACTTCTACTACAGCAACAGGAAGAACGCGACCGATATCCCCGCGGTGGACGGGTATGTCGGTGGCGCGTACCTCGGCTTGACTGCGGCGGAAACGCTGGTCATTACCGACACAGCTGCGGCGAATGACCCATTTGTAAACGCCGTTGTCGGCAGCGCGAACGCGTTGTGGATTGCGGGCGGCGATCAGAGCAACTACATCAAGTTCTGGAAAGGTACGAAGCTCAACGCCACCATCGCCGCGCTCATGCAGCGGAACGTTCCTGTTGGCGGCACCAGCGCCGGGGCCAACGTCCTGGGGCAGTTCGTTTTCTCCGCCATCGAAGGGACGGTCACATCGACGCAGGCGCTGAGCGATCCATACAACAAGTACATGACATTTGACCCGAAAGGGTTTTCCGGCCCTGAATTCCTGAACGCTACGGCATTGGACAATACGTTCGTCGATCCTCACTTCGACACGCGCGATCGCATGGGCAGGCTGGTCACGTTCCTGTCAAGAAGCATTGCGCCATGGTCCGGTTCGGGCTGCGAGGGCGGCGTCCTGACGAACCCGTCGGCCGCCCGAGGGATTGGCCTTGACGTCGAGACAGCGTTGCAGATTCAGAATATCTCAGGCCGCTTCATGGCACAGCGCGTCACCAACATATCCACGACATCGCCCAGCACTGTTCACTTCCTGAGGCCACTGACTTCGCCCGCGGTCTGCGCGCGCGGCAAGCCGCTAACCATCTACGGCGTCCATGTCCAGCGGCTGGACGACGAGACTGTCTTTGATATGACAAACTGGTGGAATGGCGGCAGCGCAGGAATCGAAGCGTATGTCGTTGACGAGAACGCCGGCATCCAGAGCCCGGCCACCATCCATTACTAGGGTCTGCCCCCCTCCTCCACGGGAGTCTATGCAGGCTCAGATTAGCGGACCTCGTTCAGCACCTCGGCTTGGACCTCCGGGCTTGGTTCGCCATCCCTGGTAGCAATCAATGCTTTCGGCGTCAGCGGGATCAAAAGCAGGATCAATGCGTACACCACGGTAGTCGCGATCACACAGTATGTGAAACCGTGCGTTGGGCTGCTGTTATAGATCCATGAGCCCAGGAGATCGCCGGCACGCGCCGAGAGCGCGAGAACGCCATCCACCAGCATCATCAAGGTTCCTTGCAGGCCCGGCGGACAGGACCGCATCGCGAGATCGAAGTAGGCTGCCGTGGCTACACCGCCCATCAGCCCTATCGGTGCCGCCAATACAAGGGCGAGATTGGCTGAGTGAATGAATGCCAGCGGAATCATCTGCGGCACTGCGACGATCGTTCCCCACCACAGCAGCTTGTTCAGCGCTACCTTCTTGCACAGAAAGCCATACAGCAAAAATGTCGGAATGAACGCGGCGGCAAAGATCCCGTTGTAGTACGAGTAAACGGAATCCGATGCATGCAGCTCATTGGTCAGATAGAACTGCAGCGGCGTGGCCGCTCCTGGCGCAAAGTTCCACAGAAAGCAGATGAGAACCGCTGGATAGACAGCCTTATGTTTCACCAGCCGCCTGACATTCCCAACGAGATCTGCGCCCCTGGCTTGCGGCTTCTCGTAGATATGGCCGAAGACGGAAACGGGCTTCCAGAGCCCGAACACGGCAATCAATAAGGCAAAGATCGCAACCAGGAGGAAGGCTTCTTTTGCGGCAAGATGATCGGAGATGTACCCGGAGGCGAACGCTCCCGCAACCACCGGGACGGAGCCGACCACGTTCAACAGAGCGCTCAGGCGCCCGGACATGAGCTTCTCCTGGCCCACCAGAGCGATCAACCCCTGATAGGCTGCGGCGATAAATCGGGACGACAGCATTGCCAGCAGCATCCCGATGACCAGTCCCGCGTATGAGAAACCTGAAAACGCCATCCAGATGAATGCCACCGCGGTCGCCGGGGCGAAAATCAGGAAGAAGCCGCGATCCCGCAATCCCAGCGGGTTCCATTGGTCGCGCGCGAGGCCAAAAGCGAACGCAACGTACACTGGTATGCCCGTCACCAGCCGGAATGTCGAGATCTCCGTCGCCGTCGCATGCAACTGGTTCTTGAGTAGGTACGACGTCTGTATATCAACCAGGGAACCGGCTGGCGTTGCCAGAGCGATAAACAGGGTCAGGCAACCGAAATACAGCAGGGTTCGGTCGCTGCCCTCGGAACCAGTATGACCAGAAGCGGCCAGCATTTTCGCAACCCAACAGCAACAGTGGAACTTCGATCTGCTCCGGATTGCCGGCCAGAACTGCTTGCACAGCCACATCTACGGACAGGGTGCAGGCGGGGAACTCGCCATAAGCCCGGACGACAACTACCGGATATGGCGTGGAGTCCTTGCCCGCGTGCGGTTCCGTGGGTGCGCGGCAGCCGGCTTCTCGAGAACCGCCCAAGCAGCCGCCAGTAAGCCGACGATACTGTTAGCGTAGGCGAAAAAATGAGATCTGATAGTCCCAGACCTGCCTCGTCGAAGCGAAAGCCTTGCGGACGCATACGCTGTCTCGCTCGTAGCTCTTGACATCCGGTCGGGGTCGGCAGGCATGCCCTTGCCCGGCCGAAGGCGGCCACTACCAGACGCTCTCCCGGCCAGCGCCGTGTCACGGCTGAACGCCTGGCAACACCCCAACCAAAGCCGGGAATACCCCGGTATCGAAATGCCAATCCGCGACAGTCTTCTTCGCTTCCCGTCCCGATAATCGCTCCCGGAACGCTGCCATCCGAAACGGCCCGGCAGCGTCCCTCACAAAAGCGCAACGGAGACTTCGATGACGACAACAACCACTTGCGCAGACCTGCGCACGCTTCGCGAACGCGTGGTTCGCGATCACTTTGCCGACGAAATCCGGCAGGACTTCGATGCGGTCCTGTCAACGTTTCCGCATCCGCACTACGAGCTCATCGCGAGCGGCGCAGTGTTCGATGGCAACGATGATGTCCGGAAGTACTACACGCAAAGTCGCGTAGCGTTCCCGGACCAGCGCAGCGAGATCATCCAGCTCCGGCACACCGACGACGCCGTGATCGTCGAGTTCTGGCTGCTCGGCACGCATCGCGGCAACCTGAACGGCCTGCCACCGACGGGGAGGCCGTTCCGCTGCCGCATGATCGCCCTCTTCCTGTTCGACGGAGAGACGCTGGCCTGCGAACGGATCTACTACGACAGCCTGACCATGATGCAGCAGCTACTGGCCGGCCTGCCCACCGAACAGAAGGCGCAGGCCCTTGCCGGCCTGTTGCGGGACACGACGACAGACCAGGCCGCCGCGGCGTAGATCGCCGGCACCGATCACCATTCCTACGGAGACATCGACATGTCCTTGCCGCAAGCCACGACGCATCAGGAGCGCCTGCTGACGATCAATACCAACGAAGTCCCGCGCCTGCCGACGGAAGTGCCGGGAACCACCATCACCCCGCTGTTCCTGGACCGCGAGAACGGGGTCTGGGTGCTCTACGGGCGATTCGAACCAGGTACGGTCTTGCCACCGCATTTCCATACGGGCACGGTGCATTTCTACACCACGCGCGGCATGTGGCACTACGCCGAGTACCCGGACGATCCGCAAACGGCGGGCAGCTACCTGTTCGAACCCGGCGGGTCCATCCACACCTTCATGGTGCCGGCCGATGCCAGCGAACCGGCCGAGGGCCTGATGGTGGTCCATGGCGCCAACATCAACTTCGTCGATGGCGAGTACCACAGCATCATGGACGCCGGCGCAATCGAGGAAGCACTGCTGGCCGCCGTGAAGCTGGGCGCCATGCCAATGCCGAAGTACATCCGCCCGAAAGGCGGCGCGGAGTTTGCCAGCGCCAGGTAGCCAGCGCGTCAGGCCAGGCGCCGCAAGGCGTCCTGGTCCAGCAGGGTGACGTGCCCGTAGTGGAGCCGCAGGATCCGCTGGCCTTCCCACTCCTTGAGCTGCCGGTTGATGCTCTGACGTGAGACGCCCAGCATGTGCCCAAGGTCCTCCTGGGACAACTGCAGCGCGGCATCCCCGCCGGCCGGCGCCGACAACGCGTGCGCGTGCTGCGCCGCCAGCAGCCGGCGCGCCAGCCGTACCGGCAGCGGTTGCAGGATGGTCTCGTCGATCCACTCCAGGGCCCAGCGATAGCGCCGGCAGATCAGTCGAGTGAATTCCATGAGGAACGCCGGGTCATGGTCGACAATGGCGTGGAACGCCTGCGCGGGCACCATCAGCACCTCGCAATCGACCACCGCGCGCGCGTCGTAGACGCGCGGCGCCTCCATGAACAGCGAAACCTCGCCGAACCATTGCCCGGGCTCCAGCACGCTGAGCACGGCCTCGCGGCCGTTGGCCGCCGTGACGCTGAAACGCATGCGTCCGCGCTCCACGCAGAACAGCGCCTCCGGCGACGAGCCATAGGTGAACAGCACTTCGTTCCTGGCCAGTTGCCGGCGCATGACATGAGCGCGCAACGCCGCCTCCAGCTCGGGGGACAGCAGTTCCGGGCCAGCATGGCGGCCAGCATCCGCGAGGCCGGGCATGGGCGGTCAGTCCAGCGTGATGTTGGCTTCCCGGGCCACACGCTTCCACACCTCGATCTCCCGCACGTTGACGGCAGCCTGCTCTGCGCCGCGGAGGTAGTCGGGCGTGATGCCCCAGTCGTTCATCTTCGCCATGACAGCGGGATCCTGCAGCGTGTCCTTCAGCGCCGCCTCGATCTTGTCGGCGATCGGCCTGGGCACGCCCGCCGGCGCAAACATCGCCCAGCCCGTCCATTGGTCGAAGTCGACGCCCTGCTCCTTGTACGTGGCAACGTTCGGGAAGTTGGAAGTGCGCCGGGTGCACATCGCCAGCGGCTTGATCTTGCCTGTTTTCACCGCGGCCGTGCCGGACCCGATATCGAGCCAGCCAACCTTGATCACATCCCCCATCATGGCCGTCATGACCGCAGCTCCACCCTTGCACGGAATATGGTCAAGCTTGATGCCCGTCTTCTGCGCCAGTACTTCGGCACAGAAATGGCCCGTCGAGCCCTGCCCCCAGGTGCCGAACTGGACCGGCTTCGGGCTGCGCCTGGCGAGTTCGATGAACTCCTTCAGGTTGTTGGCCGGCAGGTCGGCAGTGGCGACCAGGATGATCGGCGAGGTGCCGACCCGTGCCAGCGTGGTCAGGCCCTTGACCGGATCGTAAGGCAACTGGTGGTAGACCGCCGGCGCCAGCGTGGTCGTGGTCATCGTGCCCAGGGCGATCGTGTAGCCATCGGGCCTGGCGTGCGCCAGTTGTCCGATGGCAATCGTTCCGGCCGCGCCGGCGATGTTCTCCACGACAAACGGCTGCTTCAGGCGTTTGCTCAGTTGATCGCCCAGCAACCGGCCAAAGGCGTCCGCGCCACCGCCGGGGGCAGAGGGCACGATCAGCTTGACCGGGCGGCTGGGATAGTCGCCGGCGGGCTGGGCAAAGGCGACGGTGGCAATCGACATGCAGATCGCGGCGAGGCCGCTGCAGAGGGAATGCTTCATCAGACTTGCTCCGAGAAACCCCGCCCTTCAGGGCGGGGAGTGAAAGGAGTGCCGCCGGCAGCAAGCACTTCCAATTTAGAATGCCCGGCATGCTTCTCGTCTATCGCTACCGGGTGAAGTCGCTGAACGGCCTGCTCAATCAGCAGAGCCGCGCGGTGAACTACGTCTGGAACTTCTGCAACGACACGCAGAAGCACGCACTCAAGTGGGGTAAGAAATGGCCCACGGGTTTCGACCTGAACGTGTTGACCACCGGCAGCAGCAAGGAACTGCGCATCCATTCCGGCACCGTCAATGCGGTTTGCGAGCAGTACGCCAAGTCGCGTAGCCAGCACCGCCGGCCGTACCTGCGCTATCGCGGCCGCAAGTCGCTCGGCTGGGTGCCGCTCAAGGGGCGGGACCTGAAGCGCTTGGGCGACGCATTCCGCTTTGCCGGCAACACGTTTCGCGTGTTCAGCTCCAGGCCCCTTCCCGAGGGCAAGATCAAGGACGGCACAAATTTCTCCCGCGATGCGCGAGGCAACTGGTTCCTGAACATCGTGATTGAAGTTGCCGACACCCAGGCCCGCTCCCCGGCACGCGGTGTCGGCATCGATCTTGGCTTGAAGGACCTTGCCACGCTGTCCACGGGCGAGAAGGTCGCGAATCCACGTCACCTTGGCCAACTCGAGCAAGCGCTGGCCAAGGTGCAGCGAGCGCGCAAGCGGCGACAGGCAACGAACCTTCACGCCCGCATCACCAACGCAAGGCGTGACTTCCTGCACAAGCTCTCGCATCGCATCGTGCGGGACTTCGACTACATCGCGGTGGGCAATGTGAACGCCGCCGGCCTCGCCAGGACCAGCATGGCGAAGTCCGTCCTCGATGCGGGCTGGTCGTCCTTCCGCACAATGCTCGCGTACAAGGCGATTGCGCATGGCGCGTGGTACGAGGAAGTCGACGAACGTTTCACCACCCAGGTTTGCTCTTCGTGCGACGCGATGCCGCCGGAGAGGCCGAAAGGTATCGCAGACCTTGGAATAAGGCAGTGGGTATGCAGTGGATGCGGTGCTGTACATGATCGCGATGTGAACGCTGCGCTAAATATCCTTGCCCGATCGGGACATCGATCGCCTGCAGAGGGAATCTCCTCCCTTTAGGGAGGGGAGGATGTCAAGACAGTTGTCTCCTGAGTACTTGTTCTGACCTGCCAGCTCCGCGGATGCCTCAGCCCGCGGAAAACTCCGCGCCCCCTTTGGGACGGATGTAGCGCGGCACGGGAATCCCGGCCTTGCGCGCAGCCGCGAGGATGCCCTCTTCGATCGCGCCGGCATCGCGGACACTCTGGAATTCGCCTTCCGAGAAGATCACGTTGGCGCCGTAGACGACCATGAAGCCTTCGGCCGGCTCCTTTGCATCCGCCGGCACGGAGAAGGTATGCACCGACCCGCCAGGTTCATACAGGTAGCTGCCCGCGGTTTGCGGATCCTCGGGATACTCGATGTAGTTCCACTGCCCCTTCGTCGTGAAGAAGTGCACGGTACCGGTATGAAAGTGGGGCGGGAGCGTGGTGCCCGGTTCGAACTTGCCGTAGAGGACCCAGACGCCGTTTTCGCGATCGAGGAACAGCGGAATGATGGTCGAGCCCGGCTCGGATCCGGGAAACTCGTGCGATTCGTTGATGTTGACCGACAACAGCCGGTCCTGGTGCGTGACAACCTTCGGCAATGGCATTGCTGACTCCAAGATCGATGGATATGGGGAATGTTTTAGTCCAGCTTGATATTGGCTTCGCGCGCGACGCGCTTCCACACTTCGATGTCGCGCGCATTGATTGCGGCCTGTTCGCTGCCGGCGACGTAATCAGGCGTGATGCCGAGGTCGGCCATCTTGCTCGTCACCGCCGGGTCCTTGAGCGTGTCCTGCACGGCCGCGGCAAGCTTTTCCGTGATCGGCTTTGGCAGGCCCGCGGGCGCGAACATGGCCCAACCCGTCCATTGGTCGAAATCGACTCCCTGCTCCTTGTAAGTGGGAACATTGGGGAAATTTGCCGTGCGGCGCGTGCACATGGCCAGCGCCTTGATCTTGCCGGTCTTGACGGCCGCGGTGCCGCTGCCGATATCCAGCCAGCCCAGCTTCACCACCCCGCCCAGCATGGCAGTCACCACGGGCGATGAGCCCTTGAACGGAATGTGGTCCAGCTTGATTCCGGTTTTCTGCGCCAGCACCTCGGCGCAGAAGTGGCCGGTGGAGCCCAGCCCCCAGGTGCCGAACTGCAGCGGCGACGCGCTCTTCTTCGCCACGGCGACAAGTTCCTTCAGGTTGTTGGCGGGGAAGTCCCTGGTGGCGACCAGGATGATCGGTGACGTTCCCACCCGGGCGATGGTGGTCAGGTCCTTGACGGGATCGTAGGGCAGCGCCTGGTAGACCGCCGGGGCCAGCGTGGTGGTCGTCATCGTGCCAAGGCCGATGGTGTAGCCATCCGGCGTGGCCCGCGCGAGTTGCCCGATCGCGATGGTGCCGGCCGCGCCGGCATTGTTCTCGACGACCAGCGGCTGCTTCAGGCGTCGGCCGAGCTGGTCCGCGAGGATTCTGGCGAACACATCGCCGCCACCGCCCGGTGCGGTCGGGACAATCAGGCGGATCGGCTTGTTCGGGTAACTGGCTTCACCCTGCGCCTGCGCCCCAAAGGACAAGGCGACTGCAGCAAGGAAACCGAGGGCGGCGGACTTCTTCATCTTTGTCTCCAACTTCTGTATTTCACGCGTTCAGCGCTTCGTGTTCGCTTGCCGTCGGGTGAGGCATTTTCTGGAACATGAAGAAACGTTTCCACAAATTGTGCGACGATGAAAGCGCGAATCAAATGGTGGTAAACCCGTGAATCTTCTGTGAGGCTTGTGGGGCGCCCGGGCGCCCTGGGGAGGGCATGCGCTGACGGCCTGGCGAATGCCGCCAGGCCAGGCGTCGCACGCGCCTTATGCGTCCTGCGTCAGGACGATCTTTCCGAAATGCGTGTTCCTGCGCATCATCTCGCAGGCCTCGGCGACACGATCCAGCGGCAACCTTGCATCGATCGGCAGGCGCAGCTGTCCTTGCCGGAGAGCCGGCCAGAAGTCTCGTTGCACACGCTCGGCAATCACGCCGAAATCCTCGACGGTGCGCGTCCGGAAGGTCATGCCGAGGTACTGGATCCGGCGCAACGAATGGAGATCGAAGTCGAATTCTCCGCTCTCCCCTGCCATCCGTCCGATATTGACGATGCGCCCACCGATCTTCACGGCGCGCATGCTGTCGTTGATAAACGGACCGGCCAGGAAATCGACCAGCAGATCCACGCCGTGGCCATCGGTGTGTTCCAGCACAGCCTTCACCCAGTTCGGATCGTTGCTGTCGAGCGCGATGTCAGCGCCGAACTCCGACAGGCGCGCGCGGCGGTCGGGCTTGGTCGACGTGCCGATGACCAGGCTGGCGCCGAAGTGCTTTGCCACCTGCAATGCCATCAAGCCCACGCCGGAGGAAGCGCCGAGCACCATCACGGTCTGCCCGGCTTCGAGCCCGGCCAGATGGCGCATCGCCGTATGGGTGGTGCGCAGTGCGACGGACAGGCAGGCACCGGTCTCGTAGTCCATCTCCGGGTCAGGAAACGGGAAGGCGCGCCGCCAATCCGCGACCGCATACTCGGCGAAGCCGCCGAGGCCAGAGCACATCACCTTGTCGCCGACTTTGTATGCGGTGACGTCCGCGCCAACCTCCACCACATCGCCCGACCATTCCAGGCCCAGCGGCGTGCCGGTACCGCCAGCCGCCCCGTGCGCCTTTCCGTCGACCAGCGACAAATCGGCGCGATTCAGGGAACTGGCCCGCACTTTCACGAGGATTTCAGTAGGCTTGGGTCGAGGGACCTCCAGCTCTGCAAAAACAAGTCCCGTCTCACCGCGAATCGCAGCTTTCATTGCGCATGTCTCCTGTCGAATAGGTCTGGGTACGTAGGCACGGTGTCACCGCCGCGACGACGTAAGGTGTATTCATTGTAGAAACGTTTTCGCATTTTACGCAAGGATCCGCCGGACAAAAAAATGCCGCCTCGGATGAAGGCGGCATTGCCGAGCCGGAAGCGGATTGCGCGGCGGCTAGGCGGTGGCTTTCTTGCGCGCGGTGGCGGGACCACATGACTCGCGGAGCACGAGTTGCGTAGTAATCCCGATCGTCTCGGGCTCGATGTCTGCGTCGCGTTCCAGTTGCTTGAGCATGAGCTGCGCGAGGACGGTGCCGACGATTTCCAGGTCCCACGTCAACGATGTGATGGACGGACTGAATAGCTGCGACAGGTCGGTGTCGCCGATGCTGATCACGCTCACATCCCCGGGGACGGTCCTGCCGGTATGCCGCAGCGCCTGCAACACCCCGGCCAGGATGCGCGTGCCGAGGCACATGAAGGCCGTGGGCGCTTCAGGGCCGGACAGCAGCGAAAGCGCTTCGGTGAACGCGAAATCCATGGCGGATTTCTCGCAGCGGATCAGCTTCGGCACCGGCTTGAGATCCTGCTCCTTGTACGCCTCCTTGAAGCCGGCGATACGTTCCCGACCCGGGCGCAGGACGCTGCCCGGCGTCAGCAACGCGATGCGTGTGTGGCCCAGGTTCAGCAGGTAGCGGGTCGCCTGCAGCGCGCCGGTGTAGTGGTCGACATAGACCCCGGTGCCAGTCGGGCCGAAATCCCGGTCCAGCGCGATGACCGGCATCTCCTGGGAGAGTTGCTCCAACAGCTTGGGGTTTTCCGTCTCGCAGGGACCCAGGATCAGGCCGTCCACGCGTCGGCGGCGGAACAGGTCGATCAGGTTCTTTTCGCGCTTGCCGTCGTTATGCGTACTGGCGATCAGCAACGCGTATCCGGCTGCCTGAAGCGCGGCCTCGACGGAAGTGATGATCCTGGCGTAGAGCGGGTTGGCGAGATCCGACACGATCAGGCCGATGGCGCCGGACGAGCGCGTACGCATGCTCTGTGCGATCGCATCGGGCTCGTACCCCAGCCGCCTGGCCGCCTTGGACACCGCGGCAATCGCTGCTTCGCTGACGCGCCCGGCACGATTGAGCGCACGGGACGCCGTGCCAATCGAAACGCCGGCCTCCTTGGCAACCTCCCGGATCGTGATGCGTGGCTTCATTGGCTACGTTTCACGAAACGTTGTGCCGCAACGGGCATAACACAAGACTGCAACATCGACTCCCTCCCCGGCTCTTTTTTTCGCTGGCCGCCGCGGTTGCGCGGCGAGCCAGCGACGCGTGACGCGCCATTTCCTTGACGTCAGGCATTCTAGCTCACCAGACGACGCGGGCTCCCCAGGGACTGCGGCCGGAAAAACACCCGGCCGGGAAGGGACGGGCCTGCCGGCCCGGCGGTGCGCTATCGCGGCGCGCCGATCTGGTGGATGGCTTGTCCCTTGCCGTCCCAGGCCAGCCCTGCCCGCCTGACCTCGGCAAAGTACTCGCCTTTGCCGCCGGTCAGTTCGGAGATCTCGAACATGCCGCTGGGCAGTTCCGGATTCACAAAATAGGCAAAGCGTCCACGCGGCCCCATCCGCCCACCATGCCCCTCTACATACCCTGCCTCGAGGAGGTGGGCCACGATTTCGTCGAAGCGGTCTTCCGTCCAGTAGGCGATATGTTGCGCACCTTCGCCACTGCGCTTGAGCGAGTCCAGGTAGAGCGACGGGGCGTCGTCCCGCTGCTGGATCAGCTCAATCTGCAGGTCGCCGGAGTTGGCCAGCGCGATCGACAGCTTCGGTGGCGTGGCGGGCTTGCCATAGTAGCGGTATTCCGTGGTGCCCACGTCTTCCTTGTAGAACCACGGTCCGACGCCCAGCTTTTCCGTCCAGTGAGCCATGGCCTTCTCAATGTCGCTCACCACGTAGCCAAGCTGCCGGACGCCGCCGAACAAATAACTCATCGCTGTCTCCTTGTCGTCTGAAGGTTGCGGTCCTGCTCTTGCAGAAACGTTTTCACAATATAGCCTCAACGACCTCATTCATTTGGGTAGTGTTTACCATGATTGTCCATATTTTTGGCGGAAACAACAATCATGAACAGCGGTGGAAACGTTTCTTCATTTGCGCAGAAACAGGTGATATGCAGGAAGCTGCGCTTGCAGGACAACTCACAGGAGACTATCGAAATGACTCAGTTCAAGGACCAGGTGGCGCTGGTGACCGGTGGCGCGAGCGGCATCGGGGCCGCTACCGCGCGCCTGCTGGCAGAGCGCGGTGCGCAAGTCGTCATTGCCGATCTTGCGAGCGGCAATGGTGCCGCGATGGCGGACCGGATCGGCGCCGAGTTCATGGCGCTGGACGTCACCAGCGAGCCGGGCTGGAAAGCCACGATCGCGGCCATCCTTGAGCGCCACGGGCGGCTCGACGTGCTCGTCAATGCGGCCGGCATCGTCGGCGACGTGATCAATGGCACCCTCGCCAACACCACCCTCACCGACTTCCGGCGGGTGATGGCGGTCAACCTGGACGGGACCTTCCTGGGCTGCCGCGAAGGCATCGAGGCCATGCGCCGGACCGGCAAGGGCGCCATCATCAATCTCGCCTCCGTCGGCGCGTATTACCCGACCCTCCAGAGCGTCGCCTATGGCGCCAGCAAGGGCGCCGTGACGCAACTGACCAAGACCGTGGCGCTGGCCGGTTCCGAGAATGGCCACCAGATCCGCTGCAATTCCGTCCATCCCGGCAAGATCGCCACGCCGATGCTCGAAACGATTTTCGACCAGTACAAGCAACGCCAGGCAGCGGGCGGCGTCGATCCCCGAACGGCTGGCCGGCGCATTCCGCTCGCCGAGGAAGGCAAGCCCGAGGATGTCGCCAACCTGATTGCCTTCCTGGCGTCGGACCAGGCCGGCTACATCACGGGCGGCGAGTTCACCGTAGACGGCGGCTGGCGGCTGTTGCGCTGACACCGCATTCCAATTCCATATAGCGACTGGCGCGGCGCGGGCCGATGCCGGTCGCCGACCCTTCCCGCAAAACCTGATGGAGAACATGATGTCCGAATCCCTGAACGCCGCACGCATCCAGACCGTGCGTGATCACATGGCCCTCGAGTGCACGCACGAATGGGATGCCGTGATCGACACCTTCGCGCATCCCCGCTATGAAATGCATGCCACCGGCACGGTGTTCGATGGCGAGGAAGAGGTGCGCGGCTACTTCGACTCGTCACGCGCTTCGTTCCCCGACCTGGCCAACGAGATCATTGCCATCGCCGCCGCGGACGACACCGTGCTGGTCGAGTTCTGGCTTTCCGGCACGCATCTGGGCGATCTGAAGGCCAATGGCAAGATCTTCCCGCCCACCGGCCGCAAGTTCCGCGTACGCATGGCCGCGACTTTCGAGTTCGCGCCGAATTCGGACAAGATCATTTGCGAGCGTCCCTACTCCGCCACGGACGCCAAGCTGCGCGCCCTCGGACTGGTCTGACGCGTCGCAGCGGATCCAGAAAGCGGCGAGGGCCTGATGGCCCTCGCTTCTTTTTTTGTCAGGCAACCGACGTGTGGCTTGCCGGACTCTCAACACGGCGTGCGCCGGCACCGTCCCTGAAGTAGTACGCGAAGATGACAGCCGCGCAAGCCAGCGCGCCGCTCAGGACGTAAAGGCTTGCGGTAAAACCGCCGGTGAGCGTCTTCAATGCCCCGACTAGCAGCGGAGCGACCGCGCCGGAGCTCGAACCGATCGTCGTGATGACTGCAATGCCCGCAGCAGCGCTGGGGCCGGACAGGATAGTCGCGGGCATCGCCCAGAAAACCGCATAGGCACTGGACATGCCGATTGACGCCAGCGTCAGGCACACGATGGTCATGACGGGATCATGCGGAAACACCGACGCGCTGAGCATGCCGACGGCCCCCACCATGGCGGCAATGGCAAAGTGCCAGCGGCGCTCGCCAGTCTTGTCTGAATGACGGCCGACCAGGATGGCTGCGGTTACCCCGAACAGCGCAGGGATCGTTGCGGCGAGGCCCACCTGCATGACGGTCAGTCCCATGCCCTTGAGCAGGGTCGGCTTCCAGAACGATAGCGCGAAGACGCCGAACACGACCAGGAACACGATCAGCCCCAACATCCAGACGCGCGGATCGAAGATCGCGTCGCGCATGCGGGCGTGGCCATGGCCCGCGCGATCCTGGCTCAGCATCTGTTCGAGTTCGGTTCGCTCGCGTTCGGTCAGCCAGCGTGCCTCCTTCGGGCTTTCAGACAGCAGCAGGTACGCCATGATGCCCAACGGCACGCACGGCAGGCCTTCCAGCAGGTAGAGCCATTGCCAGCCGTGGAGCTGCAAGGCCCCGTCGAGCCAGGTCATGATAGCCCCGGCCGCCGGGCCGGCCAGGATCGGAGCAAGGGTATAGGACATATAGAAGATCGCGGTCGCCTGGGCGATGCGCCGCTTCGGAAACCACAGGGTCAGGTAGTACAGGACGCCAGGGACAAAGCCGGCCTCGAACACCCCGACGAGAAAGCGCATGAAGTAAAACTGCGTGGGCGTCTCCACGAAGATCATGGCCGCAGAGGCGAGTCCCCACAGGATCAGGATGCGCAGGAAAGTCTTCCGGACCCCGATGCGCGACAGCAGCATGTTGCTGGGCACCTCGAACAGCGCATAGCCGATGAAGAAGACGCTGACCCCCAGCCCGAATACCGCATCGCTGAACCCAAGCTCGTCGCGCATCTGGAGCTGGGCGTAGCCCACGTTGGTGCGATCCAGAAAGCTGAAGACATAACAGACACACAGCATCGGCAGTATTCGCCAGCTCACCTTCCGGAACAGCCTGCGTTCATTGTCCCCGTCAATGTCAGTACGCACCAGGTCCATGCCATGTCTCCCAGAGTTATAGGCGTTGCGCCGATTATCTGAGAGGGGTCGGGTACGGACTGTCGCCTTTTGGCAGTCGCGCATGCGGACTAACCCGCATCGCCGTCCGTCACCTCTGTCTGGCGCAGAAGTCGCAGCCACCAGCTCTGCCATGCAGGGAGCAATGTATGCTGACGCACATTGGTCGCGGCAATCCTCGATTCCTGGCGATGACTTCCCATCGTGGGCCGCCTAAGATTGCCAGACATCAAACGAGGGGGCAGCCCATGCCCCGCCCGCCTGGCACCGTGGCCGGCTCGCTTTGGAGCTGCCGCATGCCTCAGACCTGGGTAGCATCGCCACGGCGACGTTCTCACTGACGGAGCAGAGAAGCATGAAACCAGAACCATTTGCAGTGACTCCGGATGCGTATGCACGCGCGCTCAACGTGGTGGGAGAAAGGATCACGGTGCTGGCATCCAATGCCGCCACGCAAGGTTATGAGGTATTTCTGCAGCAGGGCGAAGAAGGCAGTGGCCCACCGCCCCATAGCCATGACTGGGACGAATCGTTCTACGTTACCAGGGGGACGATCGAGATCGGCTATGGCGATCAAGCGATCACTGCTGTCGCTGGCACCTTTGTTCATGTGCCAGCGGGCACGGTGCATTACTTCCGTTTTGGCTTCGGCGGCGGCGAAATGATTTCAGTCACCAGCCACGGCGGAAGCGCATCGCGCTTGTTCACGCGGCTCGATGAGGAAATTCCGCCAGGCGCGCCAGACATGGAGAAGCTATTGGCGGTGGCGCAAGAGTGTGGCATCAAAATTTCAGGGTGAGCGCTGGCCCGGACACACCCCTTCCCTTCGACCGCTGCTTCGGCCGAGGTTCTTCCTTCCGCGTGTTTCGTCGCAACCTGCTACGCAGCCACGGCCTTGCGCTCCCTGCCTGATTTCGTTCCCGGCTGGGCATTCGGCCCTGCCGCGCCCTGCAGCAGCCAGCAACTCAACTGCACCGAGCGCGCCATCAGCCTGCGCCGTCCGGCAGCATCGGCTTCGATGTAGTCAACGCATTGATGGAAAAGGTATGAAACGACGTACGCGCAGACGTCGTCAATGGCCGGGCCTGAGAGCTTGGGACACAGCCCCAGCCGCTCGATGTCTTCCGCCATCTCGGCAGCAATGTCATCCAGCACCGTGCGAATGGCAACGCGAAGCGCGGGCTGCGGGCCCGTGATCCCGCACACACCAACGATGAATGCATCCGGGTGATGCTGCGCGTACAAGAACAGGGCTTCGCAGGCACGCGTGGCCACTTCACCCGGGTTGTCGCGGGCAGCGGCCCATCGGACCGCACGCAGCATCGGCCGCAGTTCAGCGCTGACCTCGGCCATGGCGGTGATGGCCAGGTCTTCCATGTCGCTGAAATGCCGGTAGAACGTGTTGGGATTCAGGCCGGCCTCGCGCGCGATCTCGCGCAGCTTGAGTGCCGCAAAGCTGCGCTTGGCTGCGGCCAGCCGCAACGCGGCGTCGATCAGGCGGCGTTTGCCGTCGGCAATGGCTTCCATGAATGCGGTTTAGTAGTAGGACTCGGTTTTTGCCCGACATGCTTCGTTGACAGCATGTCTACGGTTGTCTACGCTTGCGCTGGTAGACAGATGTCTACATTAAATGAAACGGCCGCACGTGGCAAATCGCGTGTCAGCGTCCGTTCAGGAGACACCGCCCAGCCATGCCGCCGCCCATTGAGCTATCCAGCCCCGACCAGGCCTCCGACGCGCCGCATCCATCCCCTGCCCGCTCCATGCATGCCCCCACCCCTGAGCCCATCCCGCGCGACCCGGGTTGGCCGCTGGTGGGCAACCTGCTGCAGATCACGCCCGGTGCGCTGGGCCAGCACCTGCTGGCGCGCAGCCGCCACCATGACGGCATCTTCGAGCTGAATTTCGCCGGCCGGCGCGTGCCGTTTGTGACGTCGGTGGCACTGGCCACCGAGTTGTGCGATGCCGCGCGTTTCCGCAAGTACATCGGCCCGCCGCTGTCCTACCTGCGCGGCATGGCCGGAGACGGCCTGTTCACCGCACGCTCCGACGAGGCCAACTGGGGCAAGGCGCACCGCATCCTGATGCCGGCGTTCAGCCAGCGCGCGATGAAGGGCTACTTCGACGTCATGCTGCGCGTGGCCAACCGGCTGGTGGACAAATGGGACCGGCAAGGCCCGGATGCCGATATCGCCGTCGCGGACGACATGACGCGGCTGACGCTCGATACCATCGCGCTGTCCGGCTTCGGCTACGACTTTGAATCGTTCGCCAGCGCAGAACTGCACCCCTTCATCGAGGCCATGGTCGGCGCGCTGGAAGAGGCGATGTCCAAGCTGACGCGCTTTGCCCTGCAAGACCGCTTCATGCATGCGGCACACCAGAAGTTCGACCAGGACACCCGCTTTATGCGCGACCTGGTGGACGACGTGATCCGGCGGCGGCGCGCGGGCAACGCGGCGGAACGCAGGGGCGGCACGGCCAACGACCTGCTCGGCCTGATGCTGGAAGCGCGGGATCCGGACACCGACCAGCGGCTGGACGACGAGAACATCCGCAACCAGGTGATCACGTTCCTGATTGCGGGCCACGAGACCACCAGCGGGCTGCTCACCTTCGCGCTGTATGAACTACTGCGCAACCCGGGCGTGATGGCACAGGCTTACGCGGAGGTGGACGCCGTGTTGCCCGGCGACGCGGCGCCGGTCTACGCCGACCTGGCGCAGCTGCCGGTACTGGACCGTGTGCTGAAGGAAACGTTGCGCCTGTGGCCCACCGCGCCTGCCTTCGCCGTGGCGCCGTTTGAAGATACGCTGCTGGGCGGCCGCTACCTGATCCGCAAGGACAGGCGCCTGTCGGTCGTGCTGACCGCGCTGCACCGGGACCCGAAGGTTTGGGCCGACCCGGAACGCTTTGACATCGATCGTTTCCTGCCTGAGCAGGAGGCAAAGCTGCCTCGCCACGCCTACATGCCTTTCGGCAATGGGGAGCGTGCATGTATCGGCCGCCAGTTTGCGCTGACCGAGGCCAAGCTGGCACTGGCGCTGATGCTGCGCAATTTCCAGTTCACCGACGCGCACGATTACCAGTTCCGCATCAAGGAAACGCTGACGATCAAGCCGGACGGATTCACGGTGCGCGCGCGCCGGCGCCGGCCGCATGAGCGCATCGCCGCGGCGCCGGTCGCCGGGACCGCGCAAGCGCCGCAGGCGGGCCCCGATGTGCTGGGCGGCGGCAGGCCGCTTGCCGTGCTGTGCGGATCCAGCCTTGGTACCGCGCGCGAACTGGCGGAGCAGGTGCATGCCGGCGCGCTGGCGGCGGGCTTTGATGCGACGCTGCGCGACCTGGACGATGTGGCCGACGCGCTCCCGACCACCGGCCTGGCCGTCATCATCGCCGCCACCTATAACGGCCGCGCGCCGGACTCGGCAAGGCGCCTCGAAGCGCTGCTCGACAGTGGCGGCGCCAGCGGCTACCGCGCAGAAGCGCTGAGCGTGGCCGTGTTGGGCTGCGGCAACTCGCAATGGCCGACGTACCAGGCCTTCCCGCGCCGGGTCTATGAATTCTTCACCAATGCCGGCGCCAGTCCGCTGCTGCCGCGTGGCGAAGCCGACGGCAACGGCGACTTCGACCAGGCCGCTGAACGCTGGCTGGCCTTGCTGTGGCAAGCCCTGCAGGCCGGCGACGGCGTGGGCGGGCCAGCCCAGGGAACGCCGCCGGTCCGGGTGCAGATGAGAGACGTCGCCGAAATCCGCGCGTCCACGCTGCCGGCAAACACCCAGGGCTTCACGGTCCTGGCCAACACCGAGCTGGTGAACGATCCATCCGGCCTGTGGGATTTCTCGCGCGAGGCGCCGCGGACTTCCACGCGCGATATCCGCCTCAGGCTGCCCGAAGGCGTGCGCTACGCCACGGGCGACCACCTCGCCGTCTATCCGCAGAACCAGCCCGGGATGGTCGCGGCCCTGTGTGAGCGAATCGACATCGACCCGGAAGCCATCGTCACGTTGTCCGCTTCCGGCGGGGCCGCGCGCGGCCTGCCGCTGGGCGAGGCCCTGTCCGTGCGCCAGCTGCTGACCCATTTTGTGGAGCTGCAGGACGTGGTGTCGCGGCATACCCTGCGCCTGCTGTCGCAGTCCTCGCGCTGCCCGGTCACGCGCCAGGCGCTGCAGCAGCTGGCCTCGGACGACGCCGAGACCGGGTACGCCGCCCAGGTGGCGCCGCGCCGGCTCGGGCTGGCCGACGTGCTGGACCGTTTTCCCGCCATCGAGGTGGATCTGGCCGGCCTGCTGGCTTGCACCGTGCCGATGCGGCCGAGGTTCTATTCGATTGCCTCATCGCCGCTCGTCTCGCCCGACGTGGCGACCATCACCGTCGGCACGGTCTGGTCCCCGGCGCTGTCTGGCCGCGGGCTCTTCCGCGGCGTGGCCTCTACCTGGCTGCAGGGCCTGGCGCCCGGCGCCATGGTGGCGGGCGCCATCCGCACGCCCAACCCCACCTTCGCACCCGCGGCAGACCCGGCCACGCCCATGGTCCTGATCGGCCCCGGCACGGGCATTGCGCCGTTCCGCGGCTTTCTTGAGGAGCGGGCCGCGCAACAGGCGGCCGGCCAGCCGGTGGCCCCCGTGCAGCTGTACTACGGTTGCCGCCACCACGCGCACGACTGGCTGTACCGCGACGACGTGGAGCGCTGGCAGGCACAGGGCGTGGTGCAGGTCCACCTGGCCTGTTCAGTCGTGGATGGAGAGCCGCGCTACGTGCAGGACCTGCTGTGGCAGCGCCGTGCCGATGTCTGGGCCCGGCTGAACCAGGGTGCGATGCTCTACGTGTGCGGCGACGGCCGCCACATGGCGCCCGCGGTCAGGCAGGTGCTGATTCAGATCGGCGCAGAGCAAGGGGGGATGACGCCAGAGGCGGCTTCGGACTGGCTGGCGGACCTGGTAAGCGTGGGAGGGTATCGGCAAGACGTGTTCAACTGAAGGCAGGCACCGACTCGCCGGCGCCCGGTCACACCTTCCTGACGAACTCCGATTTCAGGCTCATGGCACCAAAGCCGTCGATCTTGCAGTCGATATCGTGGTCACCGTCGACCAGGCGGATGTTCTTCACCTTGGTACCCATCTTGACCACACCGGCTGACCCCTTCAGCTTCAGGTCCTTGATGACGGTGACAGTGTCCCCGTCCTGCAGGACATTGCCTGCCGCATCGCGATACACCCTGGCCTCCGGTTCGGTCGGCGCGGCTGCCTGCACCGACCATTCATGCGCGCATTCCGGGCAGATGTAGAGGCCCCCATCTTCATAGGTGAACTCGGAATGACATTTTGGGCAGGGAGGCAAAGCGCTCATGGGGACTCTTGGTTGTCTGGCCAGGGCCGTAAAGGAGCGGAAGTATACCGCCCCGCCGCCTATGGCATCGCATCGGGCGGCAGCACGCTCCATCCCGAAACGCTGCCGGACGTCGTCAGGCGCTGGCTCCTGAGGACGCCGTTCTCGTCGAACTCGAAGAAAACCGTCGACGATCGGATCGCGCCGCCGGCGAACAGCGGGCCAATGAACGGGATAAAGCTCTCAGGGTGCGGCCTGGAGGCCGCAAACGAATAGATCAGGATGGTTGACCCGTTGACCAGGGTGGTCTGCGACGAAGGCTTCCCCAGCTGGGTGGTAACGTCGTCGAGGGTGGAGAAACCGAGCAGGAAGTTCGCCATTTGCTCCTGTTTCACCTCGACGCCCGTCGATACGCAGGCGGCCAACATGACGCAAGTCACAATCAATGCGTGAGCAGGCTTCATGTCGTCACCGCCATACTTTTTGCGCCGTGACCGGCGCTGAAGGCGCCCGGCACGCCATTCAGAAAGCATACAACTTTGCTGAACGCTCCGCTGAGGCCCCCGCAGGGCGTCTGCCCTCCTTGCCGGCCCCCTACTCCGGCACGAAATGTATCGACCGCAGCAACTCCGCCTGCCGTTCATAGGCGGCGCGCGCATCCCTGGACAGCGCCTCGCTGCTGAGCGGCTGCCCGGCGTCCATGCCCATGGCCTCCACGCGCTCGCGGTAGCCGGGCTGCTGCACGATGGCCAGCGTGGCGTTGCGGATCTTTTCCTGCACCGCCGCCGGCACGTCCGGCGGCAGCCACACCCCCATCCAGCTGGGCTCCGTCATCGCCGGGAAGCCGACTTCGGCGAAGGTCGGCACATCCGGCAGCGCGGGGATGCGCTTGGGATACGCCACGGCATAGGCCTTGAGCTTGCCGGACTTGATCAGCGGCAGCGATGTGGCCAGGCCGTCGAACATCAGCGGCACATGGCCGCCCATCACGTCCTGCAGCGCGGGCGGCGATCCCTTGTAGCCGACATGCTTCATATCCACGCCCGCCAGGCGGTTGAACTGGACGCCGATGGTCTGGCCGCGCATGCCGGCGGCATAAGAGGCATAGTCGATCTGCCCGGGCTTGCTCTTGATGTAGGCAAGCAGTTCGCTGAAGTTCTTCGCCGGCAGCTTGGGATTGCCCACCAGCACAAGCCCGGTGCGAGCCACCTGGGCAACGGGTTTCAGGTCCTTGAAGGGATCGAACGAGACCTTCAGCGCCAGCGGCGTTTCGGAAACGATGCCGCCCTGGATCAGCAGCAGCGTATGCCCGTCATGCGGTGCGGAAAGCAGTGTGTTGACCGCGATCGCGCCAGCACCGCCCGGCTTCTGTTCGACAATCACCGGCTTGCCCAGCGACTGCGTCAGCCCCTCGGCCAGCAGGCGCCCGAGGAAATCGGCGGTGCCGCCGGCGGGGCCGCCGACCACGATCCTGACCACCTTGGTAGGCCACGCCTGGGCCTGGGCGGTCGATGGAAGCGCAGCCGGCAGCGCCACCGACAGCGCAAGGCCGAACATGCATGACAGCGACGCCCTGCGGCGCGCCGACGGTTCTGCTTGATTCATGGTTGTCTCCGAATGTGCGAGGGTTGTTCAGGGCAGCAGCCGGCTTCATCGTGAGCCGGTGATTTGCCACCCTTGCCCTTCTGCTGGCGGATCGCCAGTGCCAACCGACCCAGGTCAGGCGGCCTTGCGCAGGAAGCCCTGATTGCCGCCATTGCGGTTCGGCGCGAAGCCGTTGGCCGCCAGCGTCTCTTCGACCGTGTCGTAGAACACGCCGATCTTCTGGATGTCGCGCGCTTCCTGGGCCGTTGCCACCTTGCGGCCAAATTCGCCCGCGATGCGCACCAGCTGCTCGATCTGTTTCACCGTGCTCATCCTGGCCGTGCGCGACTGGTTCCAGAGGCAGTCCTCGGTTCCGCATCGCACATGCAGGCCCAGGGCAATCCCCATCATGTTCACAGGCAGCACGTTGCGCACGGAGCTTTCGACGGTCAGCACCGCGCCATCCGGGACGGCGCGAACGATGTTGGCGAGGTTGAAGACGCTGGGCGCATCCATGCCGCCGCTGATCGCCACCCAGTTCATGACCAGCGGCCCCTTGTACACGCCGCGCCGGATCAGCCGCTCAACGGATTCGAAGCTATTGATGTTGTAGCACTGGAATGCGCTCTGGATGCCGGCAGCGGAAAGACGTCGGATATGCTCTTCGACCCAGCCCGGCTGGGCAGGAACCGTCATTTCCTTGTACGCGTTGAAGATCGCGGGGTTCTCGCGCGAGGTGCCCTTGAAATCCGCGAGTTCCGCATGCTCCGTCACGTTCATCTGCGACGTGTTCACCGTGACGGTCACCTGGTCCGGAACGGGGTCGAGCTCGGCAAGCATGTGGCGCGTGTCGTCGGACAGCCACTTGGCGGCATCCCCCTCGTTTTCCGGCGCAAAGCTGATCGATCCGCCCACCTGGATGATCATCTCCGGCACCGCCTTGCGCACCCCGGCAATCAGCTCGTTGAACTTGGACAGACGCTTCGAGCCTTTGCCGTCAAGCTCGCGCACATGCAGGTGCAGCACAGTCGCACCGGCGTTGTAGCAGTCCACGGCCTTCTGGATCTGGTCTTCCATCGTCACGGGGATGTCTTCCGGGAAATCGGACGGCAGCCAGCCCGGTGCGTAGGGTGCCGCGGTGATGATCAACGGCTGCTGGTTTTCAGGGAACAGGGACCCATCGAGGTAGTTCAAGGCATGTCTCCATTTGTAAGGGGCACGTGGCAAGGCCTGGCGGGTGGCGCGCCTCAGAAAGGCTTGTCGCCGATGATGGCGGCGCGCTCCATCTTGCGCGGCGCCGGCCAGTAGTCCTGCACCGCGTAGTGCTGGGTGCAGCGGTTGTCCCAGATGGCCACGCTGTTGGGCTGCCAGCGGAAGCGCACCTGGTATTCGGGAATCGCCGCCTGGCTGATCAGGTAGTTCAGCAGATGGCTGGCGCCTGGCGTCTTGTCCTGTCCGTAGCGCACGTTCTCAGGGGTGTGGAAGTTGACGAAGTGCGTGGAGAAGCCGCAGACGTAGAGCACCTTCTCGCCGGTTTCCGGATGCGTGCGCACCACCGGGTGCTCGACCGCGGGATACTGCGCGGCCAGCTTGGCGCGGTTCTCCGGACTCATTGCCGCGCCGAATGAATGCTCGATGCCGTGCTTGGCGCGCAGGCCGGCGATGCGCTGCTTGATTTCCTCGGGCAGGTGCTCGTAGGCCGCGGCCATATTCACCCAGATGGTGTCGCCGCCGACCGGCGGGGACTCGATGCAACGCAGCACGCAGCCCATGGGCGGGCATTCGCGCCAGCTGCCGTCGGTGTGGTAGCTGTTCTCGTAGTTCTCGCGCTTGTCGCTGCGATAGATCTGGACCAGCCCCGGATGATCGGGATCGCTGCCGGCGACGGGATGGTCTTCCAGTTCGCCGAAGCGGCGCGCGAATGCCACGTGGTCCGCGCGGGAGATTTCCTGGTCGCGCAGGAACAGCACCTTGTGCGTGAGCAGCAGGGACTTGATCTCGGCAAACAGCGCTTCGTCGCGCGCGGCATCGGCCAGGCTGACGCCGCTGACTTCGGCGCCGATGCTGCAGGTAAGAGATTGGACTCGCATGGGGACGCTCCTTTACAGCACAAAGATCGAAGACCCGGTGGTCTTGCGTGACTCCAGGTCCCGGTGGGCCTGCACGGCATCCTGCAGCGTGTAGCGCTGGTTGATCTCGATGCGGATACGGCCCGCGGCGACGTGGCCGAATACCTCGGCGGCCAGTTCGGCCTTTTCGGCGGGGTCCGCAATGTAGTCGGCCAGTGCCGGACGGGTCAGGTAGACCGAGCCCTTCCTCGCCAGCAGCTGCGGATCAAACGGCGGGATGGCGCCGGAGGCCGTGCCGACGCAGACCATCAACCCGCGCCGCTTCAGCGAATCCAGCGACGCCATGAAGGTGCTCTTGCCTACGCTGTCGAAGACCACGGACACGCCCGCGCCATCGGTCAGCTCTCGCACCCGCTTTGCCACGTCCTCATGGCTGTAGTTGATGATGTGGTCGCAGCCATGGGCACGCGCCACCTCTGCCTTGGCCTCGGTCGACACGGTGCCGATCACGGTCAGGCCGAGCAGCCTGGCCCATTGCGAGACGATCAGCCCCACGCCGCCGGCAGCCGCGTGCAGCAGGATGGCTTCGCCACCGCTGAACGGGTAGATGCGGCGCATCAGGTAGGCAGAGGTCAGGCCGCGCATGGTCATCGCTGCCGCGGTCTCGAAGCTGATCGCTTCCGGCAGGCGGATCAGCGGTGCGGCGGGCACCAGGCGCTCGGTGCTGTACGCGCCCAAGGTGTTGATAAAGCCGGTGTATGTGACGCGATCGCCCTCCGCGACATGGGTCACGCCCGGCCCGACCGCCTGCACCACGCCGGCTGCCTCCACGCCCATGCCGCTGGGCAGCGGCACCGGGTAGGTGCCGTTGCGGAAGTAAGTGTCGGCATAGTTCAGCCCGACGGCCGCGTGGCGGATCCGCACCTCGCCCGGGCCCGGGTCGCCTACCTCGGCGTCCTCATAGCGGAGGACTTCGGGCCCTCCGGTTTCGTACATGCGAATGGCTTTTGCCAAGGCTGTCTCCTGATTGTCGTGTCCTGCCCGCGCCGCTATCATTGGCGCGACGGTAACGATTGTCAGACAGCCATGGCGCGGCACCCTTGACCGATCGCGCCAGGATTTGACATTTGATGACGGACACGACCGACGCCCCCACCCACTCTCGCGGCAGCCTTATGACCGTCCTTGTTCGCAGCGCTTCCCTGACCAAATACCTGGCGATTGCCCGGGGCGCGGGCCTGGATCCGGTGCGCATGGTGGCCCAGGCAGGCCTGGACCAGGCCTGCCTGTACACCCCGGACCTGCGCATCCCGGAAGCGCGCCTGGCCGAAGTGCTGGAGGCCTCGGCGCGAGTCACGGCCTGCCATTCGCTTGGCCTGATGGTGGGGGAATCGTGGCGCCTGTCAGACTTCGGCCCGGTCAGCCTGCTGCTGCAGCACCAGCCCACGCTGCGCCACGCGCTGGCGGAGATCGAGCGCTACCGCCACTGGCTCAGCGACTCCATCTCCATCCTGGTCACGGAATATCCTGAGATCACGGTGCTGCATGTGACGTTGCAGACGGGCCGGCACCAGCCCGGCAGGCAGGCCATGGAACTGACCGTTGCCGCCTTGTACAGCCTGATCCGCGCCATCCTGGGCGCGTCCTGGAAGCCGCACAGCGTGCACTTCGCCCATGCGGCGCCGGCCGACCTGCAAATCCACCGGCGCCTGTTCGGGCAACACATCGAGTTCGGTTCGGAGTTCGACGGGCTGGTGCTCGCCAGCGGCGACCTGGATCGCATCAACCCCCTGGCCGATGCCAGCCTGGCCGGGTACGCCAGGGGCTTCCTCGACCTGCAGCCGGGGGCCGGCAAGCCTTCCATCGCGGCCGACGTCCGGCGCACCCTGCACCAGCTGTTGCCGCGCGGCCGCGGCGCGGTGGAACAGGTCGCGCAAAGCCTTGGCATCAGTCCGCGCACGCTGCAGCGCCAGCTGGAGCAGGATGGCGATACCTTCTCCGCACTGGTCAATGAAGTGCGCCGCGAGCTTGCGCAACGCTATCTGCAGGATCCGCAGCGGCCGCTCGCCCGGGTCGCCACGCTGCTGGGGTTTTCGGAACCCAGCGCATTCTCGCGCTGGTTCGCGGCACAGTTCGGCAAGTCGCCGACACGCTGGCGCCAGGACGGCGCCTGAGACAGGCGGCCTACTTCAGGTACTTCATCGTGGCGACACCCGTTGCCACCAGCAACTCCCCGTCCAGCCACACCTCTGCGCGCGAAAAGAAGATCGAGCGTCCGCGCCGGTCGACCATGCCCTTCGCGGTCAGCAGCTTGCCCGTCCCGTTGCTCAGGAAGTTCGAGGTCAGCGACAGCGTGACCGCATGGCGCGCGGCCTCGCCCGGCGCCGAGTAAAGGCCCGAGTAGCCAGTGGCGGCGTCGAGCAAGGTGCAGAGGGTGCCGCCATGCACCACCCGGCTGCGGTTGAGCATATTGGGCGCGAGCGGCAGCTCAAGTTCTACATAGTCGTCGCGCCACCGGGTGATCCTGACACCAATGCTCTCCAGTGCCGGATTGTCCAGGCAGAACTCCTCATCGCCCTCACCTTGAGGTTTCACCGCATCCATTGCTTGGGTTTCCATTTCGCTGATCGTTGCCTTGATACCGGTGTAGTGCGCGTTGCGCGCGCTGGCTCCGGAGCCTCATTTCTGCTTGATTTACGGTTTTTCGTAAATCTCTATTTCACGAAGCGCGTCTTTTGCCCGCATGAATATGCACCCTGGGGGCTATTCGTATGCCGCGCCTGCGCCGCCTTTGACTCGGTATTGAGAACGACCTAGGCTAAGTAGGCTTCCCCTGCACCTTGGCCACGCACCACGGCCAAGTGATGAACCGGCGACGTTGCGACGTCCTGCAAAACCAGAGGGCTCACCATGAACATGCGGCCAGATCCGACGTTTCACGCCTCGCCGGAACTCGCGATAGGCGCACCAGCGGAATCATTTGCCTATACGGTGCTGCTAAGCCCCGACGCCTCGCAGCCAGACGCGCTCGCGGTGATCGACGCCAAACCCGGCTCGCCCACCTACAGCCAGGTGGTGCATACCGTGCCGATGACCAACAAGGGCGACGAGTTGCACCATTTCGGCTGGAATGCGTGCTCGTCGTCGTTGTCGCCGCTGACCGGCCATGCGTTTCTCGAACGGCGCTACCTGATCATTCCGGGCATGCGCTCTTCGCGCCTCTATATCATCGACACCAAGCCGCACCCGACCCAGGCACGGATCCACAAGATCGTTGAGCCGGACGAGATCTTCCGCAAGACCGGCTACTCCAGGCCCCATACCGTGCACTGCGGGCCGGAGGGCATTTACGTCAGCACGCTCGGGGGCAGTGGCCCGGATGGCACGGACGGCGCGCCCGGCATCTTCATCATGGACTGCGAGACCTTCGACGTGCTGGGCCGCTGGGAAATCGACCGCGGCGACCAGGAGAAGCATTACGACTTCTGGTGGAACCTGCCGCGCGACTACATGGTGTCCAGCGAATGGGGCCTGCCGCCGCAGTTCGAGAACGGGCTGGTGCCCGAGGACCTGCTCGGCAATCGCTACGGGCACAAGCTGCATTTCTGGGACCTGCGGGCGCGCCGCAACGTGCAGACCATCGACCTGGGCGCCAACCACCAGATGGCGCTGGAAGTCCGGCCTGCGCATGATCCGATCCGGGAATACGGCTTTGTTGGCGTGGTGGTCGATACCACCAACCTGGAAGGTTCGATCTGGACCTGGTGGCGCGAAGGGGGAAAGTTCCATGTCGAGAAGACGGCAACCATCCCGCCCGAAGCCGCCGATGCGAGCCTGCTGCCGCCGCTGCTGCAAGGCTTCGGCGCCGTGCCGCCGCTGGTGACCGATATCGATCTGTCCCTCGACGACAAGTTCCTCTACGTGTCCTGCTGGGGCACCGGCGAGATGCGGCAGTATGACGTGAGCGATCCGCGCAACCTGAAGCTCGCCGGCTCGGTCCATATCGGCGGCATCGTCCGCCGCACGCCGCATCCCAACGGCAAGCCGTTTGCCGGCGGCCCGCAGATGGTCGAGATCAGCCGCGACGGCAAACGCGTCTACTGGACCAACTCGCTCTATTCCACGTGGGACAACCAGTTCTACCCCGACGGCATACCCGGCACGCAGGTCATGGCGCGCGCCGAGCCGGGCGGTGGCCTGGCGCTGGCCGATGACTACTGGGTCGATTTCCCGGAAGGCTACCGCGCCCACCAGATCCGGCTGGAAGGCGGCGACTGCTCGACCGATTCGTTTTGCTATCCCTCGGTCAAGGCTTGACCGGTCACGCCTGGGAACAGATCGGCCTCTGGTCGGCAGTGCTGGCCAGCGGCCTCTATCACGGCATCAACCCCGCCATGGGCTGGCCGCTGGCGGTATCGAACGGCTTGCTGGCGCATAGCAGCCGCGCCCTCCTTGCCGCGCTCGGGTACCTGGCTTGCGGGCACGCGCTTGCGGTATTGGCGGTAACGCTGCCTTTCGGCATGCTGGCTGCCCTGGTCGCCTGGCAAGCGCAGATCCGCATCGGCGCCAGCGTGCTGCTGATTGGCTGCGGCATCGTGCTGCTGCTCAGGCGAGGCCACCCGCGGGCACTGGTGCGCATCGCGCCATCGCGGCTCGCGCTATGGTCGTTCGCGGTGGCGATCGCGCATGGCGCCGGCCTGATGCTGGTGCCGATCTATCTTGGCCTCTGCCGTGTCGAGACGGACCTGGGGCACCAGGCCGCCGCCACGCTCGCCAGCGCCAATCTGGGCATGGCGCTGGTGGTCTCCGTCATCCACACCGTGGCCATGTTCGTCGTGGGCGGCGGCATGGCATGGCTGGTCTACCGCTACCTGGGACTGAAGTTCGTGTCGCGGAGCTGGTTCAACCTGGAGGCGGTCTGGGCCGCCAGCCTCATCCTGGTGGGGATGCTGGCGCTGGGTCTTGAAGCCTTTGGATAAGCGCTGAACTCAGCCGGCCAGCCGCGCCGCCAGCCGCCCGCGCGTGATCGCGGCGATCTGTGCCAGCGCTTCGTCAAGCTCCTGCTGCGTGCTGCGGCCAAGCCGGCGCTCGAACGCGGCGAAGATGCCTTCGCGGGTGTAGTGGCGCACGCAGATGATGAACGGGAAGCCGTGGCGCGCCTGGTAGTCAGCGTTGAGCTGGTCCAGGGCGGCCTCTTGCTGCACCGACATTGCATCCAGGCCGGCGCTCTTCTGCTCGGCGTTGGAATCGGCCGTCATCGTGCCCGC
Source organism: Cupriavidus sp. CP313 (assembly GCF_054072015.1). Lineage (NCBI taxonomy): Bacteria > Pseudomonadati > Pseudomonadota > Betaproteobacteria > Burkholderiales > Burkholderiaceae > Cupriavidus > Cupriavidus sp. CP313. Next base: position 98,599 of record NZ_JBSVZB010000009.1, on the reverse strand, counting down.
GCGGATATTGCGTGCCGACAGCTGCGGGTGCAGGTTCAGGAAATCACGCTGGCGCGGCTCGTCGAGCTTGCGCACCACGTCCATCATGGCGCCATGCAGCGCCGTTGCCGATGCGAACGGCCGCTGCGCCCAAGCGCCCTCGGCGGCCAGCGGAAAGTGTTCGAACACGCTACCGAAGGCATCGGCAAAGGCCGCTTCGTCCAGGACGTTGACCGACGCCAGGTCGAGTGGTTGAGACATGGATGCTTCTCCCGTAGGGATCCCGCGCATGGGGAATCGTTGGATACGGGGCCGAGTATAGGAACGGCCCGCCGCAGCGGCGAGAGCCCGGGCCCTATAGATCCCATAACAGAAACCGATACCGCTAGCGGCGCATATCGCGCAGGTCGCGCAGCTCCTGCGAGGCGGCGGTCAGCATGCCGCGCAGCCAGACATGCGCGGCCGAGCGGTGGCGCGACGGATGCCACAGCTGGTAGAAGCGCATGAACGGGAACTCGATCGGCGGCTCCAGCACTGCAAGCGGCACATGCTGCGCATGGTAGTTGGCGAAGTGGCGCGCGGTGGTCAGGATCAGGTCGGTGCCGGGGATCAGGCTGGGCGCCAGGTTGAAGTAGGGACAGCTGATGCGGTTGTCCCGGTGCACGCGCATGGTGCTCAGGCCGGCATCGACGAGACCGCGCTGGTCGCGCGAATACGGCGTGGGCACGATATGCGAGGCGCTCAGGTAGGCCTGGGCGGTGAACTTGCCGGGCTGCGCATGCACGCTGTCCTGCGCCACCACGCACACCACCTCGTCTTCCAGAAGCACGGAAAGGTGCAGGTGCTCAGGCGGGTTGGGCCAGTTGCCGATCACGATATCGACCGTACCCGCCGACAGCGCCTGCTCGTAATCGAAGGTGGCCCCCAGCGGCAGCGCCGACAGCCGCGCGTGCGGCGCCGCACGCCGCACCGCGCGCACCACGTGCGCGAAGAACGGCGGCGCCAGGTAGTCAGGCATGGCCACCACGAAGCTCTGCTCGGTGGTGGCGGGATCGAAGCGCTCGTCCGAGACCAGCAGGTTGTCCAGCGCGCTGAGCGCGGCCTGGGCATTGCGCGCCAGCTGCAGCGCGCGCTCGGTCGGCACCATCACGTTCTTCTCGCGCGTGAGCAGCGGGTCGTTGAAGATCGCCCGCAGGCGCTTGAGCGCGGCGCTGATGGCCGGCTGTGACTGGTTCAGGCGGATCGCCGTGCGCGACACGCTCTGCTCGGCGATCAGGATGCACAGCACGCGCAGCAGGTAGGTATCGAACGGGTCGTCGGCGCGAATCATGTTGGGTCCGTGGCAGGAAAAAGTGGAGGCCTGGCGGGTGCGGCTGCCGCCGCTCCGGGCGGCAACGCCATGCCAGGCAATGGCGACTTTGTAGCGTGTCGCGCACCGCACGGCAACCGGTACAACCCGGACGAGCCTGCCCCGCGCGCGTGCGCACACCCCGGAAAACGGCCTGCCTAGGGTAATCCATAGGTCCGCCGGGGCCCGGCCCGAGCACCCGCAAACCCGCGCCACACAAGGGATTGCAGCCCATATCGGTGCTGCTATGGGGCCTATACCAGCCCCCTCGTTTCGCATTGGCGGGCCATTCATATACTTGCTCCCAACCCGGCGGACGGCATGCACCGCCGCCAAGCAAGACCTGGCAGAACACGACAAGACAGGAGACATCATGTCGATCACAAAACAAGGCATCCCGGTATTTGCCGGCACCGCCGACGACGCCGAGGACAGCGTCTACCGCAAGGTAACCTGGCGCCTGCTGCCCTTCCTTGGGGTGCTGTGGGTACTGGCCTGGCTGGACCGGGTCAACATCGGCTTCGCCAAGCTGCAGATGCTGGATGCGCTGCACTTCAGCGAGGCCGTGTACGGGCTGGGCGCGGGCATCTTCTTCCTTGGCTACTTCTTCTTCGAGGTGCCATCGAACATGCTGCTGCAGAAGATCGGCGCCAAGAAGACGATCATGCGCATCACCATCTGCTGGGGCGTGATCTGCATGCTGCAGACCTTTGTCACCACGCCCACGCAGTTCTACATCCTGCGCTTCCTGCTGGGCGCGTTCGAAGCCGGCTTCTACCCGGGCGTGATCCTGTACCTGACCTACTGGTACCCGTCGCAGCGCCGCGCCCGCGCCTTCGGCACCTTCATGTCCGCCTCGGCCATCGCCGGCGTGCTGGGCGGCCCGCTGGCCGGCTGGATCATGACCAGCATGGCTGGCGTGAACGGCATGCACGGCTGGCAGTGGCTGTTCATCCTGGAAGGCATCCCGTCGGTGCTGGCCGGCATCTTTGCCTGGTTCTACATGACCGACAAGCCGGAGCAGGCGCGCTGGCTCTCCGACGACGAGAAGCGCGTGCTGCAGGACGCCCTCAAGCGCGACAATGCCACCCTGGGCGAGCGCGGCCACGACTGGCGCACGCTCTTCACCAACCCCAAGGTGTGGCTGCTGATCGCGATCTACTTCTGCCTGCTGTGCGCCAACTCGACGCTGACCTTCTGGATCCCCACCGTCATCAAGGACGTGGGCTTCACCACGCCCATGGCGGTGGGCTGGATTGCGGCCGTGGCCTACCTGTGTGGCGCCGCCGGCATGATCCTCAACGGCGCCCACTCCGACCGCCGCAACGAAGTGCGCTGGCACTTCAGCGGCTCGGCGCTGGTCGGTGGCGGTGCCATGGCCGTGCTGGCCGTGCTGCTGGGCGCGCAGGTGCTGTCGCCGGTGATCGCGCTGCTGGCCATGACTGCCGCGCTGGTCGGCACCATGAGCGCCATCCCCGTGTTCTGGCAGCTGCCCAACCGCTACCTGGCGGGCAGCGCCGCCGCGGTGGGCGTGGCCCTGATCAACTCGGTGGCCAACCTGGCCGGCTTTGGCGCGCCCTATGTGATGGGGCTGATCAAGAACACTACCGGGAAGCTCACCTCCGGCCTGTACCTGGTGGCGGTGATCGAGGTGCTGGCCGCGGTGCTGGTGCTGGTCGGCATCCGCAAGCTGGGCGGCAAGCACGGCAAGCAAGGGGCCTGACATGGACGACCATAGCTTCGATCCCACCCGCCGGCGCTTCGCGCTGCAATCGATGACGCTGGGCGGCGGCGCGCTGCTGGCCGGCGCCAGCTGGGGCGCCACGCCGGATACGGCGGCCCCCAACCAGACGGCAGCACCGGTGCAGCAAGGCGGCCTGAGCCCGCGCCTGACGCTGCACGCGCTGGACACCTACCACGGCACGCCCGCGGCCGGCATGCGCGTGGAGATGTTCCGCATCGACAATGGCCAGCGCACGCCGCTGCAGACCGTCACGCTGGCCGCCAACGGCCGCAGCGAACCGCCGCTGCTGATCGGCGACAGCTACCGCACCGGCACCTACGAACTGATCCTGCACGCGGACGAGTACTTTGCCGCGCGCAAGGCCAGCCTGCCGCAACCCTCCTTCCTGTCGAAGATCCCGCTGCGCCTGCGCGTCACCGACCCCAGCCAGCGCATCCACCTGCCCGTGCTGTTCGGGCCGTGGAGCTACAACTACTACCGCGGCAGCTGACGCCGCGGCCCAACCCGGAGACATCGCATCATGGCAGGCATCAGCACACATGTGCTCGACGTATCCCTGGGCCGCCCCGTGGCCGGCATGCAGGTGGAACTGTTCGACGTTGCCACCCAGCCGCCACGGCTGATCGCGCGCACCCGCACCAACCACGACGGCCGTACCGACACGCCGATGCTGCCGCCGGCCCAGGCGCGCACCGGCGAGTTCGAGCTGCGCTTCTGGGTGGCGGACTACTTCCGCACCCCCGACGTGTTCGCCGACATCGTGCCCGTGCGCTTTACCATCGCGGACGCCGCGCAGCACTACCATGTGCCGCTGCTGTGTTCGCCGTGGAGCTTCGGGACTTACAGGGGCAGCTGAAGGCAAGAAGCATGTCGCCCGTGCTGAAAAGCGGGCGACTGTAGACGACCTCGTCACCGCCCCCCTAGCGCGGCTTGCGCACTTCCGTTTCCCCGGGCAAGAGCACATCACCGTCGCTGGTCCGGGGCATCATCAGCGGCACCGGCTTCCCGGTCCGCTTTTCCACCATCTGGGAGCGCCGCTCGCCCCGCGCAAACAGATGGTGTTCGCCCCATTGGCGCAAGGCCAATACGATGGGGAACAAGCTCTCTCCCTTCTTCGTCAGCACATACTCGTGATACGCACTGCCATCGGAAGCCGGCTGCGTCGTCAGGATGCCGGCTTCCACCAGCCGGCGCAGGCGGTCGGACAGGATGTTGCGCGCGACCGCCAGGCTACGCTGGAAGTCGCTGAAGCGGCGCATGCCGTCAAAGGCATCGCGCACGATCATCAGCGACCAGCGCTCGCCGACCAGCTCCAGGGTGCGCGCAACGGGGCAGGTTTCATCGCTCGGGTCTTTGCGGGTGGCCATGTCTTGGTTGCCTTGGGGCTGTGCAGCCCGTCAATGTAGTTGCATTTTAAAACCAGAAGGCTTACGCTTCAACTGGTTTTGTTTTGCAACCACATGGACTGGTATGAAAACCTCCCCCGCGGTGACGGCACCGCCTCCGACTTGCCCTGCGGCACCGTGTGCGAATCTGCCGTGCGGCGCGGTGCTGCTGTTCGCCTGCGCCAGCGGCCTGAGCGTCGCCAATGTCTATTACGCCCAGCCGCTGCTGGATGCGCTGATGGCGGATTTCTCCATCAGCGCCGGGGCCATCGGCGGCGTGGTCACCGCCACCCAGCTTGGTTGTGCCCTGGCGCTGCTGTTGCTGGTGCCGCTGGGCGACCTGGTGGAACGCCGCCGCCTGATGCTGGCACAGGTGCTTGCCCTGGCCGGCGCGCTGGCTGCCGTGGCGCTGGCGCCGTCCGTTACCGTGCTGCTGGCGGGGATGTTCCTGACCGGCTTGCTCGGCACCGCCATGACCCAGGGATTGATCGCCTATGCGGCCGCGGCAGCAGGGCCGCATGAACGCGGGCGCGTGGTCGGCACCGCGCAGAGCGGCGTCTTTATCGGACTGCTGCTGGCGCGTGTGGTGGCCGGCGGCGTCAGCGACGTGGCCGGGTGGCGCAACGTCTATGTCTGCGCCGCAGCGGCGATGCTGGTGCTTGCGTGGCTGCTATGGCGCGCGCTGCCAGTGGTGGCCAGCGCCGGCCAGCGGATGCGCTATGCCAGCCTGGTCGCATCGATGTTCCTGCTGCTGCGCCACGACCGGGTCTTGCAGATCCGGGGCACGATCGCGCTACTGATGTTCGCGGCGTTCAACATCTTGTGGAGCGCCCTGGTATTGCCGCTGAGCGCTCCGCCCTACGGGCTGTCGCATACGGCCATCGGCGCCTTCGGGCTGGTTGGCGCGGTGGGTGCCCTGGCGGCTGCGCGTGCGGGACGCTGGGCGGACCAGGGCTTCGGGCAGCGCACCACGCTCGCGGCACTGGTGCTGCTGGTGGCGGCCTGGCTTCCGCTGTCATGGCTGGAAACATCGCTGTGGCCGCTGGCCATCGGCATCGTGCTGCTCGACCTGGGCGGCCAGGCCATCCACGTCACCAACCAGAGCATGATCTTCCGCACCGATGCCGCGGCGCACAGCCGGCTGGTCGGCGCGTACATGCTGTTCTACGCGGCGGGCAGCGGGCTGGGCGCAATTGCCACCACGGCGGTCTATGACGCTGCCGGCTGGCGGGGCGTGTGCGTGCTGGGCGCCGTGGTCAGCTTGCTGGCGCTGGTGTTCTGGGCCGCCACCCGCCGCTTCATGCCGGCGCAAGCCGCGCAAGCGGGCGCGCCCATCTTGAGCGCGATCAGAGGGCAGGGAGCAAGAAAGCCGTAGAATCCCGGCTGACAACTTCCCTCAAGACCGTGAAAGCACTTTCCCGCCTGAAAATGAAGCAGGTCACCCTGCTCTGCGCCGCCCTGCTGGCCTCCGTTTCGATCCATGCCGCATCCCCTGCCCAACCTGACGCAGCCAGCAACACCGCGGCGCCGCTGGGACTGGAGCTGGGCAAGGCCAGGTGCTCTCGCCTGGCGCCGCCGCAGAATCACGCCAGGACCGGCAAGTCCGAGTGGGCCGGTGGCGACGCCGTTGAACTCAGGCACCTGGAGCGATTCCACCTCCCGGGCCTGACGCGCGTGATCCTGAACTGCGATGCGCAGGACACCGTGGCGCTGATCACGATGACGTTCGAGCGCCCGGCGCTGGATGAGGTGCGCAAGAAGCTCGACGAGCGCTATGCGTCCCTGCGCAAGACCGAAGGCGCGGCGGAGAATGGCTACGCCGAGTGGGCCGCAGCCAATGGCAGCCTGGAGTTGCTCTATGGGCGCGACAGCAAGCACTTCACCGTGGCGTACTGGGCCAGGGGCGCGAAGGCGAGGTACTTCTCATATAGCGGCACTGACAACAAGAAGCCCGCTGCGGCCACGCCTGCCAGCCAGCCCCAGCCTGCGCCGCTGTGACGGGCCCCGCGGTCCACGCAGGCGCCGTGGACCGCGCTAGCCGCACGCCTCAGTGGGGTTGGTCGAAGAGCGTCTTGCCAAAATCATGCAGCAGGCCGATCAGCCGGTCTGCCACGGGCGAAAGCGGCTGGTCCTTGCGGAACGTGATGCCGAAGTTCCGCACAAGCGTGGCAGCGGGCAAAGGCACTTCCACCAGCTCGCCACCACTGGCGCGCAGGGTGCGGCGCGAGACAAAGGTCAGCAGCTCGGTATCGGCGACCACACGGGGAATCAGCGGGATCGAGTTGGTCTCGATCTGGACCACGGGCCGCGGCAGGTTGCGCGACTCCAGCGCGTGGTCGAGCCAGGTCCGGCTGGGGACGGCGCGATTGGGCAGGGCCCAACGATATCCGGTCAGCGCTTCCAGCCCCGGCTTGCGCACCCGGAAGATCGGATGCCCCCTGACTGCTGCTACGACCACGGTGTCTTTCAGCAGCGTCTCGCAGTGAAACTCGTCTTCCTGTTCCGGCACGAAGCCGAGAATCACGTCCACGCGCCCTTCCCGAAGATCGTCGCGTAGCTCGTAGTTGTTGCGAATACTCAGTTGCAGCACCACGTTGGGGGCTTCGCGCAGCAGCATTCTGCAGATCGGCGGCAACAGGTATTCCGCGCCGAGCGGTCCGCTGCCCAGTCTCACCGTACCCGCAACGCCCCGGGCAATGGCCCCGACTTCATCACGCACCAGCTCCGCCTCCTGCAACAGGCCGGCGGCCCGGGCGCGCAGCGCGGTCCCTGCCGCGCTCAGCTTCTGTCCCCTGCCGTCGCGTTCGAACAGTGCCGCGCCCAGCGAGGCTTCGAGCCGGTCCACCGCCTTGGTCAGGGTTGGCTGGCTACGGTGCACCAGCTCGGCCGCACGCCGGAAGTTGCCGGCATTCGCCACGGCAAGAAAGTACTTGAGGTCACGCAAATCCATACCGGCACTCCGCATCGGGTGGTCGGGAAGTCGGGGCACGACTGATTACTTTTATTTATCGAATAAGAAAAATTATAAGCTGGACGGCATCTGACTGGCGGGACAAGAATGGCCCCATACCAAACCGATCGCAGCCATGCCCTACACCGTCCTTGTTACCGCGCCCCGCCTTGCCGATGCCGGCGTCCGCCTGCTGGAAGCCGCCAACGCCAGGTTGCACTGCCTGGCCAACCCCGATGACTCGCGGGAGCTGCATCACCTGCTCGGCACACTGCCGGTAGACGCGGTGATCTCGCGCACCGTGGATCTGACCGGTGCCGCCATCGATGCCTGCCCCACGCTGAAGGTGATCTCCAAGCATGGCGTGGGCGTCAGCAACATCGATGTCGGCGCGGCCACCAAGCGTGGCATTCCCGTCTATGTGACGCCCGGCGCCAATGCCCAGTCGGTGGCGGAACTCACGCTTGGCCTGATGTTCGCCGCCGCCAGGCGTGTGACGTGGATGGATAGCGAGTTGCGCGCGGGCCGGTGGTCGCGCGCGCAGGATGGGGTGGAACTGCATGGGCGCACCATCGGCCTGGTCGGATTCGGGCAGGTCGCGCAACGCGTGGCGCGCGTCTGCATGGCGCTGGGCATGCAGGTCGCGGCCTTTGATCCCGCCCTGGCCGGCACTGCGGTGCCGGCCGCCGGCGTCACCCGTTTCGACACGCTGGAAGCATTGCTTGCCGTGAGCGATGTGGTCAGCCTGCACGCTCCCTTGAACCAGCACACGCGCGGGATGATCGGCCCCGCCCAGCTTGCATGCATGCGGCATGGCGCCATCCTGATCAACACGGCCCGTGGCGAGCTCGTCGACGAAGCGGCCCTTGTTGCCGCCTTGCGCGGCGGGCAGCTCCATGCCGCAGGCCTCGACACGATGGCCGTTGAGCCGCTGCCGGCAGGCAGCCCGCTGCTCACGCTCGGGAACGTCGTGCTGACGCCACATGTCGGCGGCTCCACGCCGACGGCGCTGGCGGCCATGGCCAGCGATGCCGTGCGCAATGTGCTCGGCTACCTGCAAGGGACGCCGCCCGCGCCGGCCTTGTGCGTGAATCCCGGCGTGCTTGCCGGGCTGGACCAGCGCATCGCATAGCCGCTGGCTGCCACCCTTCTCACCCAGCTTTCCAAGGAGATACCCATGCACACCGAGCAGGCCACGGCCCTGTCATGGCCGGCGGGATACCGCATCAACCCCTGCGCCGACGGCTTTCCGGCCCCGCTGATCGCGGCATTCCGCGAGCTGCCGGTGCCGGCCATCGGGGACGCCATGAGCCGCCAGATCGGCACGATCGGCCTGCGCCCCTACCATCGGCGGCCGGAGGCAGTGCTGTGCGGCCCGGCCGTTACCGTGCGCGTGCGGCCGGGCGACAACCTGATGATCCACAAGGCCCTGATGATGGTCCGCCCGGGCGACGTGCTCGTCATCGACGGCGCAGGCGATGTCACCCAGGCGCTGGTGGGCGGACTGATGCGCACCACCTGCGTGGCAAAACGGCTTGCCGGCCTGGTGATCGACGGCGCGATCCGCGACGTCCTGGAATGGGCGGAAGACGGCATGCCCATCTTCGCGCGCGGCAATACCCATCGCGGCCCGACCAAGGACGGTCCCGGGGAGATCAACGTGCCGATCACCTGCGCGGGCATGGCCGTGATGCCGGGAGACCTGATCGTGGGCGATGCGGATGGCGTGATCGCGGTGCCGGCAGCGCAGGCCGCCGATATCCTCGCGCGCACGCGCGCCCACCTGGAGAAGGAAGCGAAGATCCGCGCCGGCAATGCCACGGGAACGTCGGATCCGGAGCGCTTCGATGCCACGCTGCGGGCCAAGGGGCTGCCGGTCTGACGGGCCTTTGCCCTACGTCATGGCCTCACAACAGAGATTACGGAGACAACGATGCAACGACGTCAGTTTATCCAGGCCGGCGCAGCGATGACGCTGGCCGCCTCCGGCTTCGTCCGGGCGCAAGGACCCTGGCCGCAGAAGCCTGTCCGGCTGGTGGTGCCCTTCCCGCCCGGGGGCGGCACCGATGCCACCTCGCGGCTGATCGCCGAGAAGCTGGCAACGCTCGAGCGCTGGACCGTGGTGATCGACAACAAGCCCGGCGCCGGCGGCAACATCGGCCTGGACATGGTGGCCAAGGCCGCGCCGGACGGCTACACCATCGGCATGGGCCAGGCCGCCAATCTCGCCATCAATCCCGGGCTCTACCCGAAGATGCCGTTCGATCCGCTGAAGGACTTCACGCCCATTGCCGGCGTCGCGGCACAGCCGGTGGTGCTGGTCGTCCGGCAGGATTCCCCGCTGCGCACGCTCGCCGACTTCATCCAGACAGCAAAAGCGCGCAGCGGCGAGACCGGCATTGCCCAGCCGGGCAACGGCACGGTCGCACACCTGGCGGGAGTGATGTTGGCGCGGCGGGCCGGCGTGCGCCTTATGCAAGTGCCTTACAAGGGAGCGGCCCGGCCATGAATGACCTGCTTGGCGGCCAGGTAGCTGCCTGCTTCGGCAACACGGTGTCGGTCATGCCGCAGCTTGCTGCCGGCAAGATCCGCGCGCTGGCGGTGACCTCGGCGCAGCGCCTGTCCGCGCTGCCAGCTGTTCCCACCGTCGCGGAACAGGGCTTCGCGGGCTTCGAGGTAACGACCTGGCTCGGCCTGGTCGCGCCGGCGGGCCTGCCGGCCGAGGTGACAGCAAAGCTCGCGGCAGCAACCCTCCAGGTCATGAGCCGGCCGGATGTCCAGCAACGGCTGAAGCAGGAAGGCAGCATCGCGACCCCAACGCCGCCCGCCGCATTCGCCGCGCATATCCGCGCGGAGCACGCCAGATGGGGCGCGCTGATTCGCGAGGCACAGATCAAGCTGAGCTGACCAGGCCATCGACGCCGACGCGGGTGGATTGCCCCCCGACGCCCGCGGCCGCCTAAAACCCCACTGCCTGCCCGTCGCGCCGCGAGTCCGAGGCCGCGATATAGCCGTCCGGCGCCTTGTAGATAAGCTGCGCCGAGCCGAACTCCAGGCTGTCGCGCGGCGCCACGTCGACGCGATGGCCCATGCCGCGCAGCGTGGAGACCACGTCCGGCGGCAGATGCGCCTCGACATTCACCACCGGCCCGTGCTCCACGCGGAAGCGCGGGGCATCGCTCATGGCCTGCGGATTCTGGCCGAAGGCAGCAAGCCGCGCCATCATCTGCACATGGCCCTGCGCCTGCATCGAGCCGCCCATCACGCCGAATGACATCACCGGCTCGCCATTGCGGGTGACGAAGCCCGGGATGATGGTGTGCATCGGCTGCTTGCCCGGCGCCACGCAGTTGGCGTGGCCGGGCTTCAGGTTGAAGCCCGCGCCGCGGTTATGCAGCGCGATGCCGGTGCCAGGCACCACCACGCCGGAACCAAAGCCGCGGTAGTTGGACTGGATATACGACACCATCGAACCCGCGGCATCCGCGCTGGACAGGTAGACAGTGCCGCCGGTCTTCGGCATGCCTGCGGTGGGAGTGCCTGCGCGTTTCATATCGATCAGCGCCGCGCGCTCGGCAAGATAGGCCGGATCCAGGAAGGCGGCGGGCGCGTGCTGCATGGTGGCCGGGTCCGACACGTGGCGGTGCAGGTCGGCAAAGGCCAGCTTCATCGCCTCGATGCTGACGTGGTAGAAGCCGGCGCTGTCGCAGCCCATGCTTTCCACGTCGAAGCGGTCCAGGATGCCGAGGCCGATCAGCGCGGCGATGCCCTGGCCGTTCGGGGGAATTTCATGGAGCGTGTAGCCGCGGAACTGCTGCGCCATCGGCTGGACCCAGGCGGCGCGATGCGCGGCCAGGTCGTCGGCGCGGATGGCGCCTCCGGTTTCCTCGGCGAACGCGACGATGCGCGCGGCGAGTTCACCCGTGTAGAAGCTTTCGCCATCGCTCTCGGCAATGCGCTGCAGCGTGGCGGCCTGCTCCGGGAAACGCCAGCGCTCGCCCGCCTGCGGCGCCCTGCCGTCGCGCAGGAACGCCTTGGCAAAGCCAGGCTGGCCGGCCAGCACCGGCACCTGCGCGGCCCATTGCCGTGCGATCTGCGGCGACACCAGGAAGCCCTGTTCAGCGTACTCGATGGCCGGTGCGAACAGCCGCGCGAACGGCAGCTTGCCGAAGCGGGCCGACAGCGCCTTCCAGCCCGCGACCTGGCCCGGCACGGTGACCGTATCCCAGCCCACCTGGGGCATGCTGTCGTGCCCGGCGAAATGATCCAGGGTCCAGCGCGCCGGCGCCCGGCCGCTGGAGTTGAGCCCGTACAGCTGCCCCTCATGCCAGACCAGCGCGAACATGTCCCCGCCAATGCCGTTCATGACCGGCTCCACCACGGTCAGCGCAATCGCGCTGGCAATGGCGCTGTCGATGGCATTGCCGCCTTCGTACAGCATGCGCAGCCCCGCCTGCGCGGCGAGCGGCTGGCTGGTGCTGACCGCGTTGGCGGCGAGCAGCGGCATCTTTTGCGACGGGTAGGGAAAGGTCCAGTCGAAAGGCAACATCGGGAACTCCATTCAGAACAGGTAAAAGGGCGCGCGGGCGGCGCCCCAGGGTTGCTGCACGCGGCTTATTGCAGCGTCACGCCGGATTGCTTGACCAGCTTTTCGGTGCGCGGGATCTCCGCGCTGACCATCGCGCTGAAATCGCCGACGCTGCCGCCGCGCGGCTCGGCGCCGGTGGCAGCCAGGCGCTCACGGAACTCCGGGGCCTTGAGCAGCTTGTTGATCGAGACATTGAGCTTGCTGACCACGTCGGCCGGCGTGCCCTTGGGCGCGACAATGCCATACCACGGCGCGATATCGAAGCCGGCATAACCCTGCTCGGCAATCGTCGGAATCTCCGGCGCGTTGGGCGAGCGCTTTGCGGTGGACATGCCGAGCGCGCGCAGCTTGCCGGCCTTCACATACGGCAGGCCGGTCATGATGGTGTCGAAATACATCGACACCTGGCCCGACAGCAACGCCGGGATCGCTTCGCCGGCGCCCTTGTACGGCACATGGACGATATCGATGCCGGCCGCGGCCTTCAGCATCTCGCCGGCGATATGCGAGGTGGTGCCGGTACCGAACGAAGCATAGGTCAGCTTGCCCGGATTGGCCTTGGCATACGCGACCATCTCGGGCAGCGTCTTGAACGGCAGCGAGGGGTTGGACAACAGGATATTCGGCGTGACCGCGACCACTGCCACCTTCTCGAATGCATCCGGGTCATAGCTGAGCTTCTTGTACAGGAACCGGTTGGTCACCATCGACGCCGGCCCGGACATTAGCAGCGTATAGCCATCGGCCGGCGCGCGCGCGGCCACCTCGCTGCCGATCATCGCGGCGGCGCCCGGGCGGTTTTCAACCACGAAGGTCTGGCCGTATTCCTTGCCGAGGCCAAGGCCGATCTGCCGCGAGATCAGGTCGGTGGCCGAGCCGGCCTGGAACGGCACGACAATACGCACCGGCTGGCTGGGCCAGTCGCGGGCGCCTTGCGCAAGTGCCAGGGAAGAGGCCGCCAGCATGGTGACCGCAAGCAGGCTGCGGATAGCAGTGAAACGCATCTTTGTACCCTCATCGATAGAAGAAATGGCATCCGCTGACAGGAACGGATGGCACTTCCCAGTCCGCAATATGCGTGCCATTGGCGTTGGGCCGATCCCGGCGCGCGTCCTGTCCGCCCCCTTCCCTTTCCTGGAAGTTTGCGCAGGTCTTGCACCGGAGTCGCCCACCTGGCACCGGCATTTGCCGGACTGTCTTGTCTCCGTGGGGCCGGCGCACTGCGTGGGTGCGCCATGCCCCGCCCTGGTGGTGGGGTGTGCTTCACCCCATTGCTGTTATTCGACTTCCATGCAGAGGTACTTCGTCTCCAGATACTCGTCGATGCCATGGCGTGAACCTTCGCGGCCCAGCCCCGATTGCTTGACGCCGCCGAACGGCGCCACCTCGTTGGAGATCAGCCCGGTATTGATGCCGACCATGCCGTATTCGAGCGCCTGCGCCACGCGCCAGATCTTTGCCATGTCGCGCGAGAAAAAGTATGCGGCCAGCCCGGATTCGGTATCGTTGGCCATCGCCACCACTTCTGCTTCGCTGGTGAAGCGGAACAGCGGTGCCAGCGGGCCGAAGGTCTCCTCGCGCGCAACCCGCATCGACGAAGTCGCATCGGCCAGCACCGTCGGCGCGAAGAAGGTGCCGCCGAGCGCATGGCGCTGGCCGCCCGTCAGCACCGTGGCGCCATGTGCGAGCGCGTCGGCGATATGCGCTTCGACCTTGGCCACCGCATCGGCGTCGATAAGCGGGCCTTGCGTGACCCCGCTGTCGACGCCATGACCCGGCCGCAACTGTTCGACCGCGCTGACCAGCCGGCGCGCGACCTCGTCGTAGACGCGGTCGTGCACATAGATGCGGTTGGCGCAGACACAGGTCTGGCCGCTGTTGCGGAACTTGGAGGCAAGGATGCCTTCGACCGCGCGATCCAGGTCGGCGTCGTCGAAGATGATCAGCGGCGCGTTGCCACCCAGTTCCAGCGAGAGCTTCTTCACGGTGCCGGCGCACTGCGCCATCAGCAGCTTGCCGATCGCGGTCGAGCCGGTAAAACTGAGCTTGCGCACCACCGGGCTCGCGCACAGCACGCCGCCGATCTGCACGGCGTCGCCGGTCACCACCTGCAGCACGCCACGCGGCACGCCGGCCTGTTCGCCCAGCACGGCCAGCGCCAGTGCCGTGAGCGGCGTCTGTTCGGCGGGCTTGACGATGATGGTGCAGCCGGCGGCGAGCGCCGGGCCTACCTTGCGCGTGATCATCGCCGCGGGGAAGTTCCACGGCGTAATGGCCGCGCACACGCCCACCGGCTCGCGCAGCACCAGCATCTTCTGGCTGCTGCGCGGGCTGGCCAGCACCTCGCCATCGACCCGCTTGGCTTCCTCGCCAAACCACTCGAGGAAGCTCGCGGCATAAGCCACCTCGCCACGCGCCTCGGCCAGCGGCTTGCCTTGCTCGGCGGTCATCAACCGGGCCAGGTCTTCCTGGTGCGCCAGCATCAGGTCGGCCCAGCGGCGCAGCACGGCGGCACGCGCCTTGCCCGTCTGCGCGCGCCATGCCGGCAGCGCGCGCTCGGCGGCGCGCACCGCCTGTTCGGCTTCAACCGCGCCGGCCAGGGGCACCGAGCCAATCCGTTCTTGAGTCGCCGGGTTGAAGACGGCGAGTTCTGCGCCGCTTTGGGCCTCGGTCCATTCGCCGTCGATCAGGCAATGGCTGCGCAACAGCGCGGTATGTTGGAGTTCCATGCGTTCCCCTTATTCGGCCAGCGCCTGGGTCAGCACCGCCAGCGCCGCGTCGAACTGCGCCTGCGGGATGGTGAGCGGATAGAGGAAGCGGATGACATTGCCGTAGGTGCCGCAGGTCAGCAGCACCAGGCCGGCTTCCAGCGCACGGGCCTGGACGCGCTTGGCATGCTCGGCGCTGGGCTGGCCCGTGGCGGGATCGCAGAATTCGGCGGCGACCATCGAACCCAGCCCGCGCACCTCCGCCACTGCGGGGCAGTGCTTGCGCTGCGCCAGCAGGTGCTCGCGCAACTGCTGGCCAAGGCTGGCGGAGCGCTCGCACAGCTTTTCTTCCTCGATGACGTCGATGACCGCGTGCGCTGCGGCCACCGCCAGCGGATTGCCGGCATAGGTGCCACCGAGGCCGCCGGGCAGCGGCGCATCCATGATCCCCGCCCGGCCACTGACCGCCGACAGCGGCATGCCGCCGGCCAGGCTCTTGGCCATGGTGATCAGGTCCGGCTCCACGTCGTAGTGCGACATCGCGAACATCTTGCCGGTACGGCCAAAGCCGGTCTGCACTTCATCAGCGATCAGCACGATGCCGTGCTGGTCGCACACAGCCCGCAGGCCCCGCATGAAATCGGCCGGCGCCGCCTGGAAGCCGCCTTCGCCTTGCACCGGCTCAACGATGATCGCGGCCACGCGGCCCGGATCGATATCGGTCTTGAACAGGCCTTCAAGCGCCTGCAGCGCCCGCTCAGTGCTGACGCCATGCAGCGCGCTGGGGAACGGGGCGTGGTAGATGTCGGAGGGGAACGGGCCAAACCCGATCTTGTACGGCGCCACCTTTCCGGTCAGCGCCATACCCAGCAGCGTGCGGCCATGGAAGGCGCCCGAGAACGCGATCACGCCGGGGCGGCCGGTATGCGCACGGGCGATCTTGATGGCGTTCTCCACGGCCTCTGCGCCGGTGGTGAACAGGGCCGTCTTGTTCAGGCCCTGGATCGGCACCAGCGCGTTGATGCGCTCAGCCAGCGCGACATAGCCCTGGTAGGGCACGATCTGGTAGGCCGTATGCGTGAAACGCTCCAGCTGCGCGGCGATGGCCTGCATCACGCGCGGGTGGCGGTGGCCCGTGTTGAGCACGGCGATGCCGGCGGCGAAGTCCGTGTAGGCACGGCCTTCCACGTCCCACAGTGTGGCGTTCTCGGCGCGGTCGGCGTAGAAATCGCACATCACGCCCACGCCGCGCGGCGTCGCGAGGGTACGGCGTTGGTTCAGTTCGAGGTTTTTCATGGTCATTGTGCGGTAAGGACTGTCGGCACCGGCCGACTCGCGAAACGGGCACCGCTGGCAGGGGCCCAGCGATGCCAGCCATTTCAACCGGCCTTGGCCCTATAATCCAGTACCGCTTTCGCAATTCCGATGGTGCCAATTTGAAATCGATCTGCGGCGACCAGCTGCTCCAGCGCCTGGGCCCCGAAGGCACGGCGGCACTGGGCAAACCAATCAACCGCGGCCTCTACGAATGCATCCGCGGCGCGATACAGGACGGCAGCCTGGCGCCGGCCACGCGCCTGCCGCCGCAACGCGACCTGGCCGCCGAACTGGGGCTGTCGCGCAATACGGTGATGTTTGCCTACGACCAGCTGCTGGCCGAGGGGTACCTGTACGCGCGCACCGGCAGCGGCACCTTCGTTGCCGCCACCGCGCCGGAGCGCTACCTGAACGCCGCCGCGGTCCCGGCGACCGAGGTCGGGCCGCAGGCCATGCCCGGGCTGTCGCCGCGCGGACAGCGGCTGCTGGCCAATGCCTCGGCTTCGCCCACGCAATGGGGCGCATTCATGCCGGGCGTGCCCGACGTCACGCGCTTCCCGCATCGCCGCTATGCCCAGATCTCGGCCCGCGTGTGGCGCAAACCGCACCCGGAGTGGCTGAGCTACAGCCATGGCGGCGGGCTGCCGGCGCTGCGCGAAGCCCTGGCGGCGCACCTGCGGGTGGCGCGCTCGGTGCGCTGCGATCCGGACCAGGTGCTGATCACCGAGGGCATTCACCAGGCCATCGACCTGGTGGTGAGGATGCTGGGCTCGCCCGGTGACCAGGCGTGGGTGGAGGAACCCAGCTATTGGGGCATCCGCGGCGTGCTGCAGGTCAGCGATATCGGCATGGTGCCGAAGCTGGTGGACGACGAGGGCCTGACGCTGCCCGACACCGAAGCCGGCAGGGAGATGCCCGCGCCGCGGTTTATCTTCGTCACGCCCTCGCACCAGTACCCGCTCGGCGCCGTGATGAGCCTGAAGCGCCGGCGCGCGCTGCTGGAATACGCCCGCCAGCGCGGCAGCTGGATCGTGGAGGACGACTACGACAGCGAATTCCGTTTTTCCGGGCAGCCGATTCCATCGTTGCAGGGCATGGAACCGGATGCGCCGGTGATCTATATCGGCACCTTCAGCAAGACGCTCTATCCGGGCTTGCGCATGGGCTACCTGGTGTTGCCGCGCAGCCTGGCCGGCGCCTTCCAGACCGCGCACGCCGAGCTATACCGGGCGGGCCATCTGATGACGCAGGCGACCGTCGCCGAATTCATGCAGGCCGGCGACTATGCCGCCCACATCCGCCGCATGCGGCCGCTGTATGCCAGGCGGCGCGCCATCCTGGCCGCGTTGATCGAACGCTACCTCGGCCCCGGGGCCTTGCATGAGCACGGCAGCAATGCCGGCCTGCACCTGGTGCTGCGGCTGCCCGACGATGCCGACGACGTGGCCATCACCGCTGCCGCCCGCGAGCGCGGCATCGTGGTGCGGCCGCTGTCGCGCTATTTCATCGGCGATGCCGTGCAGCAAGGCCTGCTGCTGGGGTACGCCTGCGTGCCGGAGGAGGACATCGCGCCGGCCTTCGACAGGCTGCTTGGGTGCCTGCCGCGCGGCAGCATGCGCGCCCCGCCGCGTTGAACCGTGCCGAGAGACAAGCCCCGCCGTCCTGAAGGCGGTTTCTTCCTGACATAACGGGAAAATGCAATGAATTATCTTTTGGTCCGCAATGTCCGGCTCGCAGCCGGGAACCAGGTCGATATCCTGATGGCAGACGGCCAGTTCGCGCGCATCGGCGCCGGGCTTGAGGCGCCGGCCGGATGCCAGGTCGAGGACGGCGCCGGCGCGCTGGCGCTTGCCGGCCTGGTCGAGGCGCACACCCACCTGGACAAGACCCTGTGGGGCATGCCCTGGTATCGCAATGAGGTCGGCCCCAACCTGACCGATCGCATCGACAACGAGCGCCGGTGGCGCGCCGCCACCGGCCACGATGCCCGCGCGCAATCGCTGTTGCTGGCGCGCGCCTTCCTTGCGGCGGGCACCACACGGCTGCGCACCCACGTCGATATCGACACCGACGCGGGCCTGCGCCACCTGCAAGGCGTACTTGCCACGCGCGACGAGCTGTCCGCGCAGATGGACATGCAGATTGTCGCGTTCCCGCAGTCGGGCGTGCTGTGGCGCCCCGGCACGGAAGCCCTGCTGGATGCGGCGCTGCGCGCTGGCGCCGACATCCTAGGCGGGCTGGACCCGTGCGCCATCGAAGGCGACCCGGTGCGCGCGCTGGATGTCCTGTTCGGCCTCGCGCAGCGCCATGGCCGCCCGCTCGACATCCATCTGCACGAGCCCGGCACCATGGGCGCCTATTCCCTCGACCTGATCCTGCAACGCACGGCCGCGCTGGGTATGCGAGGCATGGTCACTGTCAGCCACGCCTTCTGCCTGGGCGATATTGCCGAACGCGAGCGCGACGCGCTGCTGCGGCGCATCGCCGACCTTGGGGTTGTCATCGTCACCACCGCGCCGCCGTCGCGCCCGGTGCCGCCGGTCGCCGCGTGCCGCGCGGCGGGCGTCAGGATTGCCGGCGGCAACGACGGCATCCGCGATACCTGGACGCCCTACGGCTCTCCCGACATGCTGGAGCGTGCCATGCTGATCGGCCTGCGCAACAACTTCCGCCGCGATGACGAACTCGCGGTTGCACTCGATTGCGTGACGCACGCGGCGGCTGGCGCATGCGGTTTCCAGCGCTATGGCCTGGCGCCGGGCGACCGGGCGGACCTGGTGCTGGTCGCCGCGCAAACGGTGGCCGAGGCGGTCGTGGCAAGGCCGGTCCGGCAACTGGTGGTATCGGCCGGCCGGGTCGTCGCGCGCAATGGCGCGCTGGCATGAACCAGGCTGTGCTGGCGCTGGTTCGATCTCAGGCGGCTCAAGACTTCGGCTGTGGCGTGCTGCAGAATCCCTGCCGCTTGTGCGAGCCATCGCAGAAAGGCTTGTTCTCGGAATGGCCGCACCGGCACAACCAGACCTGATCGCCTTCGAAAGCGAAGGTGGCGCCTGCCGGGGTCACGATCCTGACGGGACCTTTTATGCGGTACGGCCCATTGTCCTGTACCGTAACGGTGACAACGGTGTCTTCGTCCATGATGCATCCACTCCCTGGCGACAGCCACGCTGGCACCCCGGTGGCAACCTTGTGCGCGCCTGTCCCTTTAAATCTACTCCAGTTTGTGGCGGGCGTTAAATAGACTGGCTGTAGGGCAACGTTGAGGTCGTGCCTTGCGTCGCGCGTTGCGTGGCAGTCGCTTGCAAAGCACTTTGCGGCCAGAGACGGCCAGCTTCCGGCACTCCGTCCGCGGTTGCCCGCCGGGCCCGGGTGGCAACCCGGCCCACAACCGCACGGAGGTGGCCTTCGATGAAGCCTCGTCACGGTCCACAGGAATGGCGCCGCTTCTATATCCTTGATGAGAAGAACCGGCCAGTGCAGGTAACCGACCACGACGAATGGTCGCGCTGGATGGCGGACAACGACCTGGTATTCCGCCGCACCCTGCTGGAGCAGTCCGGCGGCACGGTGACGACCCGCTTCCGGGGCGTGTCGGAGGCCGCACCGACGGACACCCCCTTGTTCATCACGCGCGTGACGGGGCTGGCTGAGCAGGACAATGAAAGTTATGGCGCGCGGACGCTTGACGCGGCGCTGGAAGAGCATGAGCGGATCGTGCAGAAGCTGCTGCGCCAGCTGACCGGGCGGTGACTGGCAGCCCGGACCAGCATGCGCCTTTGCCTGAGCCTTGGTGCCGGTCGCACCGCGAGTGATCATGCGTCCCTTGCTGGAAGCCCGCCTCGTCAACGATGCCTTTGGCGACCCGGGGCTGTTCGTAGACTTCCTGGACGAACGGCGCGCGCTGCTGTTCGACCTGGGCGATATCGCCCGGCTGATGCCGCGCGAGCTGATGCGCCTGTCGCATGTGTTTGTCACGCATGCGCACATGGATCATTTCTCTGGCTTCGACAAGCTGCTGCGGGTGCTGCTCGGGCGCAAGCCGCGCATCGTGCTGGTCGGCGGGCCGGGATTCCTGGCACAGGTCGAGCACAAGCTGCTTGCCTATACATGGAACGTGGTGCATCGCTACGCCACCGAGCTGGTCATCGAAGTGGCCGAACTTGGACTGGACGGGCAGATGCGGCGCGCCTGCTTTTCCAGCCGGCACGGCTTTGCCAGGGAGGCCGAAGCGCGAGTCGACAGGACCGGCGATATCGTGCACGAGGAAGCGACGTTCCGGGTGCGTGCCTGCTTTGTCGACCACGGGATTCCATGCCTGGCCTACCTGGTGGAGGAAAAGGCCCGGCTTGGCATCAACAAGGAACGCCTGGCCGCATCCGGCCTGACCACCGGCGCCTGGCTGCGAGAACTCAAGCATGCCGTCCTGACCGGCGCGGCCGGCGATGCCCCGATCCTTGTGCAGTGGCGAGACCGGAGCGGCGACCATGCGTCGGCGCGAACGGTCGGCGAGCTGAGTCGGCTGATCCTGGATGCCGAGCCCGGCCGGCGCATCGGCTACGTGACCGACCTACGCTATACGAGCGAGAACGTGCAAGCGCTGTCGCAACTGATGCAAGGTGTCGACCAGCTCTTCATCGAGAGCGTGTTTCTGGATGTCGACCGGGCACACGGCCTGCGCAAGAACCACCTGACCGCTGCCCAGGCCGGGTGGATTGCGCGCAGCATAGGTGCACGCACGGTGACGCCGTTCCATTTTTCGCCACGCTATCAAGGGCGCGGCGATGAACTGGCCGCCGAGGTACGGAACGCCTGGGCCACGGAGTCCTTTACCAGACAGGTACCGCAGGCGGTCTAGATCTCGACCTGCGTGCCAATCTCGATCACGCGATTTGCCGGTATGTTGAAGAAATCGGCTGCGTTGCCGGCATTCCTGCTCATCGTGGCAAACAGGTGATCACGCCACAACGCCATGCCACTGGGACCGCCGGCCGCCGGAATGATGCTCTCGCGACTCAGAAAGAACGAGGTGTCCATGATGTCAAACTCCAGGCCAGACCCTGGAGGCATCGCATTGAGCGCGTGCGCAACGTCGGGCCGGTTCATAAAGCCAAAGCGCAGGGTTATCCGGTAGCAGTCGTGTCCGAGCGGTTCGATGGTGACGCACTCGGCCGCCGGCACCGATGGCACATCCTTCATCTTCACCGTAAGAAACACGACACGCTCGTGTAGCACCCTGTTGTGGTTGAGGTTATGCGCCAACGCGCGTGGTACCACATCGGGCGTTGCAGTGAGGAACACCGCTACGCCGGGCACACGCGGCGGTAGTGAGAGAAATAGCGAATCCAGGAACGACTTAAGGGGTACGTCGGTACTTTGAATCCGGTCCAACAGGACTTTCCGGCCGCGAAGCCATGTCAGCATCACGACGAACATCCCGGCCCCGACCACGAGCGGGAACCAGCCACCCTCGCCGATCTTCAACAGGCTGGAGGAAAGGAAAGCCACGTCCACCGCAATAAAGAAGCCAGTCGCGACGAGGCTTAGCAGCAGGTTGTAGCGCCAACCGTAGTGGATCACAAAGAAGGTCAGGAGGGTCGTCGCCAACATCGTGCCTGTTACTGCCACCCCGTATGCCGAAGCAAGATTCGACGAAGACCCGAATCCGAGCACAGCAACCAGGACCGCGAACAGCAACATCCCGTTGATACTCGGTATATAGATCTGACCGATCGCTGTTTCCGATGTTTGCACCACGTTCATGCGTGGCAGGTAGCCCAACTGGATTCCCTGTTTCGTCAGCGAGTAGGCGCCCGAAATCGTCGCCTGCGACGCGATCACTGTTGCCGCTGTCGCGAGTGCAACCATCGGGTACAGGGCCCACGACGGAAAAAGCAGGTAGAAGGGGTTCTCGATTGCCTTTGCATTCACAATGATCAGCGCGCCCTGCCCCAGGTAGTTGAGCGCAAGGGCCGGGAATACCAGCCCGAACCAGGCCAGGCGAATCGGGGCACTGCCGAAATGTCCCATATCGGCATAGAGCGCCTCGGCACCCGTGAATGCGAGGAGCACCGCCCCAAGCACCGCGAACGAGGCGAACCCGTGCTGCGTAACGAAACCCAACCCGTGCAACGGGTTAAGGGCGTCCAGGATAGCCGGATACTGAACGATGCCGTAGATGCCCGCGGCGGCCAGGGCGAGAAACCACACGATCATGACAGGCCCGAACAGCGCACCGATGGCCGCGGTGCCATGCCGCTGGAACAGGAACAGCGCGATCAACACGCCCACGGAAGCCGGCAGGACATAAGGCTTCAGCGCTGTTGTGCCCACCTCGATGCCTTCGACCGCCGACAGTACCGACATGGCAGGTGTCAGCACGGCATCACCATAGAAGAGCGAGGCGCCGACCAGGCCCACGATCAAGATCGGCGTCGGAGAGCGGCCCACCTTTTTCACGGACGACAGGGCAAGTGCGAGCAGTGCCATGATGCCGCCTTCCCCTTTATTGTTTGCCCGCATGATGAGGATCACGTACTTGAGTGAAACGACCACCATCAGGGCCCAGAGAATCGCAGAGATGCCGCCAAGGATGTTCTCGGTTACGAGGGGAATCCCGTGGGCCGGATTGAAGGTCTCCTTGACTGCATAGAGGGGACTCGTGCCGATGTCACCGTAGACGACGCCCAACGCAGCCAGTGTGAGGGCTGCGCGGAACTGCCGCGGGTGCGAGTCGCTCGGCGTTGCACGGTTATTCACATAGGAATCCACAAGTGCTCCTCGAGATCATCCTCAAGCTCCGCTCAGGCTCTTCGATCAACGACTTCCCGGAGCGAGAGACGTTCTCGGCCCATGCCCGCCGCATGCAAAATGCCGCCGAACCTGTCGATGGCCCAGCCTTGCTACAATTCTGGTTCACAGAACGGCAAATATCATGGGCTTTGAACAACTCGCAGCACTAAGGGATCAACTGGCAAACAAGGCGAAGGCCGAATCACGTGCGGAAGGCAAGCGCCGGCGCCCCGCGCCGGCTGCCGCACCGGCTGCCGCGCCCGCGAAGCCGCCGGTCGATCCGGTGGTGCATTCCATTGCCCGGCTGCAGAAGCACTTCCCCAAGGCGTTTCCGAAGAACCCGGCGCCCAAGGTGCCGCTGAAGGTCGGCACGTTCGAGGATCTGGCCCAGCATGCGGCCAGGCTTGCCCTGACCGAGGCGGAGCTGCGTGAAGCGATCCGCACCTGGTGCAGCGGCGCACGCTATTGGTCGTGCATGGTGGAAGGGGCCAAGCGGCTGGACCTGGACGGCAATGAGGCCGGCATCGTCAGCCTGGCGGATGCCAAGCGGGCCCAGCAGCTGAAGGCCCGCCGCGGTGCGGGCGCCCGGCCGCGGAAAGCCAAGCCTGCCACACCTGCCACGCCCGCCGCCACACCTGCCGCGCCCGCCGCCACGCCTGACAGCCCTGACACGCCTGCCACGCCCTGATCCCCAGCCGTCGGATGTGCAGCGGCGCTTACGCCAGCACCGCGCGCGCGATCACCGTCCGCTGGATTTCCGACGAGCCTTCATAGATGCGCAGGATCCGCGCATCGCGCACCAGCCGCTCCAGCGGCATTTCGCGCGTAAAGCCGTAGCCGCCGTGGATCTGCAGCGCGGCGTCGGTGACAAACCCGACCATCTCTGAGGCATAGAGCTTGGCCATCGATGCCTGCTCGGTGAAGGGCTCGCCGTCCCGGCGCCGCACCGCCGCCTGCAGGGTCAGCAGCCATGCCGCCTCCAGCCGCGTGCGCATGTCGGCGAACATCCATTGCAGGCCTTGCTTGCGCGCCAGCGGCTCGCCGCCGACCTGGCGCTGCCTGGCCCAGTCCGCCGCGCAGGCCAGCGCTGCCTCGGCAATGCCCAGGCTGGTGGCGGCCACGTCCAGGCGGCTGTTGTCCAGCACCTTCATCGCGGTACGGAAGCCCGTGCCTTCCGGCCCCAGCCGGTTGGCGGCGGGCACGAAGCAGTCCAGCGCCACCTCATGGGCCGGCGCCCCACGAATGCCCATCAGTTTCTCGGCGGGCGCGATCTGCACGCCCTCGCTGTGCCGGTCCACCACGAAGGCGCTGATGCCGCGCGTGCCCGCGGCGGGATCGGTCTTGGCGTAGACAACGATAAAGTCCGCCGCGTCCGCGTTGGAAATGAAATGCTTGACCCCGCGCAGGCGATATCCGTCGCCCTCCGGGGTGGCGCGCGTGGCCATGTCGGCCGGGTTGGAGCCGGCGCGCGGCTCGGTCAGCGCAAAGGCGCCCAGCTTGATGCCGGCGGCCGCATCCGGCAGGTAGCGCTCGCGCAGGCTGTCGTCGCCGCCGATCAGGATGGAATCGGTAGCCAGGTAGTGCGCGCCGATCATCGACGAGGTAGAGGCGCAGGCCTTGGCAACCTCCGCCAGCGACAGGATCAGTGCCACGGGCGAGGTCTCGGTCCCGCCCCAGCGTTCTGGCAGGTTCATCCCCATTAGGCCGAGTTCGGCAAGTTGCGGCACATAGCACGTGGTGGAGGCTTCGGCCCGGTCCACCTCGGCCGCCTTCGGGGCCAGTTCGCTTTGCGCGAAGCGGCCGATTGCGTCGGCAATCTCGAGATCGCCCGGCTCGACGCCCAGTCGTTTATGCATGTTGTTTCTCCTTGCTGAACACTTGCGGATGCGCCGTAACAGCGTTGGCCAGCTCGGCCAGGATGGCTTCGGTGTGCTGCCCCAGCGCCGGCGCGGGCGTCACGCGGTTGGCGCCGTAGCCGGAGAACTTGACCGGCTGCGAGGGCAGCCGCACGGTGCCGCCCTCCGGCTCAGGCACTTCGGTAAGCAGGCCGCGGTGGGCGGCATGGTCGCTTTCCAGGGCTTCCTTGACGTTGCGGATGGGCGCGACAGGAATGCCCGCCTCGCTCAGCAGGCGGTTCACCTCGGCCACGGAAAGGCTGGCCGACCAGGCTTCGAGACCGGCGCGCAGATCGCCCTCGAAGCGGCAGCGCGTCTCGTCGTCGGCAAAGCGCGGATCCTGCGCCATCTCCGGCCGGCCGATGGCATTGGCCAGCGCCTGGAACAGCTTGTTGTTCAGCACCGCCACCACGTAGAAGCCGTCCGCGGCGCGGTACACGCCGAACGGCGCGGACGAGGGATGGCGGTTGCCGACGCGCCGCGGCGCCAGGCCGGTCGCGGCATAGCGCGCAACCAGGGTGGCGCTCAGGCTCAGGGTGGCGTCGAACATCGAGACATCGATATGCGTGCCCCGCCCGGTCTTCTCGCGCGCCAGCAGCGCGGCCAGCACGCCCCATGAGGCGAACAGGCCGCTGACGGCATCGGAGACAGCCTCGCCCAGCATGGTCGGGGTGCCGTCCGGCGCGCCGGTGGCATCCATCAACCCGCACATTGCCTGCAGGATGATGTCGTAGGCCGGGCGGTGCGATTCCGGGCCGGTCTGGCCGAAGCCCGACACGCTGGCGTAGACCACCGACGGATTCAGCGCACGCAGCGCCTCATAGCCGATGCCCAGCTTGTCCGCGACACCCGGGCGGAAGTTCTCGACCACCACGTCGGCCCGGGCGCAGAGCGAGCGCGCCAGCGCCAGGCCCGCCGCCGTCTTCAGGTCGATCACGATGCTCTGCTTGTTGCGGTTCATGGCAGAGAACAGGCCGCTCTTGCCATCGACAAAAGGACCGACCGCGCGGTAGTCGTCGCCGCCCGGCGGTTCGATCTTGATCACCTCGGCGCCGAGATCGCCGAGCAGCGCCGTGCAGTAAGGGCCCGCCAGCACGCGCGAGAAATCGATCACGCGGATGCCGGCAAGCGGCAGGTCGGAATGGGTCACGTCTTGGCCTCCAGGGCTTGCAAACCCGCGGGCTTGCGTTTCAGTGACACCGATTCTGCGCAGCGTAGGCTATCAAGTAAAATATGGAATTCGACTAGCACCTATAGGATTTCCTGATGCGCGTCTCCTTGCGGCTGTTGCGCTACTTCGCCGCGGCGGCGGAAACCGGCAGCACCACGGCGGCGGCGCGGCTGCTGAACGTCTCGCAGCCCTCCATTTCCGTTGCCATCCGCGAACTGGAGACGCTGTTCGAGGAAGCCCTGTTCGCCCGCGACGTCGGCGCAAGGATGACCCTGACCCGCTTCGGCGTGCGCAAGCTGGCGGAAGCGCGCCACATCCTTGGGGCAGCAACGGCATTTGAAGTGGACAAGAGCGGCGATGCCGCGGCGGGCGAGGTGCAGATCGGCGTCTTCCGCACGCTGGCGCCGGGCTACCTGCCGGTGGTGCTGCGCATGGCACGCGAGCGCTATCCCAAACTGTCAGTACGCTTTGTCGAAGGGGATCTCGCCCAGCTGGAAGACTGGCTGCACGGCGGGCAGATCGAGCTGGCGCTGACCTACGACGTAGGCATGCCCGATGACATCGAGCGCGAACTGCTGGCAGAGCTGCGGCCCTACGCCCTGCTGCCCGCGGGCTCACGGCTGGCCAGGCGCAAAGGCAGCCTGTCGCTGCACGAACTGGCGCAGGAACCGCTGATCCTGATCGACCTGCCGCACAGCCGTGAATTCCTGATGGCGCCGTTCTGGCAATTCGGGCTGCAGCCCGAGGTGCGCTACCGCGCGACTTCGCTGGAACTGGCGCGGAGCATGGTTGCCAACGGGCTGGGCGTGGCGCTGCTGATTACGCAGGCCCCCGCGTCGTCCCAGGACACCAGCGTCGTGGAGAAGCCGATCCGGGAGGAAACGGTGCGCCAGCCGCTGGTGATCGCGCGCACGGCCCGCGCGACGCGCACCCGGGCCTCAGAGTTGCTGGCCGAATGCGTGCGCGCGGCTGTGGAAGAAGCGAAGATCCAGCGCGCCTGACGGCGGGCGGCGTCCATTCAGCAGAACCGGTCCGCGAACCAATCGGCCACCAGTGCAGTCCGCTCGGCCGCGTGGTTGTAGATCGTATGCTCGCCATCCGGCCAGATTCGTAGGGTCACGTCGTCCGTGAGCGCCGCATCCAGGAAGGGCTGCTGGTCTTCCAGCTTCACCAACGGATCCGCGCCGCCATGTAGCACGATCACTGGGCTCTTCGGGCCCAACGCGGCTTCGAGCGGGCGCACGCAGGTGCTTGGTCGAATCGGCATCACGAGCGCTTTCTGACTGTGATAGCGTGGAGCCTTCCGACTTTCCGCCCACCCATGACCGATTTCGACGCCGACGCCCTCAAGCGGCTGGTCACAGTCACCATGCCCTTTGGCAAGCACAAAGGTACGGTGATCGCCGACCTGCCAGGCAACTACCTGAACTGGTTCGCGCGCGAGGGCTTCCCGCCGGGGCAGATCGGCGCGCTGCTGGCGCTGATGCACGAACTGGATCACAACGGCCTGTCGCATCTGCTCAAGCCGTTGCGCGGGCGCACGTAGCGCCGTCAGACCCGAGGCTCAGGTCACCGGCGCCGGATTGAACAGCACCAGCGCATTGCGGATCTTCCAGTGCTCGGCCCATGACTTCTTGCCGCTGGCCACGGCCAGCAGCGTGTGGAACAGCTCCCAGCCCACTTCCTCGATGGTGGCCTCGCCGGTCGCGATGCGGCCGGCGTTGACATCCATCAGGTCGTGCCAGCGCCGTGCCAGGTCGTTGCGGGTGGACACCTTGATCACCGGCACCTCGGCCAGCCCGTACGGCGTGCCGCGCCCGGTGGTGAACACATGCAGGTTCATGCCAGCGGCCAGCTGCAGCGTGCCGCAGACAAAATCGCCCGCGGGCGTCGCGGCGTAGATCAGCCCCTTCTGCGTGACCTTCTCGCCGGGGCCGCTGACGCCGTGGATCGGGCCGGTGCCGGACTTGACGATCGAGCCCATCGCCTTTTCCACGATGTTCGACAGGCCGCCCTTCTTGTTGCCCGGCGTGGTGTTGGCGCTGCGGTCGACCTTGCCCTGCTCCAGGTAGCGGTCGTACCAGGCCATCTGCCGCACCAGCGCCTCGGCCACCTCCGGCGTGGCCGCGCGCGCGGTGAGCTGGTCGATGCCGTCGCGCACCTCGGTCACTTCGGAGAACATCACCGTGGCCCCGGCGCGCACCAGCAGGTCGGTGGCAAAGCCCACCGCGGGGTTGGCGGTGACGCCGGAGAAGGCATCGCTGCCGCCGCACTGCACGCCGACCACCAGGTCAGACGCCGGACAGGTCTCGCGCCGGCGCGCGTTCAGGCGGGCCAGGTGCTTGTCGGCGGTAGCCATGATCGAATCGATCATCGAGGCAAAGCCCACATGCTGCTCGTCCTGCAGGCAGACCACGTCGGGCTCGCCCTCCTTCTGGATCGGGATGGTGCCGGCGCCGATCAGGCGCGCGGGCTGCAGCTTCTCGCAACCCAGGCTGACGATCATCACCTCGCCGCCGAAATTAGGGTTCAGCGCGATATTGCGGATGGTGCGAATCGGGATGCCGGCATCGGGCGCGTCGATCGCCACGCCGCAGCCGTAGGTGTGCTCAAGGCCCACCACATCGTCGACATTGGGATACTTCGGCAGCAGTTCTTCCTTGATGCGCCGCACCGCAAACTCCACCACGCCCTCCACGCACTGCACCGTGGTGGTAATGCCCAGGATATTGCGCGTGCCGACCGAGCCGTCCGCACTACGGTAGCCCTCGAAGGTATAGCCCTCCAGCGGCGGCAGCGGCGCCACGCGCGTGCCGACCGGCAGGTCGTGCAACTCCGGCGCGGCCGGCATGCGGATCACGCGCTCATTGACCCAGCTGCCGCACGGCAGGTCTTTCAGCGCGTAGCCGATCACCACGTTGTAGCGGATCACCGCGTCGCCCTCGCGCAGGTCGGCCAGGGCCACCTTGTGGCCTTGGGGCACGCCCTCGGCCAGCACCAGGCCGCAGGGGAATTCCGTTCCCGCCGGCAGGCCGCCGTCGTTGGCCACGATCGCAACGTTGTCGTTCGCGTGCATCGTGATGTACAGGGGGCGGGCCGCCTGCCCACCTGCCGTCGGGGTCACTGCCATGTCATCTCCAGCCAGGCGCACGTCGCGCACCTTTAGTGTTACGTTGTCTGACAACATTCTATCTGCTTATGGTTGCCTATGGCCTCGGGAATTCCCTATCTCTTGCCATTTCATGACAAATATAAGCCACTTCCCTAGCCTTGTTGTACGACAACACATCGTGAGCCAGCATTGTCCGCCCCCAAGAAGGATGCCAACCCGCCGAAATCCTGTTGCACCGCAAAATGACCATTCCCCGCAATATGGCCTATAAGGATGCAACCGGTTTCATGCCACGAGAACCGGACAGGAGACCTTCCGCGTGGCCACGCACATCGCGCAACCACGCCGCACTGATACCCCATACACCGGCCGCCCCTCGGCCACGCACACGACAGGAGGCATGACTCATGCGCTGGAAGCAACGTCCGCAAGGTTCCAACTGGGGTGACTTTGGCCCCGACGACCAGCTCGGCCGCATCAACCTGATCGGCCCGGAGCAGGTGGTCAAAGGCGCGCGCGAGGTGCAGGCCGGCATCAGCTTCTGCCTGTCGCTGCCGCTGGACTACCCCGGCGGCAACAAGCTCAACCCGCGCCGGCATCCGCCGGTGCTGCGGCCCACCTTCCGCGACGACATCCCCTATGTGAACTTCCCACTGGCCAAGATGGACCCGGCCGCCACCGACGTCATCAGCGACGACCAGGTGCTGCTGTGCCTGCAGTACAGCACGCAATGGGATGCGCTGGCGCACGTGGGCGCGCTGTTTGATGCCGACGGGGACGGCCGCCCGGAGCGCGTCTACTACAACGGCTACCGCGCCAACGAGCATATCGTCGGCCCGGTGGACTATGCCGAGGACGACAACTTCGCCGCGCACCCTTGCGGCCACGACCACAGTGCCGCGCAGGCGCTGGGCATCGAGAACTTCGCGGTCAAGGGCATGCAGGGCCGGGGCGTGCTGGTGGACCTGGCGCACACCTTCGGCATGGACTTCCGCAATGTCGGCTACGACGACCTGATGCACGCGCTGGACGCCGGCAAGGTGGAAGTCGAACGCGGCGACATGCTGCTGCTGCGCACCGGCTTTGCCGAGGTGGTGCTGTCGATGCAGCGCAACCCCGATGAAGCCGTGCTGCACCACAGCTGCTGTGCGCTCGACGGCCGCGACGACAAGTTGCTGAACTGGATCACCGATGCCGGCATCGCCGCGCTGATCGCCGACAACTACGCAGTGGAACGCTACCCCGCACGCCCCGCGCCCGATGGCGACAAGCGCCACCCGCTGCTGCCGCTGCACCACCACTGCCTGTTCAAGCTGGGCCTGCCGCTGGGCGAGCTGTGGTACCTGCGCGAGCTGGCGGACTGGCTGCGCGCCAACGGCCGCACGCGCTTCCAGCTGACCGCCCCGCCCTTGCGCCTGCCCGGCGCAGTGGGCTCGCCGGTCACGCCCATCGCCACGGTATGAGCCAACAACAATAAATCAGGGAGACACCATGAACCATCGCCACGCGATCCGCCGCATTGCCGCCAGCGCCCTCGCCTTCGCCGCGGCGCTTGCCTGCGGCACCGCCCAGGCCCAGCCCAGGGCCGCCGTCTCTGACGATGTCGTCAAGATCGGCATGCTGCTCGACATGAGCGGCCTGTATGCCGATGTCACCGGCCGCGGCAGCGCCACTGCCGCGCAGATGGCCATCGACGATTTCGGCGGCAAGGTGCTGGGCAAGAAGATCGAGCTGGTGGTGGTCGATCACCAGAACAAGGCCGATATCGCCGCCAACAAGGCGCGCGAGTGGTTCGACACCGCCAATGTCG
Source organism: Cupriavidus sp. CP313 (assembly GCF_054072015.1). Classification (NCBI taxonomy): domain Bacteria; kingdom Pseudomonadati; phylum Pseudomonadota; class Betaproteobacteria; order Burkholderiales; family Burkholderiaceae; genus Cupriavidus; species Cupriavidus sp. CP313. Next base: position 67,803 of record NZ_JBSVZB010000009.1, on the reverse strand, counting down.
ATGCCATCCTCGACGTGGCCGCGTCGGCGCCAGCGCTGGCGGTGCTTGAGGTTGCAAGACAGAAGAACCGCATCGTGGTGTTCTCCGGCCCGGGCACAGAGCGCATCACCAACGACCTGTGCACGCCGGTGTCAGTGCACTACGCCTACGACACCTACGCGCTGGCCAACACCACCGCGCGCGCGATGGTGCAGCGCGGCGGCAAGTCCTGGTTCTTCCTGACGGCGGACTACGCCTTCGGCCATACGCTGCAGGACTCGGCCACCGCCGTCATCAACGAGACCGGCGGCAAGGTGCTTGGCGCCGCGCGCCACCCGCTGGCCACCAGCGACTTTGCCTCTTACCTGCTGCAGGCGCAGGCCAGCAAGGCACAGGTGGTGGGCCTGGCCAATGCCGGCGGCGATACCGTCAACGCGATCAAGGCCGCCTCTGAATTCGGCCTGACCCGCAACAACACGCAGCGCATGGCGGGCCTGCTGCTCTATATCAACGACATCCACGCCATCGGCCTGAAGACCGCCTCCGGGCTGGTGCTGACCGAAGCTTTCTACTGGGATATGAACGATGCCACCCGAGCCTGGTCGCGCCGCTATTTCGACAAGCTCAGGAAGATGCCCAACATGAGCCAGGCAGGTGCGTATTCATCGGTGACGCACTACCTGAAGGCCGTGCAGGCAGCGGGTACCGACGAGACTGCGGCGGTGATGAAGAAGATGAAGTCGATGCCCATCAACGACTTCTTCGCCAGGAACGGCCGCATCCGCGAAGACGGCCGCATGATTCACGACATGTATCTGTTCGAGGTCAAGACGCCGGCCGAGTCCAAATACCCGTGGGACTACTACAAGGTACTGGCCACGGTACCGGGCGAGCAGGCGTTCATGCCGGTGTCGAAATCGCAGTGTTCGCTGGTCAGGCGCTGATGGCGGCGCCGGTGGGGATATCGGATTGGAGGCCCGAAGTACGCGAATGAAGATGGAATATGTGCCGGCTAGCGGCGGCATGCAACGTGGTGTCCGAACCCCGCGCCGAATTCCGACAAGCACAAATCCTAGTTTGTATCAGACAAATACAAACTAGGATTTGTGCCGTTGGAAAACATCCAGCGTTCGGTTTGCCGCTACGACTAATCCCTGGTCAGGTTCTCCAGCCACAGGCTCATCAATCCGGCACGGCCCCTGACGCCGAATTTCCGGAAAATGCCGGTCACATAGGAATGGGTCGTGGAAACGGCCAGCCCGAGGCGCTGGGCAATCTGTTTTTCCGATGCGTCGGTCAATAGTAGCCGCAAGACTTTCTGCTCGTGGGGCGCCAACGGAACGGAAGAAAGCGCCAGCCCAAGGTCAAGAATGCTCTCTTTCTTCAGCGCAGTGACATCTCGGGCAACCCCGACGCGCAGCCGTTCCGACTGGAGCCATCCGGCGGACCACATGATATGGACGGCACTGCCGTCCTTGTGGCGATAGCGGTTTTCAAAACCGATCCGCTTCTTTCCCGACATGACCTGCTTGGCCTCGACAATGGTCCGGTCCCGGTCGGCAGGCATGACGAGATCGATGATGAACTCGCCCGCCATATCCTTCGGTGTATAGCCAAAAATGCCCTCGCAGGCTGCACTGACATACTGGATGCGGCCGCCTGTGTCGACCAGGAATACGGCGTCCAGCAGATGGTCCGCGAACTCGGTGATGTCTTTTCCGATCTCGATACTCATGGCAGTCCAGACCCCCCGATGCTGGCGCTTTGATTGGACCCTTCGCCCGGGTTCCTCCGAACGCCGCTGGGTCAACGTGAAGACTAGATCACGCGCGAGCGCATGTACAGCGCTGGCATCGCTAAGACCGTTCAAGGCTTGCGAGCCGGCTAGACATTAACCAAGCCGCACGACTCCAAAAGCACCCTGCTGATTAGCAGGCTATTACCTTCTGCACGGTTTCGATACCATCATGCCGATCATTTGCCCGGTGCTTCGGTCACATAATAATGGCCCCGCCAGGGTCTTCCAAATCCGTAGTCAACGAGAGTTGGGGCAAATGAACGAAGCCTCAGCATTTCCTGCCTCTTGCGAGGGGGGGTCGAGGTCAGGAAGGGGAGCGGCCCGGCCCGCTGACAGAGGTGGCAGTGACCCCTGTCAGCGGGGACCGTGCAACGCCGCCGCAATACCCCGGGGCGTACATCTGGTCATGAGGATGTTGCCGGGGTGGAAAGGTCAGAGACGGCGAGTTGCCGCCGGAAAGCCTCGGAATCGTCGGTTGCCCGGGTGTTCGCTTCCGGGCCTCCTTCTCCCACGCGTTCGCGCGCGAAGTTGCCCAGGGTGCGCAAGGCATGAGCCGCGGATCGAAGGTAGCGCGACTGGAGATGGAATACGTGCCAGCGTGCGGAATGCACTTCAAGCCGGCATGGCACGCCGCACGCGGCGGCGTGGTCGGCCAGCCGGGTCGAGTCTGAAAGAAGTATCTCCTGGTCACCTACCTGGATCAGCATGGGCGGCAGCCCACTCAGGTCTGCCTTGAGGTGGCTTAGCGGCGCAGGGCCATGGGGTGCGCGATACCAGCGCAGTCCCTGTTCCAGCCAGCCTCTGCGGATCATCGGATCGATGCGGCGTCGGGTCGCCAATGTGGCTCCGCCCAGCGAGTCGTCCGTGACGGGTGAAATCAGCAGCAAGCCCGCGAGCGCCGGCACGCCGCGTTCCTTCAGGGCGAGCGCCAGGGCCAAGGCAAGCGCCCCGCCTGCCGAGTCCCCCGCAACGACGATCTTTTCCGGCGCGTAGCCCATGCCTCGCAAGGTCCTGTAGCAGGCGAGCGCATCGTCCAATGCAGCGGGATACGGATGCTCGGGCGCGAGCCGATAGTCCGGAACCCAGACCGGCATGCCCGATTCCACGGCCAGGCGCGTCGTGATGCTCCGGTGTGTATTGGGCCCGCCCAGGCAGAAGGCGCCTCCATGCAGGTACAGGATGACGGCACCGCCCTCTGCCGTTTTTGGCGCAACGATCTCGACCGGCACATCCTCGGCGGCACTTCGGTAGCGGATCACGTCATTCACGCCAGGCATGAGCGGGGACAGCAGGCTCACAACGCACCGCTGGAAGCCCGCCCCGAAAGGTGGCCCCACGAGCGGCCGGAAGCTTGCACGCAGCAGTCCGCGCAAGAGTCCGGCCTTCAATCTCTCCAGTGCGGCTTGCGGCTCGACGACGATGGCGCCTGCCCTGCCGGCGTGCCCTTCAGGCAGCGGTCGCGTGAAAAGATAGGCCTGAAGACTCGAAAACCTGGTTTGCCACCGATATGTCAGGGTGAAGCCTGGCCAGTTAGTGCTGTTATGGCCGTTGGCATCCACATACCAGCTCTTGCAGCCGCTCCAGACCGAGTTGGCCAGGCGCTGCTGTATGCCTGCGTTGAAGCGCTGGTAGCGGCGATCGTCCACCTCTATCGCTGTCGCATTGGCGGCGCGCATGGCCTTGCAGCAACGTATGACGTGCGCAATCTGGCTCTCAAGCATGTACACGATCGAGTTGTGGCCAAGGTTGGTATTCGGCCCGTAGAGCATGAAGAAGTTCGGAAAGCCCGGCACCGTGAGTCCGAGGTACGCCTGGGCACCGCCGCGCCATGCGTCGTTCAGGACCCTTCCCGCCCGGCCCGTAATGCGCATGGGCGACAGGAACTCAGTCGCGGCGAATCCGGTGCCATAGATGATGGCGTCAACCGGATGACTGACACCGTCCACAGTCTCGATACCGTTCTCTGTCACCCTGCGGATGCCGTCGGTCACCAGCTCTACATTGGGCTTGCTGAGCGCGGCAAGATACTCGCTGGATAACAGGATGCGCTTGCAGCCGATCGGGTAGTCAGGTGTCAGCCTGGCGCGCAGCGCGGCATCCGGCACCTGTCTGGCGAGCAGCCGCTGAAAGGGCCTGCCGACGGCCTGGCGCATGATGCCGCTAAAGCGTGTGAACGCCAGGGCGCGGGCTTCGTAGCGGACATAGATGGCGGCCCGATGGAGCTTCATCGTCCACGGCAGCCGGCTGAACAAGGTCTTCTGCATCGGGCCGTAGGGTTGGTCGGGCCGCGGAACGATATAGGCCGGCGATCGCTGGAAAACCGTCAGCGTCTCCACCTGGTCGGAAATGGCGGGGACAAACTGGATGGCGGAGGCCCCCGTTCCAATCACGGCAACGCGCTTTCCCGCGAGCGAATAGCCATGATCCCAGGCCGCGGAGTGAAAGGTGCGCCCCTTGAAAGCCTCCAGCCCGGGCAACTTGGGGGAAACGGGCCGGCTCAGTTGACCGGTCCCGCTGACCAGCAGTGCGGCACGCAGGGTCGTGCCGTCGACGAGGTCGACCAGCCATTGGGAACCCGGCTCGTCAAACCTTGCACCGGCGACTTCGGCACCGAACCGGATGTGCGACCCCAACCCGTACTTCTGCGCGCAGTGTCGCAGGTAGGCGTGGATTTCGGCCTGCGGTGCAAAGGTGCTCGACCAGTTCGGGTTGGGCTCGAAAGAGAATGAGTACAGGTGCGAGGGTACATCGCAGGCTGCGCCCGGATAGCTGTTGTCCCGCCACACGCCACCGACGTCATGCGAACGTTCCAGGATGACAAAGTCCTTGATTCCCGCACGTTGGAAGGCGACGGCCATGCCAATGCCGGCGAACCCGGCCCCAATGATGATGGCCGCCAGTGGCTGCCCGGCTTCCGGGCCCTGGTTGAAATCAGATGCATGCATGCTGGGCTTCCTTATGCGCCGACTTGATAGCCCGGATATTGCGTTTGACACGGGAAAGCACCAATGCTGGGACGGGACAATTGCTTTAGTATTTGGGCCAAACCGGCTCACCTAGGGTTTCCCTGTATGAACTTCTGGGACTTCACCCGGAGTCCGGCCAGCGCGCGGCTGCTGGTCGATTTCGGCGTAGAGCGCGGACTGTCCGCGCCCGGACTGCTTGCAGGAAGCGGGCTTTCTGCCCTGCAACTGGGCGATCCGAATGTCGAGGTCACTGCCGAGCAAGAACTGTCCGTGGTCAGCAACCTGCTGCGTCAGCTGAAGCAGCCATCGGGCGGGCTCGGCTTCGAGGTGGGGGCGCGCTATCACTTCTCGACCTACGGCCTCTGGGGCTACGGCCTGATCGCGAGCGCCACGGCAGCGGACGCGCTCGCGCTGGCGCTGCGATTCCTGCCGCTGACCTATGCCTTCACCGCCCCTTCGTATCACGAGGACGGCACGCTTGGCGTTCTTGGCTTTGCGGAGCCTGATCTGGCTGGTGACCTCAGGCGCTTCCTGGTCGAGCGGGACATGGCAGCAGCGGCAGTGCTGCTGCGGGAGGTTTGCGGCGATGCGTTTTCATTGGCCCGGTTCACGCTCAAGGCAAATCGGGTACCGATGGGGCAGGCGTCCGAAATCGTCAGGCGCGTCTTCGGCATGAGCCCGGACACCTCCGCGCGGCTGAACAGCCTGGCATTCGACCGGGCACTCCTGAGCCGGCCGCTGCCGCAGGCTGATCCCGTTACGGTCTCGATGTGCGAGCAGATGTGTGGCCGCCTGATGGAATCGCGACGGGTCCGGGCCGGCGCCGCCGCCACGATTCGCCAGTATCTGAACGTGGTGCCTGGCGCCATGTCTTCCACACTGGAAGACATGGCGCGGCTGATGAATACCAGTCAGCGCACATTGAAGCGCCGCTTGCAAGACGAGGGGACAAGCTACAGAACGTTGCTCGCCGAAGCGCGTGGCGGCTTTGCCAAGCAATTGCTGCTCGACCACAGCCTGACACTGACGGAGATCGCAGTGAGGCTGGGCTTCAGCGATTTATCAAGCTTCTCGCAGGCATTCAAGCGTTGGTACGGCGTCGCGCCCACCACGTTTCGCGATCGCGCCTCGCGCTAGCAATATCTCGTTCGTCATCGGGACATCCGTTCCATTCAGTTGCCAGGAAGCGGCGCTCATTGAATCTGCGCGATCCGCAGCAGGTTGGTGGTTCCCGCCACCAGGAACGGCAGCCCGGCGGAGATGACGATGGACTGCCCGGTTTCGCCAAACCCCTCGGCCAGCACAGTGCTGCTGGCCAGATCGGTCATTTCCAGCACATCCACCACCTCGCGGCAGAGCACGGCGTGCACGCCCCAGGTGAGCGTCAGCCGCCTGGCCGTGGTCATCCGGGGCGTCATGCCGAGGATGGGCACCTGCGGCCGCTCGCGCGCCATGCGCAGCGCCGAGTAGCCCGAGCTGGTATAGGCGACCGTCGCCGGCACCCTGAGCAAGCGCGCGATGTGCCGCACGGCGTAGCCGATGGCATCGGCCGCTTCCGCGCGCGGCGGGGTGTGGGATGCCTCGATGGCGTCGCGGTACAGCGGGTCGGATTCGGTGCGGGAGATAATGCTGTTCATCATGCGCACCGCCTCCACCGGATACCGGCCGGAAGCCGACTCGGCCGACAGCATCACCGCATCGGCACCGTCGTAGATGGCGGTCGCCACGTCTGACGCTTCCGCGCGGGTGGGCACGGGGGCGGCAATCATCGATTCGAGCATTTGCGTGGCAACGATGACCGGCTTGCCGGCCTTCCGGCACGCCCGGACGATCTGCTTCTGCAGCGACGGCACTTGCTCGGCGGGCATCTCCACGCCGAGGTCGCCGCGCGCGACCATGATGGCATCGGCCTCGGCGACGATGAGGTCCAGGCTCTGGATGGCGGCGGGCTTCTCCAGCTTGGCCACGATGCCGGCGCGGCCGTTGACGATTGCCTTGATCTCCCGGATGTCTTCCGGCCGCTGCACGAAGGACAGCGCGATCCAGTCCGCGCCCAGCGCCAGCCCGAAGTCGAGGTCGCGCCGGTCTTTCTCGGTCATGGCCGACAGCGGCAGCACCGCGTCCGGCACGTTCACCCCCTTCCGGTCCGAGAGCGGGCCGCCGTTGATGACCGTCGTCTCGGCGAAGTCGGCGCCGCACCGGTCGACGCGCAGCCGGATCTTGCCGTCGTCCAGCAGCAGCTCCACGCCCTCGCTCAGGGCGGCGAAGATCTCTGGGTGCGGCAGGCTGACCCGGTTGGCTGATCCGGGCGCCGCGCTGTCCAGGTCCAGCCGGAAGCCGGCCCCCGCGGCGAGTTGCACCGGCCCGTCGGCGAAGGTGCCGATGCGCAGCTTCGGACCCTGCAGGTCGAGCAGCACACCGATGGGACGGCCCCGTTCGCGCTCCACGGCGCGGATGGCTTCGAACCGTTGCCGGTGGTCGTCATGGGTGCCGTGGCTGAAGTTGAGCCGAAAGACATCGGCGCCGGCCTCGAACAGCGCGTCGATGAGCTGTGGGGTGCTACTCGCGGGACCGAGCGTGGCCACGATCTTGGCGTTGCGAAGGCGTCTCATGCCATTGCTCCATGTCAGCGCGCGACGGGAGCCGCGCGTAAATCGTTCACCCTGGTCAGGTGTTCTGTACGACGATGCTCGGGAACTTGCTGGTCATGTCGCGCGCCTTGTCGGCAATCTTGATCGCCACCCTGCGCGCGATGGCGCGGTACATCTCGGCCACCGGGCTGTCGGGCTCGGCCACCACGGTCGGGCGGCCGGAGTCGGCCTGCTCGCGGATCTGCAGGGTCAGCGGCAGGCTGCCCAGCAGGTCCACGCCGTAGTCGGCGCACATCTTCTCGCCCCCGCCCTGGCCGAAGATATGCTCGACATGGCCGCAGTTCGGGCAGCAGTAGACCGCCATGTTCTCGACGATGCCCAGGATGGGAATGCCCACCTTCTCGAACATCTTCAGGCCCTTCCTGGCATCCAGCAGCGCGATGTCCTGTGGCGTGGTGACAATCACCGCGCCGGTGACCGGCACCTTCTGCGACAGCGTCAGCTGAACGTCGCCGGTGCCCGGCGGCATGTCGACGATCAGGTAGTCCAGGTCGTGCCAGTTGGTCTGGCGCAGCAGCTGCTCCAGCGCCGAGGTCACCATCGGGCCGCGCCATACCATCGGGTTGCCCTGCTCGATCAGGAAGCCGATCGAGTTGGCCTGCAGGCCGTGCCCTTCCAGCGGCTCCATGGTCTGGCCGTCGGCGGATTCCGGGCGGCCGTCGATGCCCAGCATCATCGGCAGGCTCGGGCCATAGATGTCTGCGTCGAGCATGCCGACGCGCGCGCCTTCTGCCGCCAGCGCCAGCGCCAGGTTCACGGCCGTGGTGGACTTGCCCACCCCGCCCTTGCCCGACGCCACCGCGATCACGTTCTTCACGCCCGGCAGCAGCTTGACGCCGCGCTGCACCGCGTGCGCGACGATCTTCATGGTCACGGCCACGCTGACATTGCTCACGCCCGGCACTTGCCGCAACGAAGCCACCACCAGCTTGCGGATCGGATCGAACTGGCTCTTCGCGGGGTAGCCGAGTTCGACTTCCAGCGATACATCGCGGCCGTCGACCCGGATATTCCTGGCCGAGCGGGTGGACACCAGGTCCTTGCCCGTATTGGGGTCGATGACGGTGCGCAGGGCTTCGGTGACCTGCTCAGGGCTGACGCTCAAGACATACTCCGCTGCTGGTGAATGTAGGGAGGCATGCACCAGGCGTGCTTTGGCGGCGTGGCTGCAATGCTGGAAAGATTATCCGGCCACCCCCATCCGGTAAATTCAGAGTTTCTTGGCCCCTGCATAAGGAATGCCTTAAGCGCGGGCCATGCCGCACCCGCCTGAGGACGCCTGACGGTAGAAAGAAGGCGATGCCTTCCAGTGGAGGAATCCATCAGTCGTCGCCTGTCAGAGCAGGTCCAGCCAACGACTGTCCGTGCGCACCAGGTGCCGGCCACGGTCGAAGCGCGTATAGCCAACACGGTCGAAGAATTCCAAGACCTGAACTGCACGCTTGCGTCCGAGCCCGGTGGCATTGCGAAACGCCGCTGCGACGACCGTGCCGGCGTTCCTGCTGGCGTCGGCAGCGGCAAACAAGGCCAGCTCGCGAATAGCCTCCGGATCGTAGAAGAGGTCGTGCACGACCTGAAACGTCTCGCCATGACGCGCGAGCTTGCGCATCAGCTGCCGCACCCTGTCCTCCGGCACGCCATGCGCGCTCGCCAGCTCACGCACCCATGGCGGATCAAAGCGCCCCGCTTTCATGTCCTGCTGCAGTGTCGCGGCAAGCGTGCGATCCGCATCGTCGAGCGTCACGGTGTGCTCGGGCAGGTGCAGCCAGGGGCCGTTCCTGACGATCTCGCCGCGCGCGCAGGCGTCATCGACGAGCGCACTCCACAACGCGTCTTGCGCCAGCGGTGCGGCGATCCTGCGCAAACGCGCCACCTCCGGGCCGAGCACATCCGGCGAGCGTTGGTGGAATTGCCGGAGCGCAGTGGTCAATCGCGCCGCCAGCGCCCGCCATCCCGCGCTGGACACCAGCAAGGCATCGTCGCCCGGAAGTTCAATCACGCGCGTGTCACACGGCAGCTCGATTGCCGCCGCCGGCATGCCGCTCAGCCGTTCCAGCAACGCGCGCGACAGCCCGTTTGGCGCCTGATCGAGCAATGCCCCGACCGAGCCAGTGTCAAGCATGGCCTGCATCGCGTCGAGCCACGCCAGCCGCGCCGGGGAACGGCGTTTGCGCGCGGGCGCGAACGGATCCAGTACATCACCGCCGCCGATGGTGCGGCTAGCCTGCGCGTTCCTCACGACAAAGGGATCGCCAGGCAGCGCGCACACCGGCCGCTCGAACACAAGCTGCACGCGCGCGCGCTGGCCGGGGGCAAGCGTCGGGCCATCGAGCAACGCGACATGCGCCACCTGGTGCTGCGTGCCCAGGTGAACATGCATGGGCGCCCAGTGCTCCAGCGCTGGGGCGTCGGGCAACAGGGTCAGCATCACATCGATGCGCTCCGACGCCTGCGCCAGGCGCACATCGACAATCCAGTCACCGCGGTCAATCGCGCCCTTGTCGATGCCGGCCAGATTCAGCGCGCAGCGCTGCCCCGCCCGTCCGGCAGCAGCAGGACGATTCTGCGCATGGATGCTGCTCACGCGCACAGACTCGTTCTTCGGCGCGAGCAACACCCTGTCGCCGACATGGATGCGCCCGGACACCACGGTTCCCGTCACGATCGTCCCTTGTCCGGCAAGCGTGAAGACCCGGTCAACCGCAAGGCGGAACAGCCCGTCGTCGCGCTTGATGCGCGACGCAGCCGCGGCGGCGTGCAGGTGCCGCTTCAACGCGTTCACACCCGGATCGTCGGCGCGCGTTGCACAGGTTTCAAAAACCGGTGCATCTTCCAGCATGCTGCCGCGCCGAAACGACGCGATCTCCTCTCGCACCTGCCGCAGCCGCGCGTCATCCACGCGATCGACCTTGGTCAGCGCAATCGCGCCGCGCCGGATACCGAGCGGTTGCACAATGGCCAGGTGCTCGCGCGTTTGCGGCATCACGCCGTCATCGGCGGCGACCACGAGCAGCGCGAAGTCAATACCGCATGCGCCCGCGGCCATGGTGTGAATAAGCTTTTGGTGGCCCGGGACATCGACCAGGCCGAGCACGTCGCCGTTCTCGAGCGGCACGTACGCATAGCCAAGCTCGATCGAGAAGCCGCGCGCCTTCTTTTCCTTCAGGCGGTCGGTATCCATGCCCGACAGCGCCCTGACCAGGCTGGTCTTGCCGTGATCGATATGTCCTGCCGTGCCGACGATCATGGCTGCGTCAGGTAGCCCGGTAGCCTGACGCGACGGAGACCATCAGGGACTGTCGCCGGAATATCCTCGTCGTGAACATGCATGGTCTCCTCTATCTTGTTTGAATGGCTGATGAGGCTTGCTCAAGCGTGCACCGATACCGCTGCGCATAGTGTTCCTTCATCGTTGGAGACAAGATATCTGCCCGCCCACTTAAGGTAAATTCAGCGATTCTTTGCCTGCCTATAAGAGATTCCTTAAGTGACAACTGGATGGACAGATTGACCCGAACGACCTAGCCCAGCGTGGACATTTTGTCCATCGCGGGGGGCCCGCAGCGCTTGCAGCGCGCCGGAACCGCCCGACTACCCAGGGATGCCGTCACAGGCATGGGCCTTGCTTCAGCGGTCTGGATCGGCTGGCCGACCATGTCGCCACAAAGCAGGAAAGGAGTCGAACTCTCATGGCGAAAGTCCTATGTGTCCTTTATCCGGATCCGGTCTCCGGATATCCGCCGCACTATGTCCGCGATGACATTCCGGTGATCACGACATTTGACAACGGCCAGACTGCCCCGGCCCCGAAGGCAGCGCTCGGATTCACGCCCGGCGAACTTGTGGGGTCAGTCTCAGGCGAGCTGGGTCTTCGCAGCTATCTGGAGGGACTGGGCCACGAACTCATCGTGACCAGCGACAGAGATGGGCCCGACTCTGCGTTTGAGAAGCATCTTCCCGATGCTGAAGTGGTTATTTCGCAGCCATTCTGGCCGGCTTACCTGACCAGGGAGCGAATCGCCAGGGCAAGGAAGCTGAAGCTTGCGCTGACTGCGGGCATCGGCTCCGATCATGTCGATCTAGAGGCTGCTGCGCGTGCCCACATCACCGTCGCCGAAGTGACGGGATCGAACAGCATCAGCGTGGCAGAGCACGTCATATTGACGATGCTCGCGCTGGTCCGCAACTACCTGCCATCACACGAGGTCGCTGTTGATGGCGGTTGGAACATCGCCGACTGCGTGTCACGCAGCTATGACATGGAAGGCATGCATTTCGGTACGATTGGCGCCGGCCGGATCGGTCTAGCGGTGCTGCGCAGGCTCAAGCCTTTTGGCCTGCAGTTGCATTACACCCAGCGGCACCGTCTCAGCCCGGAGATCGAGCAGGAGCTGGGCCTGACTTTCCACCCCGATGCCGAATCGCTCGTGGGCACCATGGACTTTGTCAGCCTGCAGATACCGCTTTATCCCTCAACCATGCATTTCTTTGATGACAAGATGCTCGCCAGGATGAAGCGCGGCGCCTACCTCATCAATACGGCGCGCGCAGAACTAGTTGACCCCGACGCGGTTGTGCGTGCGGTCAAGTCCGGCCATATTGCCGCCTATGGCGGTGACGTGTGGTTCCCCGAACCAGCCCCCCCGGATCATCCCTGGCGAACCATGCCTTTCAACGGCATGACACCCCATATCTCCGGGACCTCGCTCTCCGCGCAGGCACGCTATGCCGCTGGCACGCTGGAAATCCTGGAAAGCTATTTCGATGGCACCCCCATTCGCGAGGAATATCTCATCGTTGACGGTGGCGGACTTGCGGGCACGGGTGCCAGATCCTACAAGTTAACGTGAGCCCCAGCGCCGGCGTTGCGCAATCTGCAACGGCGACTGATACTGCCTGGTCAGGAGAAAATGAATGGCCAGAGGCACCACACAATTCGTGTAGGCTTATGTGTTGAATTCTCTTCCGTCAGCCCGAACCGTATCGGTTTAACCAACATGAAGAGCCCGATGCCTACAAACGTCCCCGAACCGCAAGCCGTTTCCGGCACAGTCACCCGCAGCGCCATATTCATCGTTGCCACACTCACCGACGGCGACGACCACGCCGACACCGTCCGCGCGTGGTGTGCCGACGTTGCCGCAGTCGTGCGCGCGGTCGGCCATCGTGTGCCGTCAGGCAACCTGTCCTGTGTCTGCGGCTTCGGCTCCGACGCGTGGGACAGGCTGTTCGGCAAGCCCCGTCCCGCGGCGCTGCATCCGTTCCGGGAGTTCGGCACCGGCGATCGCGTCGCCATCGCGACGCCGGGTGACCTCCTGTTGCACATCCGTGCCGATTCGATGGACCTCTGCTTTGAGCTTGCCACGCAACTGCTCGGCAAGCTCGGCGATTCGATCCAGGTTGTCGACGAGGTGCACGGCTTTCGCAACTTCGACATGCGCGCGATGATCGGCTTTGTCGATGGCACGGAGAATCCGGCCGGACGCGAGGCGGTCGATTTCACGGTGATCGGCAACGAAGATGCCGAGTTTGCCGGTGGCAGCTACGTCATCGTGCAGAAGTATCTGCACAATATGACGGGGTGGAATGCCCTTCCCGTGGAGACACAGGAACTGATCATCGGGCGCAAGAAACTGTCCGATATCGAACTGGACGAAGAGGTCAAGCCCTCGTCATCGCACAGTTCGCTGACGACGCTGGTCGAGAACGGGCAGGAAGTGAAGATCCTGCGTGACAACATGCCGTTCGGGCGCCCGGGCGCGGGCGAGTTCGGCACCTACTTCATCGGCTACGCCCGTTCGCCCGCGCCGATCGAGAAGATGCTCGAGAACATGTTCGTCGGATTGCCGCCCGGCAATTACGACCGGCTGCTTGACTTCAGCAAGGCAGTCACCGGCAGCCTGTTCTTTGTCCCGTCGGCCGACCTGCTTGAAGGGCTTGCGGACAGCGAAGGCCCTGCTGCCCGCCCGGCAAGTAGTGGTTGCTGATTGAGCCGGCGCAACCCGTTTCGGCGCGCCGGCTGACTACAGCCTCCCCCGCTACGTCAGTTGATACTGACGGTCCGGTAATTTCTCCTCGGGGATCTCCCGATTGGAAAGCTCCAGTAGCGAGCGCTCGATATTGCGTGCGATGGCGTCGAGTGCCAGTGCGTTGGGCGCCTCGCTGAATGGCTCGGAAACTTCGTCGGCGATCGCTTCCAACGCGATCAGCGTGTATGCGACAAAGACGCAGATGATTGGCGTGAACAGCTCCGTCGAATCCACCAGGCCAAACGGGAGCATGATGCAATAGGCATACACGGTGCGATGCAGCAGGACCCCGTAGGAAAACGGTATCGGGGTGGATGCAATGCGCTCGCACCCGCCGACTGTCGTCGCCAGTTCGTTGATCTGGGCGTCAAGCATCCAGAGCTTGTTCTCCGAGATCACGGCACGAAATTGCAGGCGCGAGAGTTTATGGCGTAACTCATTAAGGATTGCCGTCGGCCGATAGTGCTTTGAGCGCAAGGCCTCCATCGCGTCGTGCCCGACAAGCCGAACGAGATCGTGGGTCGGGTCCGTCTTGCGAAGCTCGTGCTTTAGCGAATAGGTAAACGCAATCAGGCTATTGACCAGCTGGATTCGATCCTCACTGCGGTCCTCGGGGAGGTAACACAGTATCTGCGAGGTGAGCGAGCGTGAGGCGATGAGCACGTGCCCCCAAAGGTAGCGTGCCTCTTTGAAGCGTTCGTAGCTGGCATTGTTCCGGAACGCAAGAAAGATGGTCAGCGCCACGCCAAAGAGTGTGAAAGGGGCGGTATTGAGCGGAATCTTTTCGCCCAGTATCCGCCCTTGGGTCAGGACAGCGAAGCCGCTGACAAGAGCCAGGAAGAGTAGCTGCGGAATGATGGCCTGCAATACTGACCCGCTCCATACGAACAGCATGCTGAACCAGTTTCTCTTTGGCCGTACGATCATGATTTTTCTTGTGGGGAAGCTTTATCTCAGAACGAACTGCATACGAGCTTAGTGACTTGCTGGTTCAGGTCATCCATGTATCGTGTCGCTGGGCAATGCCCTCCTCCCGCGGCCACGCCAGATCTCGAGCCGCGCTTTGCCAGGTCGCCTGAAGCTCGCCCCGGGTTACGTCACCTCCGCACGCAACACCCGTACGGGAATGGACTTGTACGATGGCGTTCCGCTTTCCTTGTCAATGTAGTCCAGCGGCACCAGCACATTCGCCTCCGGGTAATACGCCGCCACCGAACCCCGTGCGATATTTGCATAAGCGATCGCAGTGATCTTCTTCAAGCGCAGTTGCCTGCCGGTTACGATGGTCTCGATGTCGACCAGGTCGCCATGCTCCAGTCCGCGCGCCGCCATGTCGTCTTCATGCATGAACAGCACATCGCGCCGGCCGAATACGCCTCGATAGCGATCGTCCAGCGCATAGATCGTTGTGTTGTACTGGTCGTGGCTGCGGATCGTCATCAGGCGCAGGACATTTTCTCCGCCGAGCACGTCAGCGTCTTCCTTCACCCCGCCATACACGGAGAACATGGCTTTCCCAGTCGGCGTCGGCCACTTGCGCTCGGTCGGCGGAAGCGGCAGGCGGAAGCCCCCCGGCGTCCTGATGCGTGCGTTGAAGTTTTCGAAGCCGGGCACGGTCTTTTCGATCAGGTCGCGGATCTTGTCATAATCGGCAACCAGATCCAGCCATGGGACCTTGCTGTTCGGCATGGTCGCGTTGGCCATGCCGGCCACGATTGAAGGCTCGGAACGCAGCTCTTCAGAGGCCGGCGTGAGCTTTCCGGCCGATGCGTGGACCATTGACATCGAATCCTCGACCGTCACCGATTGTGGCCCGGTCGCCTGTACATCAAGTTCCGTTCGGCCCATGCACGGCAGCACGTACGTTTCCTTCGCCACCAGCAGATGCGAGCGATTGAGCTTGGTACCAATATGGACGCTCAGGTCGAGCTTCCCCATCGCGGGAAAGGATTGCTCGGAATCGGGCAGCGCTACCGCGAAGTTTCCGCCCAGGCAAATCAGGGCCTTGGCCGTGCCGTCTATCATTGCCTGCATCGCCTTGACGGCATCATGTCCGTGCGTCTGCGGCGGCTTGAACCCCAAGGCATCCTCGATCTGCTTAAGGAAGCTGTCCGTCGGTCTCTCGGTAATACCGACCGTTCGATTTCCCTGCACGTTGGAATGGCCACGCAATGGGCAGATACCAGCGCCGGGCTTGCCAAAGTTTCCGCGCAGGAACAACAGATCGGCAATCAGGCGGACATTGGCAGTGCCCTTGGCGTGCTGGGTGACGCCCATGCCATAGGTGACGATCGTCGCATTCGATTTCGCGTAAAGGTCTGCCACCTGCTCAAGATCCGCACGGGTGAGTCCGCTCGCCTTCTCGATGTCTTCCCACGACGTGGCTGCCAGGTCCGCGGCAAATGCGTCGAAACCTTCGGTATGCACCGCGATGAAATCACGGTCCAGAATGTCTCCCTGAGCCGCGTCCATGGCCAGGAGGGCCTTCATGATCCCTTTGAGCGCGGCCGCGTCGCCTCCGGCGTCGACCTGATAATACGTTGAGGCGATCCTGGTCGAGCCGTAAGTCGCCATTTCAAGCCAGTTCTGGGGATCCGCGAACCGTTCGAGCGCACGCTCGCGCAGCGGATTGAACACGACGATGGGTACGTTGCGCCGTGCGGCTTCATGAAGCGTTCCCATCATTCGAGGGTGATTCGTCCCGGGATTGTGGCCGATGGCGATGATGAGCTCGCAACTGTCGAAGTCTTCCAGCGACACCGTTCCTTTGCCGATTCCGATCGACTGCGGCAAGCCCACGCTGGTGGGTTCGTGGCACATGTTCGAGCAATCGGGGAAGTTGTTCGTGCCATATTCCCGCGCGAACAGCTGGAAGAGAAAAGCTGCTTCGTTCGACGCCCTGCCTGAGGTATAGAACTCGACCTGGTCGGGCGACAGCCCACGCAGGATTTCACCGATGCGAGCGAACGCCGCACCCCAATCGACCGCCCGGAACGTGTCAGTGGCGCGATCGTAGACCAGCGGATGGGTAAGTCGGCCCATATCCTCCAGTTCAAAATCCGATCGTTGCAACAGCGACGCCACAGTGTTGCTTTCAAAAAACTCTGGCCGCACCCGTTTGCTGGTCGCTTCCCAGGTGACGGCCTTGGCACCGTTCTCGCAGAACTGGAACGTGGACTTGTGCTCTTTGTCAGGCCACGCGCAGCCCGGACAATCGAAACCGTCGGGCTGATTGGTGCGAAGCAGCGTGATCGGCGCCTTGACGCTATCCATTTGCAGGCGGATGGCCTGGGTAGTCGCGCGAAGCGCACCCCAACCACCAGCGGGTCCGTCATACGGCCTGATGCCTGGCACTTCCCGTCGAATAGCCATGTCTGCTCCATGAACGTGAACCGCTCCAGACACCCTGGAGGCAACGGTTGCCCGAGTACTGCCGCAATGCGAGCTTTTCATAACGATAGACTCGGCCTCCGGCTCAGCAAGTAGCAGTTACAAATAGTGCGTCGACCGCGACCACATGCTTAATCGATCGCAAGATGCGCGCAGAAAATCGCTTATCCGGTGCATTCCAGCGTAATAGGCAGGCGAGATTTCTCCGGGCGACGAACGCGCTGAACCCGGCTATTCTGGTTAGTCGTAGGCTGGACTGCTGGCGTCGCGACCATGGCCTTGGCCGTGGCGTCGATAGGCGGCTTCCATGACCGCGACTGCACGGAAAGCACAATGAGCCACGTCAGGCCGAAGCGGCCACCCGGCAGCCCGCGTTTCATTTTCGCGGAGAGGCGATGAGGCGGGATTTGCCAGCTGAAGACAGT
Organism: Cupriavidus sp. CP313; assembly: GCF_054072015.1. Taxonomy (NCBI): domain Bacteria; kingdom Pseudomonadati; phylum Pseudomonadota; class Betaproteobacteria; order Burkholderiales; family Burkholderiaceae; genus Cupriavidus; species Cupriavidus sp. CP313. The sequence continues at coordinate 50,565 of NZ_JBSVZB010000009.1, read as the reverse complement.
AGCGCCGGCATTGAAGAGGTACCGGCGCAGCGCACGGTCGCGGTCAGGCGCTGGCGTCACGGCGCCGTGACGGCCGAAGACGACCACCTGGCCGAAGAAGTGCCGGTCGCGCTGGAGTACAACGGCATCTCGCATGCGGTCATGCTGGCCACGCCCGCCGATCTCGATGACTTCGCGATCGGCTTCAGCCTCAGCGAAGGCATTGTCAACCAGGCGTGCGAGATCTACGGCATCGACGTGGAAGCCGGCGGGAACGGCGTGACGGTCAAGATAGAGATCGCCTCCGCCGCCTTCGCCAGGCTGAAGACCCGGCGTCGCGCGCTGGCGGGGCGTACGGGCTGCGGCCTGTGCGGCACCGAGTCGCTTGAAGACGTCATGCGCATGCCGCAGCCGGTGCAGAGCACGGCCATCTTCGATCCGTCAGTTTTCGACGCGGCGTTCGCCGCCTTGCACAACCGCCAGACGCTGCTGCGTGATACCGGTGCGACCCATGCAGCCGGATGGCTGCGCGCGGACGGCACGCTGGTGCTGGTGCGCGAGGACGTGGGGCGCCACAATGCGCTCGACAAGCTGGCAGGCGCACTGGCAAGCGGCACTGAGGATACCAGGAGTGGCGCGGTGATCGTCACCAGCCGGGCCAGCTACGAGATGGTGCTCAAGACGGCATCGATCGGTGCCGGGATACTTGCTGCGGTGTCCGGCCCAACGGCGCTGGCCGTGCGGATGGCGGAATCCACGGCGGTGACACTGGCCGGTTTTGTGCGCAGTGGCAGCCTGGTCGTCTATTCACATCCCGAACGCCTGCGGATTGCCTAGGTTGCCGATTACGCCCCGGATCCTGTCGTCTCCTGCTCGAACGCGGCCTCCGCCCGAAGGCTCGCCAGGTCGCGCCCGACTGTGGCGACCGCAAGCCGCTTGTCCTTGCTCCAATAGGTCACCGTACAGTCATGCGCGGCGGGATCGCCGTCGACATCAAAACGATCCCATTGCTCCGCATGGCCTACGTAGTTGATGGCCACATCATAGTGCTGGGTCCAGAAGAAAGGCACTGCCGCAAAGCGTTGCCGCTGTCCCAGGATATTTCGCGCTGCCACCACGCCCTGGCGCTCGGCGACCACCCAGTGTTCGACGCGGATACGCTGGCCCGTTCCCGGGTCGGGCCAGCGCGCAATATCGCCCGCGGCATAGATGCCAGGTTCGCTCGTCTGAAGAAATTCATCGACTGCCACACCCTTGTCCAGCGCGAGGCCAGCGTCCTGCGCCAAGGCCACGTCGGGGCGAACGCCAATCCCTGTCACGACCAGATCGGCGGCCAGCTCCGCGCCAGTCGACAATTTCACCCGATCCGGCTGAATCTCTGCCACCGTGGCCCCGAGATGAAACGTTACCCCGTGCGATTCATGAAGCGTCTTGATCATGTCGCCGAGCGCCGCACCCAGGACCCGCTCCATCGGATGCGCTTCGGGCGCGACAACATGCACTTCAAGGCCTCGCGTTCGCAGCGCTGCCGCGACTTCCATCCCGATAAAGCTTGCGCCCACCACGACGCATCGGCGTGCCGTGCCGAGACGCGCGATCAAGGCGTCGCAGTCGGCCAGCGTACGGAGCACGCCCACGTGCGGCAACGATGCGCCAGGAACGTCGAGCCGTATTGGCACGGCACCGACGGCAAGCAAAAGCGCGCCGTAGCTCACGTTGCTGCCATCCGAGAGCGTGACGGATTTTTGCGCAGGGCTGAGCTTGACGACACGGTTGTCGGATCGCACGTCGATGTCGTGATCCGCGTAGAACGTCGGTGGCCGCATTGGGAGCCAGTCCGCGTTTGCCGTCCCGGCGAGGTAGTCTTTCGACAGATTCGGCCGGTCGTACGGCAATGAGCGATCGGCGCTCAACAGCGTGACGGGGCCGCTATAGCCTTCCCGCCGCAGGGTTTCGACCGCGGCAGTCCCGGCCGCGCCGCCCCCGATAATCACCACGGATTCAGGGAGTCGGGTCGAGGCAAGTCGCGGTGGCCGCACCGCCGGCAGCGCTTCACGGACGAAGGCCTTCCCGTCTTGCTGTTCCACACGCCAGCATTTCAGATCGTCCTGTGCGGGCGGCCCCAGGACCTCGCCGGTACGAAGACTGAAGCAGGCGTGATGCCATGGACATCGGATCGTGTCGCCGACCAGCAGGCCGTCCGCCAGTGGCGCGCCATAGTGGGTACAGGTCGCACCGATGGCAAACAGCGCATCGGCCCGACGTACGAGCAAGACCGGTTCGCCGCCAACCTGGCCCGTCAACATGCCGCCTTCAGCGATATCAGCCAGCGGTACCCCCTGGGCAAGATCGGGTTCATCCGTGGACGAAGAGCGTTCGGTCATGGCGTCTCTCCTTGCCGGTCATGGCACAGGGCCATTATCAACCCCGATACCGTCAAATGAAAGGCGCATGCAGCGTTACAAACTGCGCGACGGCACGGATACTATTCACGCATGACCAGCCTCCTTTCCTGACGAAGGGTCACCCGGATGACTGCCCTATGAACAGACCCGCCCGCTTCGCTATCGGCAAGCGCATTGCACCCGCACGCTTTCTGCTGTGCGGGGCCATATTGATCGTTGCGACCTTCGCCGCGGGTGCGCTCGGCGCAGAGCCACGCATTGCACTTCTGATCGGCTTCGATCTAGCGGCCCTTGTCTTCCTTGGCGCCGCGCTGCCGCTGTTGCGCGCAGATCCTGCGGCCATGCGGCGCACGGCGCAAGACAACGATGCCAACCGCGTGGCGCTGCTCACGATCACCGTGCTGCTTTCGATGGTGATCCTGGTTGCGATCGGGACGCTGATCGCGCGCCCCGAGACACCGCACTGGGCCGACATTGCGCTGATCGTCGCCACGCTTATCCTGTCCTGGCTTTTTGCCAACACCGTTTTCACGCTGCACTATGCGCATCTCTTCTATCTCCAGACCGCCAGCGGCGACCGGGGCGGGCTGCAGGTGCCGGGCGTGCAGGAGCCCAGCTATTGGGACTTCCTCTATTTCAGCTTCACGCTGGGCATGACTTTCCAGACTTCGGACGTGACCATCGCCGGCGCACACATGCGCCGGGTGGTCCTGGGCCACTGCGTGGCCGCGTTTCTGTTCAACATGGGGATTCTGGCGTTCACCGTGAACGCCCTGGGTGGCTTGTAGCCGACTTGGCCACGCGGCCAAAGTGTTCCTGGACAAACTCCTTGCATCCCGCCGGATACTGTATATATTTACAGTAACTGTATAGATGAACAGTAGGAGTCCCGTCCATGGAACACCTGATCCGTGTGCAAAACGACTATGACCGCCAGGTGCTGGCCTGGCTGCGCGGGCGCATCGGCGATGCCGCGCTGCAGACCGCGGCGCTGCGCTTGGGCGGCCAGCGCAAGCCTTACCTGTCAACGATCTGCCGCAGCCTGGGCATTCGCCCGCCCAGCCGGCGCCAGTTCGCGGCCGAGTCGGCGCGCATGCACCGCGCGGTGGGCGATACCTACCTGGCCCGTATCCGCGAAATCCTTGGCCAGTCACCTGCCGAAGCTGCCCTCCACCAATAAGCAGTAGCCGATCACCGGCCACACCGGCGCCGCCGGGCTCGCACCGGCCGTATCATGAAGCTCCGTTGCCGTCACACGGCACGGGGCTTTTTTTCATCCCTAGCCAAGGCCGATATGAGCGAACACCGAATCCCTACCGCCGCCCTGCACCAGTGGGTGGCCGATCTCTGGCTTGCCGCGGGCAGTAGCGCGCAAGAGGCGCGCCTGACGGCCGACCACCTGGTCGGCGCCAACCTGAGCGGGCATGACTCGCACGGCGTCGGCATGATCCCGCGCTATGTGCTGGCCTGGCAGGCCGACGAGCTGCAACTGAACCAGCAGGCCAGCGTGCTGCACGATGCCGGCAGCATGCTGAGCCTGGACGGCAACCGCGGCATGGGCCAGGCGGTGACGGCGCAGGCCATGGACATGGCCATCGGCCGCGCGCGCGAGCATGGCGTCTGCGTGATGGGCCTGCGGCAGTCGCACCACCTGGGGCGCGTGGGCCACTGGGCCGAGCAGGCCACCGCCGCCGGCATGATCTCGATCCACTTCGTCAACGTGCTGTCCAAGCCCATCGTGGCGCCGCACGGCGGCTACGATGCGCGCTATGGCACCAACCCGTTCACCATCGGCGTGCCGGTGGCGGGCGAGCCGCCGCTGGTGCTGGACTTCGCCACCAGCGCGATTGCGCTGGGCAAGGTGCGCGTGGCCCACAACAAGGGCGTGCCGGTGGCGCCCGGCTGCCTGCTGGACGCGCACGGCGAGCCCACCGCCGACCCTGCCGTGATGTACCCCGCCGACGGCGCGCCGCAAGGCGCGCTGCGGCCCTTTGGCGAGCACAAGGGCCATGTGCTGGCCGTGATGTGCGAGCTGCTGGGCGCCGCGGTCACCGGCGGCCACACCATTCGCCCGGAAACCCTGCGGCATGAGCATGCGGTCTGGAACAACATGCTGGCGATCGTGTTCGATCCCGCGCGCCTGGGCACCAGCACGTCGTTCGGGCATGAGGTGGCGGCGTTCGCCGACTGGATGAAGGCCTCGCGGCCGCAGCCCGGGCAGGATGGCATCCGCCTGCCGGGCGAGCCCGAACGGGCCTGGCGCGCCGCCCGCGCCACCCATGTCCCGGTCGACGCCGGCACGCTGGCGCAGCTGGACGACTCGGCCGCGCGGGTGGCGGCCGCGCGCGCCAGCGCGCAGCCTGCGCCGGGGCCGCTGTCTGCGCTGGCGTGCGACTGACTATCTGTTTTGTCAAGTCATTCCTCTCGCGACACCCGGGCGGAAGGCCAATAGCAACAACGGTTTGCGAGCATCCAAGGCGTGGCTTCATGGCTTGACCTTGCGGTCAGGGGCCAACTAGGTGCCAGTAGAAGAAGGTTGTAGAATCCCCACGCATCTTGTTACGTGCGAATGGTGAAACTGGGATAAGCAGGACAGAGGAAATCGACTTCGCCACAGAGAACGAGAGCCATTTCGTTTCCGCAGTATTGCCCATGGCGTACCGCTCCGGCCCGACCTTTCCGATCCTTGATCGCAAGTAGGCGAGTCGGCCGGTTCTGCACCATCAAGGCGGCCACATTGAACACTTGGCCTTCGGCGGAAGCCGGTAGATTCACCGGCACATCGCCCGGACGCAGCATGCCGACCGCGTGATGTAGCAGCGGCGAGTCGACAGCCGGCAGTGATCGCGATACTCGGGACGGGAAAGAGCGCAGGATGCCGATGCCATCTGGTACCGGCAACGAGGTCGGCCCGTTCTCGGTGCCCCGAGCCCGTTCATTAGTTGGATCCCGCAACCCTGCGAGCACCCCGAATTGCGCCCACGGGTGGTGACACCCCGGAACGCGTCTAGTAGATTTCGACAACGAGGGCTGCTACCGATGCCGTTGACTCTGGCAAGAGTCTCCATGCACGTGCCCTATCCCCGCTGCGCCGACACGTTGTCCGAACTCGATGCCATCGTGGGTGCCCATCCAATATAGCGCCTGCCTGCTGACCACGATCCTCGGAGTTAGTGACTTGACCGCTCAGGCCCTGTTGGCGGAGATCGGCCTCGACATGACGCGCATTTCCGATGCCGGCCACCTGATGTCCTGGGATGGCCTGTGCCCGCGCAACGACGAGAGCGCCGGCAAGCGGTGCGCAAGAGCTGCACCTGGCTCAAGATCGCTTTGATGACGGTTGCCTGGACTGCGGTACGGGTCAAACCAGCAATCTGCGCGCCCAGATCCTGCGCATCAAGGGCCGCCGCGCGCCGAGAGGGCCATTCTCGCAGTGGCCGCCTCCATGCTCACCGCCGCTCATCACATGCTACGCGATGACGTTGAGTATGCTGACCTTGCCCCCGATTTCCCACTCCATCATCAACAGGCCGCCCAAACCCCGCCCGATACCTCAAGGCTCCTAACACTTCCCTCACGTAAAAGGGAAACGTCACTTCATTCGGCCCCAATCGTCGTTACCGGAACCCAGCGGCGACCTTTGACCTGATAGAGCGTCGAGGTCGGATGCTTCAAGTCGCCGTTCGCATCGAAGGCAATCTTCCCCGTGATGCCTTCGTATTGCGTTGCCTGGAGCGCCGACATGAACTCGACTGGCTTCGCGGACTTTGCCTGCTTCATCGCGTTGATAGCTACCCACGCGGCGTCGTATGCGAAGGGCGCATAGATGAGGCTGTCGGTACGGAAGCGTTTCCTGAATTTCTGCATGAAGACCTTGCCTTGCGGCAGCGTTTCGATTGGGCGTCCATATTCCCAGGCCATCGCGCCCTCCGCAGCGGGACCAGCGACATTTAGAAAGATACTGTCGGCGATGCCCCCGCTCCCGACGAACTGGGTGCGCATCCCGAGCTCCCTCATCCGCTTCGTGATGAGCGCCGCCTGGTTGTCCAGGCCGGCGAAGAACAGGAGGTCGGCGTTGGCGGCCCTGATATTCGTGAGCTGCGCGCTGAACTCGACCGCCTTGTCGTTGGTGTATTCAGCTATCGCGATTTTGCCGCCGGCAGCGGCGACGGCTTTCTTGAACTCGTCCACTGCCCCCTGGCCGAATGCGGTTCGGTCATCCATCACGGCAATGCGCTGCGCCTTCATGACTTTAACCGCGTACTTCCCCGCGTTACCGGAGTTTTGCGTATCAGTCGCAATGATGCGGAAGACGGTATTCAGGCCTTGATGCGTGATGGTCGGATTGGTCGCCGCCGGATGGATCACCGGGACGCCTGCCCTGGCGAAAATTGGCGCGGACGGGAGGGCGACGCCTGAGTTGTAATACCCGACAACCACGGTCACCCCATCGTCGACAAGTTTCTGCGCGACCTGAACGCCGATGCGCGGGTCACTTTGGTCGTCCACCGAATCGAGCTCGAAACGGACGTCCTGGCCGTCCAGCTTGATGCGCTGCGAATTGGCTTCCTCGACAGCGAGGCGAACACCGCTCTCCATATCCTTGCCATTGGCTGCATTGATTCCGGTAAGAGGACTGGACACGCCGATCTTGACAACCTGTTGCCCATAAGACTGGCTGCAAGCGACGCACAGCAACATGGCGCTCAGGCCAGGAACGAGCAACCGTCGAGCAACACTGATCATTTGTTCAACTCCAGCGACCAGGTGAATCGGCGAGGCGCTTGTACAGCGAACCTTGCGCGAACCGAGCCCATCCAGTTTTGTGACAAGAGCCGCCCTCCCATGCTGTCCAATAGCTCAGTTCTCCTCAATGTGACACAGGATACGATGTGCCAGGCGAAGGTGGGGCCGATCTATCATTGCATTTCCTAACCTGGCCACACCCGAAGCGCCGACCCTTGAGAACGCCTCGACCACCTGGCTGGCCCAGCGTATCTCCTCTTCCTGCGGCAAGAACGCCTGATTGATGGCTTCAATATGAGAAGGATGCGCTGCAGCCTTGGCCGAAAATCCGTCTCGCTTCGCCTGCGCCGCTTCTTCTCCGATCTGCACCGGGTCGGTCAGGCGTGTGCTGACAGCATCGATGGCGTCAATACCCGCCTGGGCCGCCGCCATCAGGCACATGGTACGAGCCACGGAAAACGGCGCACTCAGCTCCTTGCCGATATGCGATGAGAATGCGCCAAGGTCGGCCGCAAGGTCATCCACGCCCCACATCAGCGCACGCAGGCGCATGGGCGCATTGCGATACGACGACAGTCCGAACACACCTTCGGACGATTCGGTTGCCATCGCGATGATAGAGACTTTCCAGCCATCATCCAATAGCGCACATTCAAAAGCCGCGAGGAAGTCGCAGAGGCGGTGCACGTCATCGACACTACGGCACTTCGGCAGCACAATCGCGCTGGGCCGGTGCGGGATTACGGCGGCCAGGTCGCGCAGGATATGGCCGGACGCCAGACCATTGACACGCACCAGCAAGGCCGAGTGCATTGAGCTGCGGTGCTGTTCGAGGAAGCCGACCAGCCGGGACCGTGCGTCGTCCTTTCCTTGTTCGGGCACGGCATCCTCGAGGTCGAACACTAGGCCATCCGCAGTTGACTTCAGCGAGGCCGCAAGCTTCCGGTCACTGTCTGCGGGAACGAAAAGGAGCGAGCGCAAGCGCTCTGGCAAGTTGTCATGCATGGTCGTGTTGCTGCACTGGACTCCCGTCTCGCACGAAGGGCGGACGGACTACTTTCGCAGAGATCCTGTTGTTGTAGACATCAACACTCACATACGAGCCGAACTCGATGTCAGGGGAAATCAGCGCCAACGCGATGGCGAATCGAAGTGTCGGACTATACGTTCCGCTGGTGACCTTCCCGATCACCTCTCCCTGGTGATTCGTCACTGGGCTTTGCGTGCGAGCTACCGCGGCGCCCTCAAAGGCGAGCCCGACGAACTTCTGGGTCTGGCGGCGAGCGCACAGCGCTGCTTTGCCGACAAAATCGCGCTCCGACCCAAGATCGACACTCCAGCCTAAACCCGCATCGAAGGGCGAGGTCTGTGGATCCATGTCCCGCCCGTTCAGGTGCATGCCCGCCTCGAGCCGAAGGGTCTCCCATGCGTCCAGGCCTGTTGCATGGATGCCAGCCGACCTCAGCTTGTCCCACACTTGAGCAGCATGCTTTGCCAGCATGATCAATTCGAAACCATCCTCGCCGGTTTTCCCCGTTCGCGCCAACATCAATTCGCCCACTGCAGCGTCGTGAACGGTGATGGAATTGAACGGCCTTACCTTTTCAGCGGTGTGCGCTGATGGAATCGCTCGAAACACCTTTTCCCGAGCATTGGGACCCTGCACCGCGATAATTGCCAGCGGCTCTGCATCGCCCGTAACCAGATCCTGGCGTCGGGGGACAAGAGTCACCGAGCTGTTCGTGGCAACGATCTGCGAGCGGATCCATTGAATATCGCCGCTTGCGGTGTGCGCGTTCAAGACGATGCGGAAGTACTCATCGTCCAGGTAGTAAACAACGAGGTCATCGATCACACCGCCTTCGTTGTTAAGCATGCACGAATAAAGTGCCTTGCCTTGCGTTTTAAGTTTGCCGATGTCGTTGGCGAGAAGCTTGCCAAGAAACATTCGAACATCCGTCCCGTGTATGTCGACCACGCACATGTGCGAAAGGTCGAACATACCGGCATCCTCGCGTACGGTGTGGTGCTCTTCGATCTGAGAACCATAGGCGGTCGGCAGCTCCCAGCCACAAACATCGGCCATACGAGCATGGAAGAAACGGTGACGCTCATACAGTGGAGTGCGCAGCGTGTGCGAGATCGTCTGGCTCATCAGCATGTCGAAGTCAGTAGTTGGAGCATGCCGCCGGTCATCGTCCCGGCGGCCGGCGTTCGTGGCTGGGCGCATGACCGAACAGCGCGCGGTATGCCTTGCTGAAATGGCACGGCGAATGGAATCCGCACACGGTCGTCACACGGGCGATTGACGCGTTGGTCGTGCGCAGCAGGTCGCGCGCGCGCTTCAGGCGCAGGGTAAGGTAATAGTGGGTCGGCGACACATTCAGATAGAGCTTGAACATCCGCTGCAGATGCCGCTGCGACAGCCGCACAAGCCGCGCCAGCTCATCGAGCGACAGCGGTTCCTCTAAGTTCGCCTCCATCAGCCGCACCACCTCGATCAGCTCCGCGCGCGAGAGGCCAACCCGCGCATCGACGGGGATCGGCTGCGGATCGGTCGCGCTGCGGATCCGCTCGAGAATGAACTGTTCAGAGACCTGCGTGGCAAGCTGCCGGCCGAAGCGCAGACCGACGAGATTCAACATCATGTCGATCGGTGCGGTGCCGCCCGTGCAGGTAAGCCGGTCACGGTCGATGACGAACAGCTCGTCGGCGAAATGCACCAGCGGGAACTCGTCATGCAGTGCGGACCGGTTCTCCCAATGCACGGCGCAGCGGTATCCGTCAAGCAGCCTGCTCGCCATCAGCGCATAGGCACCCGTGCAGATGCCGCCGAGCGGAATGTCCTGCCCGGCGAGTCGGCCAAGCACCGCACGCGTGCCGTCGTCGAAAACGTCGCGGATGCGAATGCCGCCGCAGACGATCATCACATCCGGCAGTCTCGTCCCATCCAATGCGCGCGTCGGCCGTACCACGATGCCGTTGCTCGCGTGCACCGGCGCGCCGTCTGGCGAATAGACCGACCACGTGTAATGCTCGGCGCGCCCGACATAGTTCGCCATGCGCAGCACTTCCACCGCGCTCGAGAACGCGATCATCGAGAACTCAGGCAGCGCCAGGAAGCCGAAATGCGCGAGGGACGACATTGACGGTGAAGCGCTGTCAGCTGGTACGGCGGCAACGGACCTCACATGGCTCTCCTGGCGAACGGATGACCCCGGGATCAGGCTTGCGCTGTCGTGGCCTTGGCGCCGAACAGTTGCCTGAGCCCCCAGAACAGCGGCGCCTTCGCCGTGCCCGGCGCGCGGCCGAAGCTCTCGGTGATGCGGTCGAGGACAATTGCCAGCAGCACGACCGACAGGCCGCTTTCAAAGCCCAGGCCGATATCCAGACGTTGGATGCTCGCAAGCACCTCGTTGCCCAGGCCGCCCGCGCCAACCATCGAGGCGATGATCACCATCGACAGCGCCATCATGATCGTCTGGTTGACGCCCTGCATGATCGAAGGCAGCGCGTTCGGGAACTGCACCTTGTACAGAAGCTGCCAAGGCGTGCAGCCGAACGCCTGGCCGGCCTCGACGATCTCCATGTTCACCTGGCGGATGCCAAGGCTCGTCAGGCGCACCGCGGGCGGCATCGCAAAGATCACCGTCGACAGGATGCCCGGAACGCGGCCGAGACCGAACAGCATCGCGGCGGGAATCAGGTAGACGAACGCCGGCATGGTCTGCATCAGGTCCAGGATCGGACGCACGACGGCCGCGACCACCCTGCTCTTCGCCGCCCAGATGCCGAGCGGAATCCCGAGCAGCAGGCTGATGATGGTCGACGACAGCGTGAGGCCCAGCGTGATGACGGTCTGGTCCCAGAACCCTGTCGCGAAGATCACGAACAGCGACGCGGCCGTGAACAGCGCGAAGCGCCAACCGACGCGCCAGAGGCCGATGCCGATGAAGATCGCCATCATCAGCCACATCGGCACCGCCTGCAGGCTGCGCTCGATCATTGCGGCAAGCCCCTCGATCGCGCGCCCGATCGCGTCGAACGTCGCCGCGTCGTGATCGAGCAGGTAGTGGACAGACTGGTCGACCCAGCGGCCGAGCGGAAGCATTTCAGACATGGTTACCTCGCGAGTGGTGCGTGATGGCTTTCAGGATGACGGCACGGTCGACCGAGCCGCAGTAGCAGCCGTCGTGGTCGACGACCGGCAGCGCGTTCGGGCTCGCGACGACGCGCTCGACGACGTGTTCAAGCGACGCATCGCACCGGATGCTTTCGACCGGCCGCACGTCCGGCGCAGCGTCGCGCATGACGCAGCCACGGACCTTGCGCTGGGCATCGAGCACAAAGGCATAGCCGGCGTGGCCGTTCAGCGTCCGTGCGATGCTCGCGGCATCTGGCTTTGACACGGTCGGCACGGCGTCGGTCTGCATCAGGTCGCCGGCGGTCAGGTAGCGGCTGGTGTCGATGCCGTCGAAGAACGTGCGGACGTAGTCGTCGGCCGGCCTCGCGATGATTTCCTGCGGCGTGCCGACCTGCACCAGGCGGCCGCCTTCCATGATCGCAATCCGGCTGCCGATACGCAGCGCTTCCTCCAGGTCGTGCGACACGAACATGATGGTGCGCCGATGCTCCTTCTGCAGCTGCAGCAGCACGTTCTGCATTTCCTTGCGCTTGAGCGGATCGAGCGCGGAGAACGCCTCGTCCATGATCATCAGAGACGGGTTGACGGCAAGCGCGCGCGCAAGGCCGACGCGCTGCTGCATGCCGCCCGACAACTCGCGCGGCAGCTTCTGCGCAAACGTCGCCAGGCCGACCTGCTCAAGCACATCCATGGCACGGCGCTCGCGCTCCTTCCTGCTCACGCCAGCCACCTCCAGCCCGAATGCGGCGTTCGAAAGCACGGTGCGCTGAGGCATCAGCGCGAACGACTGGAACACCATGCTCATGTCCGTGCGGCGCAGCGCGATCAGTTCCGAGCAGCTTACGGCCGCCACGTCGCGGCCACCGATCAGCACCTTGCCGGCGGTCGGTTCTACGAGCCGGTTCACGAGACGGATCAACGTCGACTTGCCGGAGCCTGACAGGCCCATCAGCACGAAAATTTCGCCTTCCTGCACCTCGAACGACACGTTGTGCACGCCGACGACCTGGCCGGTGCGCCTGAACACTTCGTCTTTCGTTGAACCGGATGCGAGCATATCGAGCGCCTGCTTCGGATTGCTTCCGAATACCTTGCACAGACCTTCGACCACGACCTTTGGACTATCCATCGAAATCTTCTCCTGATCCTGCGGGGACTCACACATCACATAGCAATGCCTTGCTGCGTTTCCCTCTCGTCCGGGGAGCGTTGCCGGCGTATTGCTACCGTTTTCCTGGAATGCCCTCGGCAAACCTGATCCGTCGCATCACAAGCGCAATTGCGCGATACCTACATAGTTGCCAGAAAAGGCCCCCGCCTGCCGACGAATTCCGACAAGCGCTTGCAGAAATGCGACAACGGCAAACAACGGAAACTGATCTCTGGCGCCGCCTGTTCACAAACGACGCGGAATGGTTCTGAAGCGCCCCATGTCCCTTTCCGGTTCGTGACAACAGCATCCCGCACCGCAAGCTCCGGCATGACGGGCCGATACCATGCACGCGGCGCTTCGGTTCTATCCGGGCCGCCATTCCTCCTGCTCTACTTCGCGCATGGTATGCGTGCGCACGCTGCGCGCGCCGCGCCATTCAACCCAACAGAGGAATCGCATGGACGCGCTGTCACGTTCACAACAATTCATCCTGACCCTGTCGTGCCCGAGCGCACCCGGCCAGGTCGCCGCCGTGGTCGGCCTGCTCGAGCATCACCGCTGCTACATCGATGAACTGACCGTCTTCGACGACGACCTGAGCAACCGCTTCTTCCTGCGCTGCGTCTTCCATCCGACGCGCGAACAAGCGCTGCGCGTCGACGTGTTGCGCCAGGAGTTCACGCCGATAGCGGAAGGCTTCGGCATGCAATGGGCAATCCACGACGCGTACGCGCGCCCGAAGGTGCTGATCATGGTGTCGAAGCTCGAGCATTGCCTCGCGGACCTGCTGTTCCGCTGGCGCATGGGCGAGTTGAAGATGGACATCGTTGGGATCGCATCCAACCATCCCGACCTGGAGCCGCTCGCGCGGCAGCATGACCTGCCGTTCCGGCACTTTCCCATCACGCCCGAAACCAAGGCGCAGCAGGAAGCGCAATGGCTGGACCTGTTCGAGTCAAGCGACGCGGAGCTGGTCATCCTTGCGCGCTACATGCAGGTGCTCTCGCCACAGACAAGCGCCCGGCTGGCCAATTGCGCGATCAACATCCACCACTCGTTCCTGCCCGGCTTCAAGGGTGCCAAGCCGTATCACCAGGCACATGCACGCGGCGTCAAGCTGATTGGCGCGACCGCGCATTTCGTCACCGACGATCTCGACGAAGGCCCGATCATCGAGCAGGTCGTCGAGCGCGTCGATCATTCGTACCGGCCGGACCAGCTGCTTGCCGTCGGGCGCGACGTTGAGTGCATCACGCTGGCGCGCGCCGTCAAGGCGTTCATCGAACGACGGGTGTTCCTGAACGGGGACCGGACAGTCGTGTTTCAGTAAGCTCAATGCACACCGGCCACGATCGCGATGCAATCGTGGCCGGCGCATACTGTCTCCTTGGGTCGCGTGCCGAATTATTGCGCGCCCTCCACCCATGCATTCACGCGTTCCGCATTCGCGGCGATCCACGCATCGGCGGCCGCATCGGGCTTGGTGCCGCTCTGGATCGCCAGCATCACGCTATCGATCTCGCCCGGCTTCCACTGGAACCTCTTCAGGAATACGACAACCGGCTTGGCCTTCGTCTCCAGGCCCGGGTTCACGATGTTATCGACATGCTCGGCATCGCCAAACACCTTCTTCGGATCCTCCAGGAAACGCAGCTTCCACTTCGCGAACATCCAGTGCGGCGCCCAGCCCGTGACGATCACTGGCTTGTTCGCGTTCATCGAGCGCGCCAGCTCGGCCGTCATCGCGCTGCCCGAGCTCGGCATCAGCGAATAACTGAGCCCATAACTCTTGATCGCCTCGGAAGCCTTGCGCATCACGCCGGCACCGGCATCGATGCCAACGATGCGGCCTTCGAACGCCGTCTTCTGCGCGTTCAGGTCATCGATGCTCTTCGCGCTCACCGACGCGGGAACGATCAGGCCAATCCTTGCCTCAGTGAAGTTCGGTCCGAGATTGACAACCTTGGCCTTGAACTGATCCCAGTACGCGCCCTGCGTCACCGGCAGCCAGGCGGACAGCGTCGCATCGAGATCGCCGCGCGCGACGCCCTGCCACATCACGCCCGCCGCGACCGGCACCAGCTGCACTGGGTACCCCAGTTTCTTTTCGATGATCCGTGCGGCGACATTCGTCGTCGCGACGCTGTCGTCCCAACCCTCGACGTAGCCTATCTTCAAGGTCGGCTTGGCATCCCCCAGCGCCAGCGCGCTCCATGTCATCATCACCGACGCTGCGCCGGCCCAAAACACCTTTGCAAAGAGCTTCATGGCATACCTCCAGTGGTCGGAGCGGTAGCGCCCCGTTTAGTTAGAATCGTCGTTGCCCTGGCCAGGCATTGCGACGGACATCGTGCTGCGCCACCCGCCTGGCAGGCGTCCAGTCTTATTTATCGATCACGAGATCCGACAGCGGCTTGCTGCAGCACAGCAGCACCATGCCCTGGTCAATCTCGCGCTGGCGGATGCCGCCGTTGTGCTTCATCTCGACCTGCCCGGCAACCAGCCTGACCTTGCAGGTCCCGCACATCCCCTGCGTGCACGACGCCGGCAGCCGCACGCCAGACTGGCGCGCCGCGTCGAGCACATGCTGCCCCGCGCCGCAGAGGATCTCGCGTTGGCTCCTGGCGAAGCTGACATTGAACTGCGCCGACCCCGCCTCGTCGTTTGCCGCCGCGGCGGTATCGGCGACCGGCTCGTTGGCCTCTGCGGTCAGTGTCTCGAACGAGAAGCTCTCCTCGTGGTAGCGGCTGCGCTCGAAGCCCGCCTCGTCGAGCAGACCGCGCACCGCCTGCATGTACGGCGCCGGCCCGCACGTGAAGATCTCGCGCTCCATGAAATCCGGCGCGATCAGCTTGAGCAACGGCAGCGACAGGAAGCCCGTCACGCCCGGCCAGCTGGTGCGCGCGCCAACCCGCTCGCAGACAAAGGACGTGCGGAAGTTCGCATGGCTTGCCGCGATCAGATCGAGCTCGCGCGCGAAGATGATGTCGTCCGGCGTGCGCGCGCTGTGCACGAACACGATGTCCCGATCCTCGGCGAGATCGTGGTGCGCCCGGCTCATCGACATCAGTGGCGTGATGCCCGAGCCCGCGGACAGGAACAGGTACTTGCGCGCCGGATGGCGCGCACACGTGAACTCGCCGGCCGGGCCGAGCACGCGGATCGACGCCCCCGGCTTCAGATGGTCATGCAGCCGGTTCGACACCTTGCCGCCCGGCACGCGCTTGACCGTGATCGAGATCGTGTGCGGCCGCGCCGGCGACGACGAGATCGTGTAGCAGCGATTTATCGTCTCGCCCTCGATATCCAGCTCGAGCGTGATGAACTGCCCCGGCTCGAACACGAACGCCCTCCCCTCCGGCGAGCGAAAGAAGAAACTCTTCACGTCGTGGGTTTCCTGCCGCACGTGGCAGCACACGAGCGTCTCCTCGACCTCGCTCGTCCAGCGCTCGGGGAGCGCGCTCCAGAACGCCGGGCGGGTCACCCGGCTGTCCGCTGGCTCGGTAAAGACCGCATCGCGCATCATGTCTGCCTCCGCTGTTGCGCCTACGCGCCGATCTGCTCGGCCAGCCGGCCGATATACCAGGCCGAGAACTTCTCGACCAGGCCTTCGGTGAACGGCGAATACGGGCCGGGCTCGTACGCGCTGCTGCCCGCGCCACACTGCGAGTACTCAACCAGCGCGCGATCCTGGTCGTTGGTCGCGTTCCACACCGCGGTCAGGTTCTTCACGTCGTAATCGACGCCCTCCTGCGCATCCTTGTGGACCAGCCACTTGGTGCGAACCAGCGTTTCGCCGGCCGACAGCGGGATCACCGAGAACGTGACAATGTGATCGCTCATGAAGTGATGCCACGAGTTCGGCTGCGTCCAGAACGAGAGCCCGCCCAGGTCGGCTTGCTCGAACTTGCCGAGCAGCTTCTTCGAAGCTACCCTGGCGTCGAGCGTCTGCGATTCGCCGCTGCGGTCGAGCGGCAGGCGCTGGGTACGGAAGCCGGTGGTGTCGAGCAGTTGCTCGATCTCCGCCGACGGCAGGCTCATCGCTTCCCATTCCGCGGCACGCTCGATGCAGGTGCGCTCGAACGCTTCCATGCCCTCGGCATTGGCGGGCGAACGCTGATAGCCGAAGCCGTACTCGTACAACGAGATGGTCAGCTCCGGATGGTTCGCCACGCAGTGATAGCACTCGCGGTTGTTCTCCATCGTGAGCTTCCAGTTGCCTTTCTCGAGCACATCGATCTGCGCGGCGACCTTGGTGTCCGCCAGGTTGTGCGGCAGCAGGTACGGCTCCATGGCAGCGCGCATCGCCGCGAAGTCGGCTGGAGGCTCGTCCGCGAGGCAGACGAAGATCAGGCCGGCAAGGTTCTCGACGTGAACGGACTTCAGGCTGTGCTTGCAGCGGTCGAACTTCTCGCCCATGTGCTCGGCGAACATCAGGTCGCCGTTCAGGTTGTAGGTCCAGCTGTGATACGGGCAGACGATGTTGCCGACCGTGCCCTTGTCCGTGTTGCACAGCCGCGCGCCGCGATGGCGGCAGACGTTGTGGAACGCGCGGACCTGCATGTCATCGTCGCGCACGATCAGGATCGAGTCGTGGCCGAGTTCGACCGTCACATAATCGCCCGGCTCTGGCACGTCAGGCTCGACCGCCACCTGGATCCAGTGCTTGCGGAAGATCGCCTCCATGTCCAGCGCGAAAATCTCCTCGCTCAGATAGAAAGGCGCCTCGAGGCTGTATCCCGCCTTGCGCCGCTCCACCAGCGCGCGAATGTCTGCCGATACTTTCATTGTTTGCTCCGGATTTCCTGCATCCCTGGTTGCTTGCCGACAGACCGGCAACGTGTCAGTAGTCGATGAGTTGATGCTCGCGCAAGTAGGCGAGGATCACTTGTGCTTTTTCGACCGAAGTCCCACCATTTACGACGTTCCCGCCGCGGCTCTCGGTCGTCGTCGCCGACAGCATCCGGGCATGCCCGGAACGCTTCTCGGCGGCGGCCAGCCGGACCGGCTTGCGCTCGACGGTGCCGAGCGTCCATGCGGCGGCGGCGCCATCTTCACATCGCGCCGCAGGCACCGGCCGGATCGTGCCCGCGCGCAATCGCGCGTACGCATAGCGGGGCTGGGCGTTCGCGAGCGGATGTACGGCCACCACCGCGGGCAGCGTGGCATCGACGCGCCGGCGCAGGCCCTTCGGCAGGAACTGCCGCACGGCGATGCGACCACCGGCGATGTCGACGTCGACGGCCGATCCGACCAGCGGCCGGCCGAGCGCCGCGGCAACGCGGTAGGGCAACATCCCTGTGTCGTACGCGCCCTCGGCGCGGGTGCCGGTCAGCACGAGGTCATAGTCCTTCACGTGGGCGGCAAGCGCGCGCGCGGCGTCTTCGCCACCCGCGCAAGCGAGCACCTGGACTTCGCTCGCGCCGAGCGCCAGGTAGTCGTTGAGCGCGGGATCGGCGGCGTCGCCCGCGTGAATCACGGCGAGCTGCGCGCGATATTTTTCCGCGAGGCCGCGGCCGAGCTCGAGCGCGGCGGCGTCGTTGCGGCTGTAGCGCGGCGCGCCGCTGACCGGATGGCGGCCGACGGACACCAGCACCGCGATACGTTGCACTTGTGTGGGGGCGTTCATGCTGCGGCTCCTGCGGCTTCCCGGGGACGGGCTGCGGCCGGCTGCTGTCCCCGTGCGGGACGCGCGGCCTCGACCTGCTCAAACAGTGCGGCGATCGTCGCCTGCGCGTCGCCGACGATGGTCAGGTTCGCGCGTTTGGCGATCGGCGCGCTGCCGTCCAGATTGACTGCGATCACGTGACGGCAGTCCTTGATGCCTTGCAGGTGCTGCACCGCGCCGGAGATGCCGAACGCAATGTAGACGCTGGCCTCGACCGTCTTGCCGGTCGCGCCGACCTGCTTGTCACGCGTGAAATGCCCGTTGTCGACCGCGACACGGCTGGCGGCGATCGCGGCGCCGAACGCGCCCGCGAGCCGCTCGAACGCGCCGATGTCGGTCACGCCGTTGCCGGCCGCCACGATGAAGTCCGCCTCCTCCAGCGCGACCTGGGCGGCATCGATTTCCTCGACACCGAGGTCGCGATACAGTTGCGTCCCTCCCCTGGCGTGCAGGAATTCGCCGGACAGGCGCTCGCCCGCGCCGGTGAACGGCAGCTTCGTGTCAACCGCCCCCGGCGCGAGCAAGATGACCTCGGGCAGCGCACGGGTCGCGAACGCACGCTTGGCGTGCGCATACACGCCGACGTGCCGCGCGTCGATCTCGACCACTTCCGTCGCGACGCTGGCGCCCGCCGCAGCCGCGTATCGTCGGCCGAGATCGCCGTCGCCGTTCGCGTTGTCGGGCAGGAAGACATGCCGGGGCGACAGCGCCGTCGCGCACGCCTGCAGTGCCCGCAGCTCGCTGTCTGGCGCGAACGTGCGCCGGTCGAACTCGGGCAGCTCGATAAGCTTGTCGACGCCGAGCTCCGCCGCGTCGTCCTTCAGTTCCCCGAATACCATCAGCACCACTTCGGTCTGCGCATCGGCGAGCAGCGCGGCCGCCGCGACTGCCTGGCGCGCATGCTCGTCCAGCGCGCCGCGTTCGCTGTGCGCGGCGACGAGCAGCACATGGCGCGGCTCCTTCACCATCCGCCGCGGTTTTGCCGCCTCGGCTGCGTGGCCGTGCGCAGGCCAGTGCGCGGCGCTTGCGTCCGCGCTGCCGGACTCGCCCAGCGTGATCCGCCTGAGGCCCGCCGCCGTGATGATGAACGGCCGGCGCGGGTCGATTCGTTTAGTCGTGTTCATCGATTCACTCCAGCGAGGCGGCGACCAGTTCAGCCACGTCGAGCACGTCAGGGCGCGGGCCGACCACGCCTTCCAGCATCGCCGTGCAGTTCGGGCATCCCACCGCGACCACGTCCGCGCCCACCGCGCGCGCGTCGGCGATGCGGATGTCGGGAATGCGCTGCTTGCCAGGAATATCCGTCAACGGTGCGCCACCCCCGCCGCCGCAGCAGCGGCCGCGCATGCCGTTGCGTTCCATCTCGACCACCTGGATGCCGATCGTCTTCAGCAGCTTGCGCGGGGCTTCGGTTTCGCCGTTGTAGCGGCCGAGATAGCAGGGATCGTGATAGGTGATGCGCTTATCGCGCAGCGCCTCGACCGCTTTCGGCGCGATCAGCCCGCTCGACGCAAGCTCGGCCAGATAGCTCGTGTGATGCTTGACCGTGACGCGCAGGCCCAGCGCGCGGTACTCGTTGCGCAGGCTGTGCATCACGTGCGGATCGGCCGTCACGATCTGGCGGAACGACAGCGTGCCGAGCGTGCCGATCAGGTGCTTGGCCAGCTGCTGGAAGGTCGCCTCGTCGCCCAGGCGGCGCGCGACATCGCCAGTGTCGGTCTCCACCTCGCCGAGCACCGCATAGTCGACGCCCGCCTGGTTCAGCACCTTGACGAACGCGCGCAGCGTGCGCTGGTAGCGCATGTCGAACGCGCCTTCGCCGGCGACGATGAGCACGTCGACCGTCTTGCCCGGCTGCGCCACCGGCGCATTCAGGTCGACCGACCAGTCATAGCGCGCAGCGGTATCGTAGCCGCCCATCGTGCCGGTTTCGCGCAGGTTGGCCAGCACTTCTGCGCCCTTGCCCGGCACGGTGCCATGCTCAAGCGTCTGGTTGCGGCGCATGTCGACGATCGCATCGACGTGCTCGATCAGCATCGGGCACTCCTGCACGCAAGCGCGGCAGGTGGTGCACGACCACAACGTCTGTGCCTCGATCAGGCCGGATACGATCGGGCCGTTCGGCTCGCCGCGATGCCGGCCGACGGGAATGCCGGGGGTCGGGCTGCCTGCGTACGCGGCATCGGAGCCGCCCGCCATCCCGACGACAAGATCCTGGATCAGCTTCTTCGGGTTCAGCGGCTGGCCCGAAGCGAACGCCGGACATGCGGCCTCGCACTTGCCGCACTGCACGCACGCGTCGAAGCTCAGCAACTGGTTCCAGCGGAACTCGACCGGCTTGGCGACGCCATACTCCCGGTGCTCGATGTCGGGCAGCTTGAGCGCGGTCGGCGGCGTGGCGGTGCCGTTTCCGGTGTACGACTCGGGCGACGCCGCGAAGCGCTCCTGGCGCGGATGGAATGCGAGATGCAGCAGGCCCGCGATCGCATGCTTCATCGGCCCGCCTTGCGCCGCGCCGACCGTCATGGCCAGCGCGCCGACGGCGATCAGCACCGCGCAGAACACGGCGAACGCGCCCGACATCAGACCGGCCGGCACCAGTGAAAACAGGGCCAGGCCGAGCGCGAAGGATCCGAGCAGCCATGGCAGCGTATTCCACGGCCCCTTCGACAGGCGCGCGGGCACGTCCTTCGACCGGCGCCGGCGCCACACGAACACCGCACCGACCAGCATCACCAGCGCCGCGGCAAAGGTCAGCTTGTCGAGCCAGGGCGAGTAGATCGCGAGACCGTAGTTGACGAACACCAGCGCAAGCGCGCCGATCGCGCCACCGGCCGTGGCGACGTGCGTCTTCGCGATATACGGATCGCGTGCGACCACATGGTGCAGGTCGACGAAATAGCGCTTTGGGATCGCGAACAGATTGGCAATGCCGAACGCGCCGGGCGCGCTCGCCCGCCCGAGCCGCCAGTACGACGCCCGCTTCAACACCGCGAAGGCGAGCCCCGCCACCGACAGCCAGAGCAGGACGGTAATCAGGTTGGACGGGTTCATCGTCAGAAATCCTTCACGAGCCGCAGCGCGTCGTAGATCGCGCCGTGGATGTTGTGCATCGAGATGCAGTCACCAACCCGGAACAACAGGAAGCGGCCGTTGCCAAGCGTCTCCGACAGGCACGGCTGCGGCTCCGCAGCGAACAACTTGTGCACGTCGACCTGGCCGCGGTTGACCGATTCCGGCTTCAGCTTCCAGTACAGCGCGTCGTTCGGCGTCGAACCGTTCTCGATCACCACCTGGTCGACCGCGCGCTCCTCGAGTTCTTCGGTGTATTCGTTGCGCAGCACCGCGATCTTCTTGCCGTCCTCCTCGTAGACGCGATCGAGCCAGTAGTTCGGGGTGTGGATCACGCCCTGCGCGTACAGCCGGCGATAGAAGATCGGGAACGTCGTGCCGCCGCAGTCATCGGCAACCTTCACGTCCGGCGTGACGATCTCCACCTTGGCGCCGCGACTGGCCAGGTAGTCGGCCACGCCCGCGCCTGCGTGCGTGCTCACGCCGTCGTAGACCAGCACGTTCTGCTTCGCTTCGACGCGACCGGACAGCACATCCCACGAGCTGACCGCCAGCCCCTCGGCGACGCCCCACGCGGGCACCTGGTCGGAGAACGCGCGGCCCCCAGTCGCCAGCACGATGATGTCCGGCTTCTCCGCCATGATCATCTTCGCGTCGGCTTCAACGCCCAGGCGCCGGTCGACGCCGAGGCGCTTGGTCTCCATGTCGAACCAGCGCACGATGCCCGCCATCTGCTCGCGCTGCGGCGCCTTCGACGCCAGCATGATCTGCCCGCCGACTTCGGTATTCTTCTCGAACAGCACGACGTCATGTCCGCGCGAACGCGCGACGCGCGCCGCCTCCAGCCCCGCCGGGCCCGCGCCGACCACGACGACCTTTCGCTTCGGGCCGCGCGACTTCTCGATCAGGTGAGGCATGGTCGCCTCGCGCGAGGTCGCGGCGTTCTGCACGCACAACACGTCCAGGCCGTTGTACTGGCGGTCGATGCAGTAGTTCGCGCCGACGCATTGCTTGATCTCGTCCTCGCGCCCATCGCGGATCTTGATGACCATATGCGGATCGGCCATCTGCGCGCGCGTCATGCCGACCAGGTCGACCATGCCGCTGGCGAGCAGGCGCTCGGCCTGGCCCGCGTCGCGGATGCTCTGCGCGTGCATCACCGGCACCTTGACCACCGCCTTGATGCCCGCGGCGAGATGCACGAACGGCTCGGGCGGCAGCGCCATCGGCGGCATGCAGTTCGCGAGCGTGTTGTGCGTGTCCGCGCCGGAGCCGATCACGCCGAGATAGTCGATCAGCCCCGATTCGGACATCGCCTGGGCGATCTCCTTGAGCTGCTCGTGATCGAGCCCGTCCTCATGGAATTCATCGCCGCACATGCGCAGGCCGACGCAGAAATCCTTGCCGACCGCTTCGCGCACCGCCTGCAGCACCTCGACGCCGAAGCGCAGCCGGTTCTGCAGGCTGCCGCCCCACTCGTCGGTGCGGAAGTTGGTGCGGGGGCTCCAGAACTGGTCGATCAGGTGCTGGTGCGCGGCCGAGATCTCGATGCCGTCCATCCCCGCGTCCTGCACGCGCTTCGCGGCGGCCGCGAAGTCGGCGATGATCCGGCGGATCTCCTCGACCTCGATGATCTTGGCGTTGCCGCGGTGCACCGGCTCGCGCACGCCGGAAGGCGTCATCAGGTGCGGCCAGTGCTCGCCATGAAATGCCGAGCGGCGCCCCATGTGCGTCGCCTGGATCATGATCTTGGCGCCGTGGCGGTGCATGGTCTCGGCGAGACGCGACAGCGGATCGATGATCTGGTCGGTCGCCAGGTTTACCGACTTCCACCAGCCCTGGGGACTGTCGATGGATACCGGGCTCGAGCCACCGCAGATCGCCAGGCCGACGCCGCCCTTCGCCTTCTCTTCGTAATAGCGAATGTAACGGTCGCCCGGCAAGCCGCCCGGCTCCGCATACACCTCGGCGTGCGCGGTGCTGACGATCCGGTTGCGCAGCGTCAGCTGGTTGAGCTGCAAAGGTTTGAACAAGTGGGGATAACGCATCGCGGACGACCTCTGGCGTTTGTATGTTTCGTAGTGCGGACGGGTTCGGTCAGTGGAAGTTGCTTAGTGGGCGACTGGCGACACTTCGAACACGCAACGATCGTGACCCTCGGCCGCGCACTGCACCTCCTTCGACTGCGCGCGCGGTGCGCCCTTGCCTGCTGGCGTCGTATCGTTGACCCAGTCCATCGCGCCAGCGAACCAGCCGGCGAACATGTAGCAAAGCTTGCCTTCCTTTTCCGGCTGCGCGAGCACGAACGACGAGTGCCGCAGCGCGATGCGCGCGCGGGCCGTCGCCGGATCGGCCTCCAGGATCGAGAACAGTCCCCAGCCACGCTGCGACAGCCGCTTCAGGTAGTGCTCGAACACCGCCATCCCGCTGATCCCGTGCAGCTTCGCTTCCTTGTCGCACCAGTGGTACGCGGACTTGTAGCCGGCCTTGTAGAGGATCTCCGCATAGGTATCGCGGCCCAGCGCCTCTTCGACGGCGACGTGGTTGTTGGTGAAGAAGTGGCGCGGCACATACAGCATGGGCAGCGCATCGGTGGTCCAGACGCCGGTATCGGGATCGACGTTGATCGGCAGTTGCGGTTGCATCGTGGTGACTCCGTGAGGAAAATGGCCGTTTGCGTCATCGCGCAGGCGCGGCATCGCCCGCGTGCCCGCTTGTGTCGCGCGGGCACGTCCCGTGTTTTGTGATTGCGTGAAAGAACTGGCGGCTTATGTGTGGATTACGCGCCCCACACGTCCTTGAACACGCGCACCCAGTTCTCACCCATGATCTTGCGGATGCGCGACGCCTTCCAGCCCGCGCGCTCCATCGCCGCGGTCAGGTTCGGGAACTCGCCGATGGTCCGGATGCCTTCCGGGTTGATCACCTTGCCGAAATTGGTCAGGCGGCGATAACGGCCCTTGTCGTGCGTCAGCATGTCGAAGAACTCGGTGCTGTAGCCCTGCGTGAAGTCGGTGCCGATACCGACCGCGTCCTCGCCGACCAGGTTCACGACGTAGTCGATCGCTTCGATGTAATCGTCGACCGTCGCCTCGATGCCGCGCTTGAGGAACGGCGCGAACATCGTCACGCCGACGAAGCCGCCCGCATCGGCGATCTCCCGCAGCTGCGCGTCGCTCTTGTTGCGCGGATGCTCCTTGAGACCGGACGGCAGGCAGTGTGAATAGCAGACCGGCTTCTTCGAGAACGCGATTGCTTCGGACGACGTGTTGCCACCCACGTGCGACAGGTCGACCATGATCCCGACGCGGTTCATCTCGGTGATGACTTCGCGGCCGAAGTCGGACAGCCCGCCGTCGCGCTCGTAGCAGCCGGTGCCGACCAGGTTCTGGGTGTTGTAGCAGAGCTGCACCACGCGCACGCCCATGTCGGCGAACGCTTCGATATAGCCAAGGTTGTCCTCGAACGCGTGCGCGTTCTGGAAGCCGAGGATCACGCCGGTCTTGCCTTCCCGCTTAGCGCGCAGGATGTCGTCAGTGGTACGCACCAACGTCAGTAGCTCGGCGTTATCGCGGATCTGCTTTTTCATCAGTGCGATGTTGTCGACGGTCTTGGTGAAGTTCTCCCACACCGACACCGTACAGTTCGCCGCGGTGATGCCGCCCTTGTGCATGTCTTCGAACACCGAACGCTCGAACTTGGAGATATTCAGGCCGTCGATGATGATGCTGTCCTGATGCAGCGCGCTCATTGGTTGCTCCAGTCTTGTCGGTACGCGGTTCAGTAGATCGGGAAGCGTTCGCAAAGCGCGAAGATCTCGCGGCGCACGCGCTGTTCGGTGGCCTGGTCGCCTTCCGGGTTGGCGCGCAGCGCCTCGAACACTTCGAGGATCAGGCGGCCGATCTCGCGGAACTCCGTGACACCGAAGCCGCGGGTTGTCGCGGCCGGGGCGCCGAGCCGGATGCCCGACGTGATGGTTGGCTTCTCGGTATCGAACGGGATACCGTTCTTGTTGCAGGTGATGCCGGCGCGCTCGAGCGCCTGCTCGACCTGCGTGCCCTTCAGCCCCTTCGGCCGCAGGTCCACCAGCAGCAGATGGTTGTCGGTGCCGCCCGTGACCAGGTCGACGCCGCCCGCCTTCAGCACTTCGCCGAGCGCCGCTGCGTTGGCAAGCACGTTGTTGATGTAGGTCTTGAATTCCGGCTGCAGCGCCTCGCCGAAGGCGACCGCCTTGCCCGCGATCACGTGCATCAACGGGCCGCCCTGCAGGCCCGGGAACACGGCCGAGTTGATCTTCTTCGCGATCTCCTCGTCGTTGGTCAGCACGAAGCCGCCGCGCGGGCCGCGCAGGGTCTTGTGCGTCGTCGACGTGACCACATGCGCGTGCTCGACTGGGTTCGGATGACGGCCTGCGGCAATCACGCCGGCGATGTGCGCCATGTCGACCATCAGCTTCGCGCCGACGCTATCGGCAATCGCGCGGAAGCGGGCGAAATCCAGCTTGCGCGGATACGCGGAAAAGCCGGCGATGATCAGGCTCGGCTTGTGCTCGTGCGCAAGCGCTTCGACCTGGTCGTAGTCAATCAGCATCGTGTCGCGGTTCACGCCGTACTGCACGGCATTGAACCACTTGCCCGACAGTGCGGGCTTCGCCCCATGGGTCAGGTGACCACCTGCGTCGAGCGACATGCCGAGCACGGTGTCGCCCGGCTTCGTCAGCGCGAGCATGACCGAGCCGTTCGCCTGCGCGCCGGAGTGTGGCTGGACGTTGGCAAAGCCGGCGTTGAAGAGCTGCTTCACGCGCTCGATCGCGAGCGACTCAACCTGGTCCGCGAACTCGCAGCCGCCGTAGTAGCGTTTGCCCGGGTATCCTTCCGCGTACTTGTTGGTCAGCACCGAGCCCTGCGCTTCGAGCACGGCACGCGACACGATGTTTTCCGAAGCGATCATCTCGACTTGCGACTGCTGCCGCTCGAGTTCTTTCAGGAGTGCGCCGCGCACCAGCGCGTCGCGCTCGGCCAAGGGCTGCGAGAAGAATGACTGGGTGTTCGACATAGAGCTTCCGTGGGGGATTGAGATGGCTGCCTGACAGGCGGGACAGGCCCTGGTTGCCGGGTCTTCCTGCCTCGTCGGCGCAGCGTTGCCGACGGGTCTATTCTTGTCGTTCGGGTATTGGGTCGATTGATGAATTCAGACGCGTTCTTTTCCTTTTCCGCCATTCGCGTCCGATTTGCACAAGTCGGCCATGGGACGCACACGGGCAAGTGCAAAAAGGCGGATTCCTATCCCGTCACTCCTGCATGCTGCATTGCACTACGGTAGTGCCGCGTGCGGCAGCGCGAGTGCGGCGTGTCACGCATCCGGTGCAACACCGCTCGGCCCAAACGAGCTCAGCCCCCCAAACGTAGGGTTTCGCCGTATGGCACGTTTGTTGCGCCCGATTTATCACTAAAGCCGGAGACGGTAGCCAGGCTTCAGACCTGAACGCCATCAGAAATCAAGGAACGCCCCCATGTCGCCCGACCGAACCGCGTCGCTGTCCCACTTCGCCTTCATGCCGTTGCCCAACTTCACGATGATTGCGTTTACCAGCGCGATCGAAGTGCTGCGGATGGCAAACTACCTCAGCGGCCAGGAGCTGTACCGCTGGTCCATTGTCAGCCCGGAAGGCGGCCCGGTTACGGCGAGCAACGGATTGGCAATTGACACCATCCGCACCGACAGCATCGGGCGGCCGGACATCGTCTTCGTCTGCGGCGGCGTCGACGTGCAGCGCGCAACCACGTCGGACCACCTGTCGGCGCTGCGCCGCGCGGCGCGCGAGGGCATCGTGCTGGGCAGCCTGTGTACCGGCACCTACGCGCTGGCCAAATCCGGGCTGCTCGCCGGCTACGCCTGCGCCATCCACTGGGAGAACATGTCGGCGCTGAAGGAAGAATTTCCCGACACGCGCTTCCTCAAGGAACTATTCGTGATCGACCGCGACCGCATCACCTGCACGGGCGGCGTCGCGCCGCTCGACATGATGCTGAACCTGATCACCATCCGCGTCGGCAGCGCACGCGTCACGCAGATCGCCGAGCAGTTCATCGTCGAACATGTGCGCGACACGAGCGCGCAGCAGAAGATGCCGCTGGTCGCGCGCCTCGGCTCGGCGAACAAGTCGCTGTTCGAGGTGATTTCGCTGATGGAAAACAATATCGAGGAGCCGCTGTCGCGCGAAGAGCTCGCGCGTCTGGCGAGCATGTCGCAGCGGCAGCTGCAGCGCCTGTTCCGCGACCATCTCGGGATGACGCCGACGCATTACTACCTGACGCTGCGTCTGCGCCGCGCGCGCGAGCTACTGCTGCAGACCGACATGTCCATCATGCACATCACGATGGCGTGCGGCTTCCAGTCCGCGTGCCATTTCAGCAAGAGCTACCGCGACGCGTTCGGCGTCGCGCCAACGCGCGAACGCAGGCAGCAGATCGCACCGCTCGCAACGTCGCCAGGGCCTGTCAGGTCGGCGCAGTATTCTCCGGTGATGCATGCGTGACTCACGCGGCGCGCGTGGCGATGTTCGACACCCACGCCGCACCAATGAAGACGGGCGGCCCTTTATCGGCCGCCCGCTCCAGGTCCCGAACGACTGATCACGCCGCCGCCAGCATCCCGTGCGGATCGATGACGAATTTCCGTGGCGCACCGCCATCAAACTGCTTGTAGCCTTCCGGCGCCTGCTCAAGCGAGATCACGGACACGTTGACGATCTCCGCGATCGGCAGACGACCGTGCAGGATCGCCTGCATCAGGTTGCGGTTGTATTTGAGCACGGGTGTCTGCCCGGTATGGAACGAATGCGACTTCGCCCAGCCAAGGCCGAAGCGGATGCTCAGGCTGCCGTGCTGCGCCGCTGCGTCCTTGGCGCCCGGATCGTCGGTTACGTAGAGCCCCGGAATCCCGATCGCCCCGGCGGGCCGCGTAATTTCCATCAGTGAATTCAGCACCGTTGCCGGCGCCTCCTCCGCGTGGCCGGACGCGCCATGGCCGTGCGCCTCGAAACCGACGCAATCGACCGCGCAATCGATCTCCGGCGTGCCAAGGATCTCGGCGATCTGCTCGCCAAGTGTCGCGTCCTTGGACAGATCGACCACTTCGAAACCCATTGCCTTCGCGTGGGCGAGGCGCGCCGGGTTCATGTCGCCGACGATGGTGCATGCCGCGCCGAGCAGGCGCGCCGAAGCCGCCGCGGCCATGCCCACCGGACCCGCGCCGGCGATGTAGACGGTCGATCCGGGTTTCACGCCCGCAGTCACGGCACCGTGATAGCCGGTCGGCAAAATGTCCGACAGGCAGGTGAGATCGCGGATCTTCGCCATCGCCTGGTCGCGGTCGGGGAACTTCAGCAGGTTGAAGTCGGCATACGGGACCATCACGTACTCCGCCTGGCCGCCGATCCATCCGCCCATGTCGACGTACCCGTACGCCCCGCCCGCACGCGCCGGGTTGACGCTCAGGCATACGCCGGTGTGCTGCTCCTTGCACATCGCACAGCGCCCGCACGCGACATTGAACGGCACCGACACCAGATCGCCGATCCTCAGCGTCTCGACGTCGCGCCCGACCTCGATCACCTCGCCGGTGATTTCGTGACCGAGCACGAGACCGGCCGGTGCGGTCGTGCGCCCGCGCACCATGTGCTGGTCCGACCCGCAGATGTTCGTGCTCACGACCTTGAGGATCACGCCGTGGCCGATCGCACGGCCGCTTGGATCGACCATTTTCGGATAGTCGATCTTCTGCACCTCGACCTTGCCCGGCTCAAGATATACGACACCTCGGTTGCTGCTCATCGCTTTGTCTCCATCAATCGTTGAAGCGTGCCGCGGCGCGCCAATCGGCGCGCGGCATGCGCGGCCGCGCCTTCGAGAGTAGTCCGGGACACCGGGGCGCCTGTGTGCAAAATCCGACGCGCGCTTGAACGTCGCCGACATCGGAGCTTGCGCCAGCTATACCGCGCTCGCCGCGTGCATCCTGAGCGGAGCCGCACCGCTCAGCCCCGATGACGGTTTCACACAAGGCGGCGACGGTTTTTCCCCAGATCGGCGGTCGATTACCGCGTCTACTTAAGATTCGGGCCTTCAGGCAACCTGATTCGAGGCCCTTACTTTTTCCAAGGACGCCATGTCAATCCCATCCCCCATTTCCGCGCGCGCGAACGCCGCCGCCCGGCTCGAACGTCTGCCGTTTTCCGGCTACCACAAGCTGATCTTCATCATCATCGCCGTCGCGTTCTTCTTCGACTCGGTCGACCTTGCCACGATGACCTTCGTACTAGGTTCGATCAAGCAGGAGTTCGGGTTGTCCACCGCGACGACCGGCCTGGTCGCCAGCGCCAGCTTCTTCGGGATGGTGCTCGGTGCGGCGCTCGCCGGCCTGCTCGCGGACCGCTTCGGGCGCCGGCCCGTGTTCCAGTGGAGCATGGTGCTGTGGGGCGTGGCGTCATATCTGTGCTCGACGGCGCAAAGTGTCGAGGCGCTGATCGCCTGGCGCGTCCTGCTGGGGATCGGCATGGGCATGGAGTTCCCGGTCGCGCAGACGCTGCTGTCAGAATTCGTGCCCACCGCGAACCGCGGGCGCCTGATCGCACTGATGGATGGCTTCTGGCCGCTGGGCTTCATCACGGCAGGCGTCGTTTCCTACTTCGTGCTGCCGCAGTTCGGCTGGCGCACCGTGTTCGCGCTGCTCGCGATCCCGGCTGTGTTCGTACTGATCGTGCGCCGCCTCGTGCCCGAATCGCCGCGCTGGCTCGAACATGCGGGCCGGCACGCCGAGGCCGACGCAGTGATGCGCGACATCGAAGCCAGGGTGATGCGCTCCGCCGGCGTCTCGACGCTGCCTCGGCCTTCACAGCAACTGATGGCCGCGCCGGTGCGCGGGCGCGGCGCGTTGCGCGAGATCTGGAGCGGCGCATACCGCCGCCGCACGACCATGGTGTGGCTGCTCTGGTTCTTTGCGCTGCTCGGCTTCTACGGCCTGACGTCCTGGCTCGGCGCGCTGCTGCAGCAGGCCGGTTTCGCGGTCACGCAATCGGTGTACTACACGGTGCTGATCTCGCTCGGCGGCATACCGGGCTTCCTGTGCGCCGCGTGGCTGGTCGAGCGCTGGGGCCGCAAGCCCACCTGCATCGCGTCGCTGCTCGGCGGCGGCACGATGGCGTACCTGTACGGGCAGAGTGCGATGTACGGCGGCAGTGTCACGCTGCTGGTCGGCACCGGCCTGGCGATGCAGTTCTTCCTGTTCGGCATGTGGGCAGTGCTGTACACGTACACGCCGGAACAGTACGGCACCGGCGCGCGCGCGACGGGATCCGGCTTCGCGTCGGCAATTGGTCGGATCGGCTCGCTGATCGGGCCCTATGTGGTTGGCGTGGTGTTGCCGGTGTTCGGCCAGGGCGGCGTGTTCACGCTCGGCGCGATCTCGTTCGCGGTAGCGGCACTCGCGGTGTGGGTGCTTGGCATCGAGACCCGTGGCGTCGCGCTGGAAGCGCTGGCGTCGGACGACGCGTCCGCTGAAACTGCCGGCTATCCCGCAGTCGCGGACAAGACTTCCTGACCTGTTGGCCTGATTCTGCCGCGAGTCGCAGTCGCGACTCGCGGCAGAACCGCAATGGATTGGACTCAGAACTTGTGGCGAATCGCAGCACGCACCTGGAACTGCCTCGCCGTCGATGAGGCGTTCGCCGCCCCGGGCAAGTCAGCCAGGTCCAGTGCGGTGCCGGTCTTGTCGCCGGCGACGCGCTGGTAGGCGGCCTGGAGATAGACGTCCGTGCGCTTCGAGAAGTTGTAATCCGCCATCAGGCCGAAGGAATGAACCTTCGGCTTCGCGTCACCGGAGGACGCGCGGAAGTTCTCCAGCGTGAGCGTATACAGTGCACCGGCGTAGAAAGCGGGCGTGAACTGGTACTTGAAATTCACTTCCAGGTTCTGGAACCGGAGCGAGTCCAGGGTACCGCCGGCCGGCAGGATCGAGCCGGAGATGTACGAGGTGGACTGCGGCGCGGTCAGATTCGAATTGGAGTAGGCGAAGCCGGCCGTCGCCGCGCCGAACGTGTAGTTGATGCCGGCACCGAATATGCGCAAACGCCTGGCAAGGAAGTTCTGGTCGCCGCCGTTATTGATGGCGCCCCCTGACGTGGCCGACGGGTTGTCCGCCTGCAGATAGGCCGCCGCCAGCAACAGGCCGCCGCTCGCGTACTGCATCCCCGCGCTGTACTGGCGGTTGTTGGCAAAGTTGGTGTCGTTGCTGAAGCTGTAGGCGCCGCCGAACTGGAACCCGCCAAGGGTGGGACTTGTGTACTTGACGGTATTGTTGACGCGGAACGAGTAGATCAGGTTGTCGTTGTCGTAGGGGTGCCCGAACATGGTGCCCCCCCAATTCCCGGCAACGGTCGTCGGCGCCAGGTAGTCGATCACCGAGTCATACTGGCGCCCCAGCGTGACCGTCCCCAGGCGATCATCACCAAGCCCGACGTAGGCTTGCCGGCCGAACAGCAATCCGCCCTGCGCCGACCTGCCGTTGCTCGCATTGAAGCCGCTCTCGAGCTGGAACAGCGCCTTGACGCCGCCGCCAAGGTCTTCCGTCCCCTTCAGGCCCCAGCGGCTGCCTTGCGCGAAGCCGCTTGCCAGTTCGGTCAGGTGCTCGCCGCCGACGTTGTTGGTGTAGTTGACGCCTTCGTCGATCACGCCGTACAGCGTGACGCCGCTTTGGGCAAAGGCAGACGCGGAAAACATCAGCGCCATGACCGGGCCCGCAGTCGCTCCCTTTTTCATTGGATTTTCTCCTCGTATAAACATGACTCGCGCTGCCGCCACGCCGATCGGTGCGGCATGCGCGGCAGTATCTACGAGAGTAGTCCGGGAGGCCGGCCAACCTATGTCCAATACCGACACGCGTTTGCACGGCGCCGACATGGCCCGGGCAACGCTCAGGCCGCCTTCCCGCTGCGCCTGAGGTAATCGGCGCGTGTCCATTCCAGCGCGACGCCGACGCGTTGCGTGCCGGGCCGGATCTTCGGCTTGTGCACGGCAAGCGTCAGCGTGTCGAGCGCCGGCCATTCGCGAAATGACAGCTCGGCGATCTCGGCCACCAGGGTCTCGAGCAGGCGCGTATGCGGCTTGTGCGCAAGAAACGCGGCGAGGCGCGCACAATAGCCGTCGTAGTCGATCCACTCGCCGTCCTCCCTCGGCTCGTGGCGATAACCCAGGCGCGCGTCGATCACGATCGGCTGCGGTGCTTCGTGCTCGTGCGGATGGATGCCGATCCGCACCGGCACCGCCAACGCATCGATAAACACACTCCAGCCCCGGCCCGGCAGCAGTGGCCCATCGAGCCCGGCGAGTGGTGCGCTGAACGCGTTGTCGACCGGCTTCATGATGTCAACGGCGCCGCGGCGTCGAGCAAGATGCGGCAGAAATAATCGGCGAAGCTGCGGCGCAGGACGACCTCGAAGCGGTCGACGCCGGTCGGCACCAGCACGATCGACGCCTTGAAGTAGTGGCTCTGCGCGCACTGGCCCGGCTTGAACACGCGCGGATGCAGGTCGAGCGGGCAGCCGCGCGCCAGTACGTCGCGTACGCGCCCGCCGCTGATCTCGACGACCGTGTAGCCGCTGCCGACGTCGACCGCCGCCGCGTACGCGCCGGCGATCGCCTGGGCGAGCTTAGGCTCGAGCACGCCCGCCGGCACCGGCTCGTTCGACCGCACCAGCCACTCGTCGGGGCCGAGCCACAGCACGTCATACGCGGCGCCGCGCGCGACCGCATTCGGTGCGGCCGGCGGAGAGCAGCCCACCACACCCTCGAACGCATTGACGAAAGCAGGGTCCGAGAGATCGCCCCGCACGTTGACGAGATCAAGGAAGGCCCGCTCGCGCATCACGAAGTGTTTCGACGCACGCGCCTGGTGCGCGTTCAGCAGATCGGCTGCGCCGATGAACGGCGACTCGAGTCGCACGCCGCGCTTGCGCGCATCAGACGCCGGCACGTCTGCCACCGGCGTAGCGATATTCGATTCATTCCACATTCTGGCGCACCCCTTCCGTATCGTAGAAAACCGGGCTCGAGATCTTCGCGGCCACGCGCCGGCCGTCGGCCAGCGGAATCGCCACGCTCTCGCCCATCTTGCCCAGGCCGCCCTTCACCACGGCGAGCGCGATCGAGCGCTTCAGGATCGGGCTGTAATAGCTCGACGTCACGTGGCCGAGCATCGGCGTCGGGTCGGTCGTCGACACCTGCGTGTCCGGCGCGATGATCTGCGCGCCCTCCGGCAGCACGAACTGCGCGTCGTCGGTCAGCAGGCCGACGAACTGCTTGCGGCCTTCCTTCGCGGTATCCGAACGCGTCAGCGAGCGCTTGCCGAGGAAGTCCTTCGACTTCGCCACGACTCCGCCCATGCCGAGATCGTACGGCGTGATCGAACCGTCCGTGTCCTGGCCGACGATGATGTAGCCCTTCTCCGCGCGCAGCACGTGCATCGTTTCAGTGCCGTACGGCGTGATGTCGAACTCGGCCCCCGCGGCCATCAGCGCTTCCCACACCGCGCGCCCGGCGTTCGCGGGCACGTTCACTTCGTACGCCAGCTCGCCCGAGAAGCTGATCCGCATCACGCGCGCCTTCGCGCCGGCGACGGTGCCGTTCCGATAGCTCATGAACGGGAAGGCCTCGTTGCCGAAGTCGATGTCATCGCAGACCTTGCGCAGTACCTTGCGGCTCTTCGGGCCGACCACCGCGAAGGTTGCCCAGTGATCGGTCACCGACCCAAGCCGCACCTTCATGTCCGGCCACTCGGTCTGCAGCCAGCGCTCGAGCCAGGTCAGCACGCGCGCGGCGCCGCCGGTCGTGGTCGTCATCATGAAATGCTGCTCGCCGAGCCGCACCGTGACGCCGTCGTCGAACACCATGCCGTTCTCGTCGAGCATCAGGCCATAGCGGCACTTGCCGACTTCGAGCTTGTTCCACGGGTTGGTGTACATCCAGTTCAGCAGCGTCACCGCGTCCGGTCCCTGGATGTCGATCTTGCCGAGCGTCGATGCATCGAGGATGCCGACGCTGTTGCGCACCGCGAGGCATTCGCGCTTCACCGCCGCATGCAGGTCCTCGCCCTTCTTCGGGAAGTACCACGGCCGCTTCCAGTTGCCGACGTCCTCGAACAGCGCGCCATGCTCGACGTGCCATTCATGGATGCAGGTCTTGCGCACCGGGTCGAGGAAGTCGCCGAGCTCGCGCCCCGCCAACGTGCCGAACGTGACCGGCGTGTAGTTGGGGCGGAACGTCGTCGTGCCGGTGTCGGGAATCGACTTGCCGAGCGCCTGCGCCAGGATCCCCATGCCGTTGATGTTGCCGAGCTTGCCCTGGTCGGTGCCGAAACCCATCGCGGTGTAGCGCTTCACGTGTTCGACCGACTCGAAGCCTTCGCGCGCGGCGAGCAGGATGTCTGATGCGGCCACGTCATTCTGGAAGTCGACGAACTGCTTCGGCCCGCGCGCGGCGGCCTCGTGGCTGCCGACGAGCCACAGCGGCAGCAGTGCGCCTTCGACGATGGCTGCCACCTTTGGCGCGGCGGGGCGCTTGGCGTTACTGAAGCCAGCAGCCTTGGCAGCGGCGGCCCCCGCTTCGATCGCGAGCGGCAGCGCCTGCGCCAGGCTGAACTCGCCCGCCGCCGCGCCAACGCTCACTTCGGCTTGCATCGACTTGCCCGGCACGAAGCACACCTTCTCATCGTTCCACCGGGCCTTGCCGCCCGATTGCGCGAACAGGTGAAGCACCGGGCTGAAGCCGCCCGACATCGCGACGAGATCGCACGGGATCGTCGACAGCTTGCGGCCGGTCTTGCCGTCCGCATAAGCCGCCACGTCGATCGACGTGACGTGCCACTTTCCGGATGCGGCGGTCACCACCGCGCCATTCAGCACGGTCAGGCCCTGCCGCTTCGCGGCGGCCGGCAGCGCGCCATTGGTCGATGCGCGCGCATCGACGACCGTCACCTTGGCGCCGCACGCCTTCAGGTCCAGCGCCGCCTGGTAGCCGCGATCGTTGTTGGTGAACACGACCGCGTCGCGTCCCGGCAGCACGCCGTAGCGATGGATGTAGGTCGACACCGCCGACGCGATCATCACCCCCGGCAGGTCGTTGTTGCCGAACACCAGCGGACGCTCGTGCGCGCCGGTTGCGAGAATCACCCGTCCTGCACGGACCTTCCACAGCAGCTCGCGCGTGCCCTGGCGCTTCGCTGCCGGCAGGTGGTCGGTGAGACGCTGCGTCACCGTCACGAGGTTGTGATCCTGATAGCCGAAGGCGGTGCTGCGCGACAGGATCGTCACGTCCGGCAGCTTGCGCAGTTCAGCCGCGATCTGCTCGACCCACTGCAGCGCAGGCTTGCCATTGATCTCGGTGCGCCCGGAAAGCAGGCTGCCGCCAAGCTCGCACTGATCGTCGACCAGGATCACGCGCGCACCGGATACTGCCGCCGCATGCGCTGCCGCGAGGCCCGTCGGGCCGCCGCCAACCACCAGCACGTCGCAGTGCGCGTAGCACTTGTCATAGCGATCGGCGTCGCGCATGTCGGGCGCCTTGCCGAGACCGGCCGCGTGGCGGATCTTCTCTTCGTACTTCGGCCACATCTTGCGCGGCCACATGAATGTCTTGTAGTAGAAGCCCGCGGGCATGAAGCGCGCAAACTTCTGGTTAACCGCCATGCGATCGCGTTCGAGATCGGGCTCCGCATTCACGCTGGTCGCCACGAGCCCGTGATACAGCTCGACTTCCGTCGCGCGCGCGTTCGGCACCGTATACGCGCCGCGCTCGAGCTGCACCACGGCATTCGGCTCGGCGACGTCCGCCGTCACGATGCCACGCGGGCGGTGATACTTGAAGC
Organism: Cupriavidus sp. CP313; assembly: GCF_054072015.1. Lineage (NCBI taxonomy): Bacteria > Pseudomonadati > Pseudomonadota > Betaproteobacteria > Burkholderiales > Burkholderiaceae > Cupriavidus > Cupriavidus sp. CP313. Next base: position 14,482 of record NZ_JBSVZB010000009.1, on the reverse strand, counting down.
TGCGCGCGACAAAGCGCACGCCGTTGGCGAGCAGCGCCGACGCAAGCGTGTCGCCCTGGAACCCCTGATACGTGCGTCCGTTGAACGTGAAGGTCAGCGGAACCGCGCGATTGATGCGGCCACCGGTGCCGAGACGGTCTTTCTGGCTCATTTCTTGCCCCCTACTTGCGGTGCTTCATGCGGTGCGTTGGCGCCGGGCTGGCCGAAGGTCTCGTAGCCCTTGATGTCATAGGTGACCGTATCGCGCTCCGCCTTGAACCAGCGGCGGCAGCCCTGGGCGTGGATCCATTGCTCGCGATGCGTGCCCCGGGTATTGGTGCGCATGAACAGGTAGTCCCCCCATTCGCGGTCAGACAGCTTCTCGGTCTCGAGCGGGCGCGCGATGTCGGCCTCGCCGCCGCACGAGAATTCGGATTCGGCGCGCGGGCCGCACCATGGACATTCGATCAGCAACATTTCTTTCTCCTGGTGGCGTTCAGTGCGCGACGGCGGCGGCGCCGTGCTCATCGATCAGGTGGCCGGTATAGAATCGGTCGAGCGCAAACGGCGCGTTCAGCGGATGCGGCTGGTCGCGCGCGATCGTGTGCGCGAACACCCAGCCCGAGCCCGGCGTCGCCTTGAAGCCGCCGGTGCCCCAGCCGCAGTTGAAGTAAAGGCCCTTCACGTCGGTCTTGCTGATGATCGGGCAGGCATCCGGCGACACATCGACGATGCCGCCCCACTGGCGGTTCATGCGCACGCGCGAGAACACCGGGAACATCTCGACGATCGCCTGCAGCGTCCCTTCGATGACCTGGAAGCTGCCGCGCTGACCGAAGCCGGTGTACTGGTCGATGCCCGCGCCGATCACCAGGTCACCTTTGTCGGACTGGCTGATATAGGCGTGCACCGCGTTCGACATGATCACCGAGTTGACCACCGGCTTGATCGGCTCCGACACCAGCGCCTGCAGCGGATGGCTCTCGATCGGCAGGCGCACGCCCGCCATGTCGGCGAGCGTGGTCGTGTTGCCGGCCGCGACCACTGCGACCTTCTTCGCCTTGATAAAGCCCTTCACCGTGTCGACACCGACGACCGCGCCGTGATCGCGCCGGATGCCGGTCACCTGGCAGTTCTGGATGATGTCGACACCGGCCCGATCGGCGCCTCGCGCGAAGCCCCACGCGACCGCGTCGTGCCGGGCGACGCCGGCGCGGCGCTGGATCGACGCGCCAAGCACGGGATAGCGGCTGTTCAGGTTGATCGTCGGTTCGATCTCCTTGATCTGCTGCGGCGTCAGGAACTCTGCGTCGACGCCGTTCAGGCGGTTGGCGTTCACCCGGCGCTCGGTGTCGCGCACGTCCTGCAGCGTGTGCGCCAGGTTCATCACGCCGCGCTGGCTGAACATCACGTTGTAGTTCAGGTCCTGCGACAGCCCTTCCCACAGCTTCATCGCCTTTTCATAGAGCGCGGCGGACTCGTCCCACAGGTAGTTCGAGCGCACGATGGTGGTATTGCGCGCGGTATTACCGCCGCCGATCCAGCCCTTCTCGAGCACGGCGACGTTGGTGATCCCGTGCTCCTTCGCGAGGTAGTACGCGGTCGCGAGACCATGCCCGCCGCCGCCGACGATCACCACGTCATACTCGCGCTTTGGCTCCGGGCTCTTCCATTGCTTCTCCCAGTTCTGGTGGTAAGACAGGCCGTTGCGGAACAGACTGAATATCGAATAGCGGCTCATTTCGTGGACCCCTTCCTTAGCATTCAATGACGTTCACGGCCAGACCGCCGCGCGACGTCTCCTTGTACTTCGTCTTCATGTCGGCGCCGGTCTCTCGCATCGTCTTGATCACCGAGTCCAGCGACACATAGTGCTGGCCGTCGCCCTTCAGCGCCATGCGCGATGCGTTGAGCGCCTTGATCGCTCCCATCGCGTTGCGCTCGATACATGGGATCTGCACCAGCCCACCGACCGGATCGCAGGTCATCCCGAGGTTGTGCTCCATGCCGATTTCGGCGGCATTCTCGACCTGGTCGGGCGTGCCGCCCATCACCGCAGCGAGCGCGGCCGCGGCCATCGAGCACGCAACGCCGACCTCGCCCTGGCAACCGACCTCGGCGCCCGAGATTGACGCCGTCTCCTTGTAGATCAACCCGATTGCGGCCGCTGTCAGCAGGAACTCGACAATGCCGTCGTCAGTCGAGCCCGGCACGAACTTCACGTAGTAATGGAGCACCGCGGGGATCACGCCGGCCGCACCGTTGGTCGGCGCCGTAACGACGCGGCCGCCCGCCGCGTTCTCTTCGTTGACGGCCATCGCGTACAGGTTGACCCAGTCAAGCATCGACAGCGGATCGCGCAGCGATTCCTCGGAACGCGCGCGCAACCGGTTGTAGAGCCCGGCCGCGCGCCGTTTCACGCGCATCGGTCCGGGCAGCTCCCCCTCGACCTTGCAGCCACGCTCGACGCAGGCAGCCATCGTCTGCCAGATCGCCAGCAGCCCGGCGCGCACGGAATCGGCCGGGCGCAGCGCACATTCATTGCGAAAGATCAGTTCGGCGATCGACAGCCCGCTGTCGCGGCACGCCTGGATCAGGTCGGCGCCGGTGCGGAACGGATACGGCACGTCGGCCGCCGCTCGCGCACCATTCACGCGATCGCCATCGCGATTGACCACGAACCCACCGCCGATCGAGTAGTACTCCTTTTCCACGAGCAACTGCCCCTGCTCGTCGAACGCCTGGAAGCGCATGCCGTTCGAATGCACGACGCTGCCTGTACTGCTCATCAGACGGCGAAAGAAGCCGATGTGCTCCTTCTCGTCGAAGCCGATCTCATGCTTGCCAAGCAGCAACAAGCACTTGTCCTTGCGGATCTGCGCGAGGCGCGGTTCAATAACGTCCGGGTCGATCCGGTCTGGCAAGCGCCCCTCAAGCCCAAGGAGCACCGCCTTGTCGGTGCCGTGGCCCTTGCCGGTTGCGCCGAGCGAACCGTACAGTTCCGCCCGCACGCGGCGCACGAAACCGAGCAGGTTCGCATCCTCAAGGTGCGATGCGAAGCGGCATGCGGCGATCATCGGGCCGACCGTGTGCGAACTCGATGGACCGATGCCGATTTTGAACAGGTCGAAAACGCTGACATTCATCTTGCTGCCTCTTTGCTCTTGCCTGGTAGGTGTCGTCAGTACATCAAAGCGCAGAGTTTGCCGATAGAACAAAAGCGGCATCAACGTGGGACACCGCCGCCAGGCGCTGGTCCAGACAGGCCGGAAGTTCGCTTTGGCGATGATTCGCGTCGGAAAAAGGCAAGTCCGCGGCATGCGGATCGGCGACGCTGGCTGTTATGGAGCCACGTCGTGCAGGCAGGCGGCGAGGGCTGCAGGGATGCCGTACGCATCACCGGCGTTCGCTACCGATACGCCGCCGCCCCGCAACCCAGATCCGCCCGCGTGCGCGAGCCTCTTGAGATGGATGCAGCCATGACAACCGACGTTCCCATTTCCCCTGTCGCCGAGCCGGCGCCACGGCGCGTCCGCTTCGGCATCGTGCTGCTGCCGAACTTCACGCTGACCGCGTTTTCGGGTTTCGTCGACATGCTGCGGCTGTCGGCGGACGATGGCGACTACAGCAAGCCGGTGCGGTGCGTCTGGAGCGTGATCGGAAACACACTCGCGCCGGTACGCGCGAGCTGCGGGATCCAGGTCGCGCCGTGGGAGACCTTCGACGACGCGGAGCCATTCGACTACGTGGTCGTGGTCGGCGGGCTACTGCACTCGGGACCACAGGCCGGACCTGAGACGCTTGACTTCATCCGTCGCGCGGCGGGCGGCGGCGCGACGATCGTCGGCATCTGCACCGGCGTATTTGCGCTGATGCGCGCGGGCGTGCTCGAGGGGCACCGCGCCTGCGTCAGTTGGTTCCACTACTGGGATTTTATAGAGCGCTTCCCGTCGGTGGATGCGGACCTGCTGATTGCCGACCGGCTGTTCGTGATCGACCGCCGGCGCATCACCTGCTCGGGCGGGCGCGCCTCGATCGACGTCGCCGCCGCCATCCTGCTGCGCCACTTCGATCACGCCACCGTACAGAAGGCGCTGCGGATCCTGCTCGTCGGCGAGATGCAAAAAGGCAATGCGCCGCAGCCGCATCCGCCCGGCCTCGAGCCCGCGACGCACCCAAAGGTCAAGCGCGCGATTCTGCTGATGGAGCAGCACGTCGGCCGGGCGCTCCCGCTTGAAGCGCTCGCCTGCAAGCTCGACATGTCGCCACGCCAGCTCGAGCGCCTGTTCAAGGCGGAGACCGGCAAGAGCCCGCAGGCATTCGCCAAGCATGTGCGGCTACGAACCGCTGCGTGGTTGTTAACGAGCTCGGACCGCACAGTCGTCGACATCGCGTTGAGCTGCGGCTTTGCTGACGCATCACACCTCGGCCGTGACTTTCGCAAGCAGTTCGGCGTACCGCCTGCAGCGTACCGCGACCAGGGTATACATCCGGCCGAGTCGACGCCGACCGATGACGATGCCGACGAGATCTCGGCGCTCACCGAAAACGAAAATGAAAGCGAGTGTTGAACTTGCGCATCATGTAGTTTCATTGATGATGAAATTACGTCGCTCGGCGTTCCAGTACCCCTGATCGCTATTACGGCCGTCGGCCAACATGCGTCAGTCTTCGGACAAGTGCACGCCCACCGGACCATCACGATCGTCGGTCCAGCTATAGTTTGGCGCCATGAGCTTATATCGATAGGAGAGATCAATGAAAACACACGCAGCAGTTGCCTGGGGTGCGGGAAAACCGCTAACGATCGAAGACGTGGACCTGGAGGGCCCCCGTGCCGATGAAGTGCTGGTGGAAATCAAGGCCACCGGCATCTGCCACACCGACTACTACACGCTGTCCGGCGCCGATCCGGAAGGCATCTTTCCCGCAATCCTGGGCCACGAGGGCGCGGGCATCGTCACCGACGTGGGCCCCGGCGTGAGCTCGCTCAAGCCCGGCGACCACGTGATCCCGCTTTACACACCGGAATGCCGCCAGTGCAAGTTCTGCCTGTCGCGCAAGACCAACCTGTGCCAGGCGATCCGCGCCACCCAGGGCAAGGGCCTGATGCCGGACGGCACCTCGCGCTTCTCGATCGACGGCAAGCCGATCTTCCATTACATGGGCACCTCGACCTTCGCCAACCACATCGTGGTGCCGGAGATCGCGCTGGCCAGGATCCGCCCGGATGCGCCGTTCGACAAGGTCTGCTACATCGGCTGCGGCGTCACCACCGGCGTGGGCGCGGTGCTGTTCACCGCCAAGGTGGAAGCCGGCGCCAACGTGGTGGTGTTCGGCCTGGGCGGCATTGGCCTGAACGTGATCCAGGCAGCCAAGATGGTGGGCGCCGACAAGATCATCGGCGTGGACCTCAACCCTGGCCGCGAAGCCATGGCGCGCAAGTTCGGCATGACCCACTTCATCAACCCGAAGGACATGGAGAACGTGGTCGACCACATCATCCAGCTGACCGACGGCGGTGCCGACTACTCCTTCGAATGCATCGGCAACACGCAGGTCATGCGCCAGGCGCTGGAGTGCTGCCACAAGGGCTGGGGCAAATCGATCATCATCGGCGTGGCCGAGGCCGGCGCGGAGATCTCCACGCGACCGTTCCAGCTGGTGACGGGGCGCGAGTGGAAGGGCTCGGCCTTTGGCGGCGCGCGCGGGCGCACCGATGTGCCCAGGATCGTCGACTGGTACATGGAAGGCAAGCTCAATATCGACGACCTGATCACGCATACGCTGCCGCTGGAGCGCATCAACGAGGGCTTCGACCTGATGAAGCGCGGGGAGTCGATCCGCTCCGTGGTGCTGTACTGAGGCCGGCGCGCAGCGCTTTGCCGCCGAGCACGGCCTGATGCTTTGCCGGTCCTGACCCACGTGGTGAACTAAGCACTGACCTCGACACGAGCCAGGTCGGAGGACACAGGACATCACTTCGGTCCGCCGTTTGGCCGGGCAACCGCCCGGTGGGGGTTCCGCAACGCCCGGGCGGCCTGAAGAACTGAGCACGCTCCGACCAGGAGCGAGCGCCACACGCAAGCGCACCGCATCTCGTTCGACGGGCCCTGCCCGCCTTGATAAGATCTAATCGTTGACCGTCGCTGGCCCCATCAGGGGGACAAGCCCCATGCGCTGCGCAAGGTGCGGGTTCGAGAATCCGGCAGGCGCCAAATTCTGTGAGGAATGTGGCGCCAAGCAGGTGCGCGTCTGCCCGGCCTGCGGGCAAGAGGCGGCTGCCAGCGCCAAGTTTTGCAGCGAATGCGGCACGCCGCTGGGCGCCCCCGCTGCTTCAAGCGCGGCCCCCCGTGCCACGGCAACTGCGTCCAGCACCCCCATCGACTACACCCCTCCCTATCTGGCCGAGCGCATCCTGGCGGCGCAGGCAGAGATGGAAGCCCGCGGCCCGGCAGACGGCGAGCGCAAGATGGTCACCGCGCTGTTCGCGGACATGGCCGGCTCGACCGCGCTGATCCACGACCTCGATCCCGAAGACGCCCGCCGCCTGATCGACCCGGTGCTGGCGCTGATGATGGAGGCCGTGCATCACTATGAGGGTTATGTGGCCAAGTCGATGGGCGATGGCATCCTGGCGCTGTTCGGCGCGCCAATCGCGAACGAAGACCATCCGCAGCGGGCCTTGCTGGCGGCGCTGCGCATGCAGGAGGCCATGCGCCGTTACGCCGACGGGGTGCGTCTGGCCCAGGGAATCGCGCTGCAGATCCGCGTTGGCATCAACTCCGGCGAAGTGGTGGTGCGCACGATCCGCATCAAGGATTTGCACACCGACTACGACCCGGTGGGCAATTCGATCCATATTGCTTCGCGCATGGAGAGCATCGCAGTGCCCGGCTCGATTGTCGCAAGCGAACACACCCGCAACCTGACCGAAGGCTATTTCGCGTTCAAGGCCCTCGGAGAAACGCCGATCAAGGGGCTGCCCAGGCCGCTCGAGGTCTTTGAAGTCGTCGGCCTCGGCCCGCTGCGCACCCGGCTGCAGGTGTCGGCCAGCCGCGGGCTGGCGCGCTTTGTCGGGCGTACCCGGGAACTCGAACTGCTGCAAGAAGCGCGGGCACGGGCACGGGCCGGACATGGGCAGATCGTCGGCGTGGTCGGCGAGCCCGGGGTCGGCAAGTCGCGGCTTTGCCACGAGTTCAAGCTGCTGGCGCCGCGCGATTGTCTGGTGCTCGAAACCTTCTCGGTTTCGCACGGCAAGGCCTACCCCTATCTGCCACTGATCGAGCTGCTGCGGAACTACTGCCAGATCACGGCGCAAGATGATGAGCGCAGGCGGCGCGAGAAGCTCACTGGCAAGCTCCTGACGCTGGACCGCGCGCTGGAAGACAGTCTGCCTTATCTTTGCCACCTGCTGGGGGCCGTCGAGCCGGGCTCGGCGCTGGCGCAGATGGACACCCAGATCCGCCAGCAGCGTACTTTCGAAGCGATCAAGCGGCTGCTGGTGCGCGAGAGTCTGGCCCAGCCGCTGGAGCTGATCGTCGAGGATCTGCAGTGGCTCGACAGTGAGACCGAGGCCTTCCTCGACTTTCTCGGCGAGAGCGTGCCCAGCGCACGCATCCTGCTGCTGGTCAATTTCCGGCCGGAATACCGGCACGACTGGAGCCGCAAGAGCTATTACATCCAGCTACGCCTGGATCCCCTTGGCGAAGCCGAATCTCGGGACCTGCTGCGCGCGCTGCTGGGCGATGCCACCGGACTTGCCCAGCTCGAGCAGTTGATCCTGGAGCAGACCGAAGGCAACCCCTTCTTTATCGAAGAAGTGGTGCAGGACCTGGTCGAGGGGCGGGTCCTGCACGGCGAGCGCGGGCATTATCGTCTCGAGCAGATCCCGGGCAAGCTGCACATCCCTGCCACCGTGCAGGGGGTGCTCGCCGCCCGCATCGACCGCCTGCAGCCAGCGGAGAAAGCACTGCTGCAGACCCTGGCCGTGATCGGCAAGATATTCCCCTGGAGCCTGCTTGCACGCGTCGTCGAGCAACCCGAGGACAAGACGAAGAGCCTGCTGGCCCGGCTGCAGGCAGGGGAGTTCATCTACGAGCAGCCGGCGTTCCCGGAGGTGGAGTACAGCTTCAAGCATGCGCTGACCCAGGAGGTGACCTACGGCTCCCTGCTGAGCGAGCGGCGTCGTGCGTTGCATGAGCGCACAGCCCAGGCGATCGAGAGCCTGTTCAGTGCTCAGCTCGAGGAACACTGCAGCGAGCTGGCCTATCATTTCAGCCGCAGCGGCAACACACTAAAGGCGGTGGAGTACCTGCACCGCGCCGGGCGCCAGGCCGTGCAACGCTCGGCTGACGCCGAGGCGGTCACCCACCTCACCATGGCACTGACCTTGCTCGCAACGCTACCCGATGCGCCCGAGCGCGCGCGGGAAGAACTCGCAGTCCAGCTCACCCTCGGCCCGGCCCGGATGGCCAACAAGGGCTTCGCTGCCCCGGAAGTGGAGGCAACCTACTCGCGGGCGCTCGCGCTGTGTCGGCAGCTCGGGGAGACGGTCCAGCTGTTCCCTGCCCTGCTCGGACTGCGCACCTATTACACGGTCCATGCCGAACTCCGGACCGCGCGCGAGCTGGCGGGGCAACTGCTTGCGCTGGCAAAAGAGGCGCAGGACCCTGCGTTGCTGGTCCAGGCGCATCGGGCGTTAGGCGCCAATTTGTCCTATCTCGGCGAACTGGCTCCCGCCCGTGCACAGCTGGAGCAGGCCATGGCTCTCTATGATCCAAGGCAGCACCGGTCGCATGGCTTCATTTATGGATTGGAACCCGGCGTACAGGGGCTGGCGCTGATTGCCATGGACCTGTGGTTGCTCGGCTATCCGGATCAAGCCTGGGCGCGTAGCCAGGAAGCGCTCAACTTGATCCAAACCCCTGCCCATCCTTCGGACTCGGCCGATGCCCTGTTGGCCGCCGCAGAGGTCCGACTGCTGCGCGGAGAAGTGCAGCCGGCACAGGATCTCGCACAGGCACTCGTCGCTCTCGCAACCGATTACGGCCTGCCGTACGGGTTGGCTTGCGGAACCATCCTGTCGGGCAGTGCACTGGCTGCAAATGGACACGTGGAGGAAGGGATAGATCTCATTCAAAAAGGCCTAAGCGCATACCGCGCAACCGGGGCCGAACTTCTGCGAACCCATTTCCTGGCGCTGCTGGCTGAAACCTGTGCCAGAGCGGGGCAAGTTGAGGCAGGGCTTGCGGCAGTGGCCGAGGCGCTGGCCACAGTGGAACGAACCGAAGAGCGGATGCACGAAGCAGAGTTGCACCGGATCAAGGGAAAACTGACGCTGCTGGGAGCGGGGCGAGTGGGCGAAGCGAACGAGGACGCCCGTGAAGCCGAAGCCTGCTTCCAGCGGGCGATCGCGATCGCTAGCAGGCAGGATGCCCGATCGCCAGAGCTCCGCGCAGTAGTAGCGCTGAGCCGCTTGTGGCAGCAGCAGGGCCGGCATGCCGAGGCCCGCTCCTTGCTGTACGAGACCTACGGCTGGTTCAGCGAAGGGTTCGACACAGTGGACTTGCGGGAGGCCCGCGCGTTGCTCGTCAAACTCGGGGAACAGTGAACCCATCGCCCGCGGGATAGCTCGCGTTTGGTAACGGTCCCACACACTTCGGCGCTCGACAGCAGGCACGGGTACTGTCAATTGCCTCTCTGACTCCTTCCGTCAATCTATGGATGCTAGCCCGTCCCCTGCGTACATTTGAACTGCGGCAACGTCGGCATCGCGGCCATTACTTCATGTCAGCCGCGCAGCCCACGGAAACGGGTCATATAGGACTGTACGTTGTCACCTGAAGGCAACGGGCATGACCGATTTTCAACTCAAATGCCCCTCTGTTTTTTCGTGGATTCGGAGGCGATTGAAGCAAATTTGACACGCTATAGAACACCATCCCTAGCTTTCCAAAGGGAGAATAGCACTCAGTTCATCTTGCTCATGGGCTCGTGCTACGAGGTAGCGCCCATCCCCGAAGACGAGCGGCCTGTGCTCGGACCGTTCCAGGCGGATAACTCGTCCGATATAAATGACATGATCGCCTTCAGGATGGGCGGAAACCTTCACGCATTCCAAGTTTGCTGCGCATGAACTAATGATGGGAACGCCTCCTAAACCAGATCGAAATGTTATATTGTGAAATTTGTCGTCGCTAGCAGTCGAAAATTGTCTGGATATCTGAATTTGATGCTCTGAGAGGATATTTACTACGAACCGCTCGGCATCCCGAAACGCGGTGTAGCTCCTTGATGAAAGGGATTGGCTCCATAGGATTAAGGGTGGATTCAGTGAGACAGAACTGAACGAATTGACGGTCATTCCGCACGCCCTTCCGGTGGCGTCCAACGTGGTCATCACAGTCACCCCTGTGGGAAAAGCACCCAACGCCTTGCGCAGAGCCAGGCCATCAATCTGTTTCATAACATATCCTTTCAGGCTGCACTGGGGTCCACCGCGCAAAATTCGCCGGCCTTAATCCGTGCCGACACCGCACGATATCCAATTTCGATGTCGAATATTACTGGTTGCGGACCTGCCTAGAGCCATTCGTGCAGCATCAATTGCCTTGATGGCCCCCATGGAATTGCGTTCAATACAGGGATGCTGTGCAAACCCCTCCACCGGGTCGCAGGTTATGTCAAGGTTGTGCGCCAATGCGATCTCCACTGCGTTCTCGATCTGTTCGTTGCTACCGCCAAGCACCGCGGCAAGACCCGCAGCTGCCATCGAGCACGCCACCCCGACTTCGGCCCCACATGGCGACACGCCGTCCCTATAAATAATGCCTATTGCCGTAGCGGTTAATAGGAAATCCACCACACCATCCTCATTAGCTCCGGGTACGAACTTACGGTAGTACCGCAGCACAGCAGGAATTACGCCCGCAGCGCCATTTGTCGGAGCGGTCACGCTTCGGCCGCCCGTGGCATGTTCCTCGTTGACCGCCATCGCGTATAGGTTGACCCAGTCGCGCATCAACAACGGGTCACGTAGAGACCCCTCACCGCGCTTAGATAGCTGCTGATACTGCTCGGCAGCACGGCGCCGCACCCGAATCGGACCGTGCAATTCGCCACCGATTGAGCAGGCTCGCGCGATGGAAGCGTCCATGGCACCGGCAATTGCCAGTAGCCCGGCGCGAATGTCATAGGTGCTTCGCCAGCATTTCTCATTCTCGAGCACCAGGTCGGCAATGGTGCGCCCTGACCCCTTGCACATCTGCAATAGTTCCTCGCCGCTCCGAAAGGGGTAAGGAATCGGGTGCTCGTCGACCGTCTGCACATTTAAGTGGCAAGCCGCGATCATGGGGCCCACGGCGTGCGAACCAGAGGACCCGATTCCAACTTTGAAGATATCAAATGTGCTGACGGACATACTGTCCTCGACCATCCCTGCAGTACCAGTTCCGATCGCTCCGAACGGAGCACCGTCCGCCCTAGGGCGTGTCACTAGTACATCAAATCTTGCAGATTTGGAAATAGAACCGGTGCGTCGTCACATTAGGACATTCTCGCCAATGCGGGACTCCGGCAGCTCTTCTCAGTAGGAAGTGTTAAGCACTTGCGTGTTCAGACGCCGGAGATGCTCTTCCAGTACTTCGGCCACACCCATTGGCATTGCGGTGTACGCGTCGTGTCCGCAGACATGCATCACCGGATTATCCTTGCCCATATTCTTCGCGAGCACCTTGGAGGCAAACGACAGGCCGGTCGCTTCTTCCTTCACCGGGAGCGCGTCCATGTCGGCGCGCAGCGCATAGTGTTCGACCAGGTATGTGCCAATCACGTGTCCGAGTTGATCGATAAACAACCTGCTGGCGCCTTCAGGCCGCGCGAGCGCGGGTAAGAGTGCGTGGGCGAGATGGGCCAGCACGGCGTCCGTCTGCGCCGCGGCATATCGCAGTTCAAGACCTGCTGGGCAGCCGAGTTCTAGCGCTGTACGCTCCATGAAGGGGCGCGGCAGTTGAATGGCCGGTTTGGCAGATTCGTGAGTAGATGTGGAGAGTCGCATGGCCAGGTAGTCATGATCGTCGCGCCGATCCAAACACGACCGGGCGACCTTGCGCTACTGAAAATACCATTGACGCTGGCAGCTCGAAAAGCGCCCGCCTTCCTGCAGTCAAACGACTGCTTGGAGAACATACTATCATCGCCGACCACGAAGGAATTAAGGCTGCTGACCGACACGCTCTCGGGCATCAGCGTCGGCACGTGCGTCCGGCCGTCGATCCATGCATCGACCATGTCGGCCCACTCCTGCAGCATGTGGCGCCGCTGGTCTGCGTACTCGGCCTTGTTGTAGACGGAGCGCGACGAACGTCCCTCCTCGTGCGCCAGGCACTTCTCGATCCAGTCGCGGTTGAAGCCGACCTCATTCAGCAGAGTCGAGCCGGTACGGCGCAGGTCGTGGACGGTGAACGGCTCCAGCGGCAGGCGCGCTCGGCCAAAATCTGCGTGACCCGGTTCAAAGTCGCCTTCGACATGCAGCGGTCGGCGTCGTAGCGCGATCGCAGGACAAACCTGGAGCCTGCCGTGCAGGCGGGTGGCGCGACGAAGATGTCTGGTGCCCGGTGCGACAGGTATCCGGCCTCTTTCGCCGCCTGATGCTGCCAATCAACGCCAGAAGTTTGGATGCAGCCAGGCGAAAAAAAGCCCGCAGAATTGCGGGCTTCGATCACTCACTGCCTGTCACTGCCAAGTGGTGCCAGAAAATGCACCAAAATACGGCTCACTCCCACTCCATCATCAACAGGCCCGCCCAAACCCGCGTGGTTAAAGGGATTGGCGGTGATCGACTTGGGGCCTTACCGTCGCTTTTGCCGTCAACCGCGCAGGGCATTTGCTGGCGCGGGAGATGGAACGATTTGCGGGGCGACGACTCTGGCGACCGGCCGCAGTGGGCGCGGGAAACGGCGATTGGCTAGCCGATGGTGGGGGTCTCTTCACGGCTGCGCGCCGTGGATCGCCGGCCTGGCGTTTGGCGCCACGTTCTGCGGGGCGGCCACCGGCGCCACGCTAGCCGTTTTTCCGCCGCGCGGAGCTGGAGGGCTGGGTAGCGCCGCGCTTGCGTGGCCTGTTGGCGGCCGCGGCCTTTGCCGGGAGATCTTCTGGCGTGGCTTCGGCCTTGCCGTGTCCATTGGCCGGCACCACTGGCCGCGCCGGCTCGGCACCGGCGATGCGCCGCTCGCGCAGATGGGCCTTGGCGCGCTGCAGGCCTGCCGCGACCGTATCGGCGCGTTCCAGCGCCACGCCGGCCGCGAGCACGTCACCCAGCACCAGGTGGCTGATGCGTGAAGTCATCGGCGTATAGACCTCGCTGTCTTCCTCCACGTCGGAAAACACGCAGACATCCGCCAGCCTGCCCAGCGGCGACCCGCTGTGCGTGATCGCGAGCACGCTGGCGCCGCTGCTGCGTGCCAGCGTGGCGGCGGTCAGCATGTCCCAGGTGCGGCCGCTGTTTGAAACCAGCACGGCGACGTCGCCGGGGCCGAGCAGTGCCGCCGACATGCAGAACACATGCGGGTCGGAATAGGCCACGGTGGGCATGCCCAGGCGGAAGAACTTGTGCTGGATGTCCAGCGCGACGATGCCGGAATTGCCGCAGCCATAGAACTCGATGCGCCGCGCACCGGCCAGCAGCCGGATGCCATGCTCGATCTGGTCGACCGAGAGCGCGTTGCGCACACTCATCAACGTGGCAATGGTGCGGTCGAAAACCTTGCCGGCGATATCGGCGGGGCGGTCATGGGCCTCGACGTCCTGGTGCACAAAGGGCATGCCGCCGCCCACGTTCTGCGCGAACTGCAGCTTGAATTCGCGGAAGCCGTCATAGCCCAGCGCGGCGCAGAAGCGCGCGATGGTGGGCTGCGAGACGCCAGCGCGCTCGGCTAGCTCGGGCATCGACAGCCGGATCACGGCGGCGCCATGCCTGGCGATGTAGTCCGCCAGGCGGCGTTCTGAGGGGCGGAGCGTGTCGTAGACGGCGAGGATTCGTTCGCGCATGGCGGCATGGCAGTGAATTCAAACTCTTAGAATGTAGAGATTCTACACCTGTTGGCGAGACATCGCGCCCGAAGTCGTGCACGGCCGGCTTTCAGGGTTTTCCATTATTCCTTGCATTTACGAGCCATTTTGATACCTAACCCTATCGACGGAGCGCTCACCGTCGATATAATGTAGAAACTCTACATGCCATTGCGCACCCGTGCTGCGCCGTCGCCGAGTCCACAAGGAACGTCTTCGCCATGCCCATCGCCGTCCATGCCGAGCTGTTGGCCGTCACCGAACGCATCGCCGCGCGCAGCCGCGCCAGCCGTGCCGCCTACCTTGCCCGCTGCGAGCGCGCGCAGGCTGAACTGGGCCCGTTGCGCGGCATGTCCTGCGCCAACCTGGCGCACGGCTTTGCCGCACTGCCGGCCAACGACAAGCTGAAGCTGCGCGTCGACCATGCCCCCAA
>NZ_JBSVZB010000008.1:0-231554 GCF_054072015.1 Cupriavidus sp. CP313 | reverse complement strand
CCCCCCCCCCCCCCCCCCCCCCCCCCCCCCCCCCCCCCCCCCCCCCCCCCCCCCCCCCCCCCCCCCCCCCCCCCCCCCCCCCCCCCGCTGCGTTTCCGGCTCCGCTCAGGAAATCGTGTAGGTGGTACGTTCCCCGGGGTTGTAGAGGTCCCTGGCCAATTGCAGGATCTGGTCCCGATGATGGTCGAAGGTGGCGAGAAGGGCGGATTCTTCCGCGGCACCCTGGTGGCTCAGGCGCAGAAGGATATCGTCAGTGACCTGGAATGCCACTTCGCGCGCGTTGTCGTAGCCCCAGAAGCAAACGCAGTGCCGCGCCGCATCGTAGCTGCGGCTGGGATTGGGGAAGTTCAGTGCCATTGCAGACTCCTGTCCGGTCACGGTACGCCGTGCATGTTGGGCTTGCTGGCGCCAGCCGGTGCTGCCGGCCCTAGTATGCACCTGTTTCCCGCAAGCTGGGCATCTGTCCCCGCGGCCTGCTGCAGCGCATGGCCGCGTTCTTCGCGAAAGATATTTCTTTTGCCGGCGATTTAGCGCGTATGCTGAGGTTGCCATTATCTCCAGGCAAGCCATTCAGGAGCCCATCATGGCCAAGAGTCAACTACGCAGCAGCCGCGAAGCCAAGAAACCCAAGCAACCGAAGAAGCCATCCGCGCCGGCCTCACCCTTCAGCACGGTCCAGGTTCGCGGGCACGATGAGGTCGCCAAGAAGAAGAAATGACTGAGACCGACAGCGCAGGGATCATCTGGTCCCTTGTGTTCCTGGCCGTGTTGGTCGGGCTCTACGGCTACATCATCCGGGTGGGCATCCACCACAAGCCGGTGTTCGGCATAGCGAAGCATTCGCTTCGGTACTGGTGGCACCGGCTGGTTCACGTGACCAGGTAAGCAAACGCAACGCTGGCCAGTCAGGCCGGCGCGGGGAAAGGCGTCGTCGCGCAACCCCACACATGTTGCTGTAGATGGTCGAGGACCCGCGTCGCGCGGGCTGACAGCGGCCATTCCGACCGGTGGATCAGCCACAGCGTGTCGACCACCGGCGCCCCGCAATCGACCACCCTGACTGCGTCCGCGCGGGCGAAAGCCTGGTGCGCGTAGCGCGGGATCACCGTGAAGCCCAGCCCGCGCGCCACCGGTTCCAGGATCAGCCCGATGTGATTGCAGAAGCCGCGGCACGGCAGGCTGCCCACGCCGGGGTTGGCGGGAAAGCGCCGGCTGAGCAGCCGGCTCGCCATCGCCTGCCCGTCGGGGTGGTCGACAAAGCCGATGCGTGCCAGGTCCTCCCACGTGTGGACGGTCTCCTGTGCCGGCACCACCAGTTCCAGGGACTCCGAGGTGAAGGGGCTGGCCGCCAGGCGCGCATCGTCTGGCGGCAACGTGACCAGGCCCAGCTCATAGCGGTTCTGCAGCACCGCTTCCACCACCTCCTGGTCCGGTGCGAAGCGATGACGCACGACCACGCCGCGGTTGGCCTGCTGAAACGCCAGCAGCACCGGGTACAGGTACAGCCCGATGCTGCCCGGCGTGATCAGCGAGACCTCGCCGTTGGTGCCATCCGCATCCGACAGGCGGGTGCGCAGCCGCTCGTCGGCCTTGTCCAGTTCCCGGCAGTAATCCAGCAGCGCGTTGCCGGCGGGCGTCAGTTCGAGCGCGCGCGGGCGGCGGATCAGCAGCGGCCCGAACTTGCTCTCCAGATGGCGCACATGCTGGCTGACGGCGGCCTGCGTCAGCCCGAGCTGGTCAGCCGTGCGGGTGAAGTTGCCCAGTTCGGCGAGCGTGGCGAACGAGCGGAGCCACTGAGGATGCACCATAATGAATATTTATCGCTGTCATAATTGATGTGTGGTTTTCATTATAGTGGCTCGGGCCTAGCATAGCGGTCATGCAAACCTCCGCAATGCAGGAATCCAAGAGCATGTCCGCCCTTTTTACCCCGTTCGAACTGAAAGATGTCACGCTGCGCAACCGCATCGCGATCCCGCCAATGTGCCAGTACAGCGCCGTCGACGGCCTGACCAATGACTGGCACCTGGCCCACTACACCGGCCTGGCGCGCGGCGGCGCCGGCCTGGTTATCGTAGAAGCAACCGCCGTGTCCGCCGATGGCCGCATCACGCCGGGGTGCACCGGCCTGTGGAACGATGCGCAGATGGCCGGCATGGCCCGCATCGCTGCGGCGATCAAGGCAGGCGGCGCGGTGCCGGGCATCCAGATCGCGCATGCCGGGCGCAAGGCCAGCGCCAACCGGCCCTGGGAAGGGGACGACCATATCGCCGAAGGCGACCCGCGCGGCTGGGACACGCTGTCGCCGTCGGCGGTGGCCTTTGGCGCGCACCTGCCCAAGGTGCCCAAAGCCATGACCCTTGATGATATTGCCCGGGTTCAGCGCGACTTTGTCGACGCGGCGCGCCGGGCGCGCGAAGCGGGCTTCGAATGGCTCGAACTGCATTTCGCCCACGGCTACCTGGCGCAGAGTTTCTTCTCGCGCCACGCCAACCAGCGCAATGACGCGTACGGCGGCGATGCGGCCGGCCGCAGCCGCTTCCTGCTGGAGACGCTGGCCGCGGTGCGCGAGGTATGGCCCCAACACCTGCCGCTGACCGCGCGTTTTGGCGTGATCGAATTCGACGGCCACGACGAGCAGACGCTGGCGGAATCGATCGAGCTGGCGCGCGCCATGCGCGAGGGCGGGCTGGACCTGCTCAACGTCAGCGTCGGCTTCTCCACGCCGGATGCGAAGATCCCCTGGGCGCCAGCGTTCCTTGCGCCGATTGCCGGCCGCGTGCGCAGCGAGGCCCGGCTGCCGGTTGCTTCCTCGTGGGGCATCGACGATCCGCAGCTTGCGGACCGTGCGGTGGCAGATGGGCAGATGGACCTGGTGATGGTCGGCCGCGCGCTGTTGGCCAATCCGCACTGGCCCTATCACGCCGCGAAGCGCCTGCAGGTGCAGAAGCCGTCGTGGGTGCTGCCGGCGCCCTATGCGCACTGGCTGGAACGCTACCAGCTGCAAGGCTGAGCCGGGCCGGCGCGGGCAAGATTTGCGGTTTTGCCGCACAATACAGCCTGCGCGCCGCACAGGAGCACGCTGGATCGATCAGAGGCGAGGGCACTGACCTCGCCCGTCAGCGGGCGGCATTTTGTTGAACATCCTGCAATCCTGTACATGGCCGCCCCACATGCACAATCCGCCGCGGATCCCGTCCGCGGCGCTGACGGTTCCCTTTCTTCCCGCGATAACAACTCATCCGGCCGCCTGCCGCTGCTGGCGCTTGGCGTCGGCAGCTTCGGCATCGGCACCGGCGAGTTCGTCATCATGGGTTTGCTGCCCGATGCCGCCAGCGACCTCGCCATCTCCATCCCGCAAGCCGGCCACCTGATCAGCGCCTATGCGCTGGGCGTGGTCATCGGCGCGCCGCTGCTGGCGGTGCTGGGCGCGCGCTGGCCGCGGCGCAACCTGCTGATCGCGCTGATGGCGGTGTTTGCCGCCGGCAATATCGCCAGCGCGCTGGCGCCTTCCTATCTGTCGATGATGGTGGCGCGCCTGCTCACGGGCTTTCCGCATGGCACTTACTTCGGCGTGGCGTCGCTGGTGGCCGCCAGCCTGGTCCCGCGTGAGCGGCGCGCGCAGGCGGTGGGGCTGGTGATGCTGGGCCTGACCACCGCCACGCTGGTGGGCGTGCCGATCGCCGCCACGGTCGGCACCTGGCTGGGCTGGCGCTCGGCCTTCCTGATCGTCGGTGCCCTCGGCGCGCTGACGGCGCTGCTGGTATGGCGCTGGGTGCCATTCGTGCCGGCCGACCGGCGTGCCAGCCCGCTGCGCGAACTGACGGCACTCAGGCACAAGCAGGTGTGGCTGACGCTGGGCATCGGCGCGATCGGCTTTGGCGGCATGTTCTCGGTGTTCAGCTATATCAAGCCGACCATGCTGGAGCTGGCGCATATGCCGGCGGCGGGCATCCCGGTGGTGCTGGCCTTGTTCGGCGTTGGCACGGTGGCGGGCAACCTTGCCGGCGCGAAGCTGGCCGACAAGGCATTGATGCCGACCATCGGCGGCGTGCTGGTGTGGGCGGCGCTGGTGCTGGGCGCCTTCACCTTTACCGCGTCGCATCCCTGGCTGGGTGCCGTCAATGTGCTGCTGGTGGGCACCACGGTGGCACTGGGCCCGGCCTTGCAGATCCGGCTGATGGATGTCGCCGGCGACGCGCAGACGCTCGCCGCGGCCCTCAACCACTCGGCCTTCAATATGGCCAACGCGCTCGGTGCGTGGCTGGGCGGGGTGACCATCGCCGCCGGCTATGGCTGGGAGTCAACCGGTTGGGTGGGCCTGCTGCTGGCGCTGGGCGGCCTGGTGGTCTATGCGTGGTCGATGCTGAGCATGGGCCGGCAGGGCGCGCCCGCCGCGGCGCAGGCGTGATGCAGGCGGACCTGGTGCGCGCACAGGTCCGCAAGGAACAAAAAAAGGGGTGCCACATCGGGCACCCCTCTTTCATCTGCGGCCCGCTGGCGGGCCGGGCTTACTCCGCGTCCGCGACGCTTGCGCCGACCACGTTGAAGCCGCCGTCGACATAGGTGATCTCACCGGTCACGCCGCTGGCCAGGTCGGACAGCAGGAAGGCGGCCACGTTGCCGACTTCTTCGATGGTGACGTTGCGGCGCAGCGGCGCGGCCTGCTCGAAGTGGCCGAGCAGCTTGCCGAAGCCCTTGATGCCCGAGGCGGCCAGGGTCTTGATCGGGCCGGCCGAGATGCCGTTGGCGCGGATGCCGCGCGGGCCGACCGACGAGGCCAGGTAGCGCACGCTGGCTTCCAGCGAGGCCTTGGCCAGGCCCATGGTGTTGTAGTTGGGGACCACGCGCTCGGCGCCAAGGTAGGTCAGCGTCAGCAGCGAGGCCTTGTCCGACAGCAGCGGCAGCGCGGCCTTGGCCAGCGCCGGGAAGCTGTAGGCGGAAATGTCATGGGCGATGCGGAAACCTTCGCGCGACAGGCCTTCCAGGAAATCACCGGCGATGGCATCGCGCGGCGCGAAGCCGATCGAGTGCACCAGGCCGTCGAATTTTTCCCAGCGCTGGCCCAGCGCCGCGAAGGTCGCGGCGATCTGCTCGTCGCTGCCGACGTCGCACTCGAACACCAGGTCGGTGCCGAATTCCTTGGCAAAGTCGCTGATCCGGTCCTTGAACCGTTCGCCGACATAGGTGAAGGCCAGCTCGGCGCCTTCGCGTTTGCACGCCGATGCGATGCCATAGGCGATCGACCGGTTAGAGAGCAAGCCGGTGATCAGGATCCGCTTACCTGCCAGAAATCCCATAAGTTCTCCAAGGTGGTGTATCAGGCACGTTTCGTGCGTCCGCCGTGCGGCCGTGCGCGTGCCTTTGCTGTCCTGCGGCCGTTTTTATTGCGCCGCGCAGAGGGAATGTCCGGATGGCTGGCGCCACCCCGGACGCATGTAAAATTGTCTCATACTTGGCCCGGCCGCAGAATGCCGGGCCCCACAGGTCATAGTGAAGGAATCCAACGGGATGCCTATTCAAGCACGTTGGCCGCTTCAGGCGGCATGGCAGTGCTTCCGGCGGGATGCGGTACTGCGCGGTTGGGTCGCAAGCGGGCTGGCGATGGTGCTGGCGGCGGGGGTCTCTCTCTTTTCCAGTCCGGCGCTGGCGGCGCATGGCTTCGCGCTGCACGGGGACCTGAAGTACCAGGCGGATTTCCGGCATTTCGACTATGCCAATCCCAATGCACCCGCCGGCGGCACGCTGACACTCGCCAATCCGGACCGGCGCACCAGTTTCGACAAGTTCAATCCGTTCACGCTGAAGGGCACGTCGGCGCCCGGCCTGAACGCGCTGATGTTCGAGTCGCTGCTGATCAGCAGCGCCGACGAGAGCGCCAGCGCCTATGGCTTGCTCGCCGAGGACGTCACGGTGGCGCCGGATGAGCTGTCGGTCACGTTCACCATCCGGCCACAGGCGCGCTTCTCCAATGGCGACCCGGTGCTGGCGTCGGATGTCAAATATTCTTATGACATGCTGATGAGCAAGGCCTCGAGCCCGGGCTACCGCAGCATGTGTACTGATGTGAAGACGGTGATCGTCACCGGCGAGCGCACGGTGCGCTTTGATTTCAAGCAGCGCAACCGCGAGCTGCCGCTGATCGTCGGCTCGCTGCCGGTGTTCTCGAAGAAATGGACGGCCAAGGTCCCGTTCGAGAAGCTGACCTTCGAGCCGCCGGTCACCAGCGGCCCCTACCTGATCGAGCGCTATGACGCCGGCCGCGGCATTATCTTCCAGCGCGACCCGAAGTACTGGGGCAAGGATCTCGCGGTGCGCCGCGGCACCTTCAATTTCGCGCGCGTGGTCTACCGCCTGTACAAGGACGAGACCGCCAAGCTCGAGGCCTTCAAGGCAGGGGAGTTCGACGCCATCATCGAATACAAGGCCAAGAACTGGGCCAAGAGCTACCAGGGCACCCGCTTTCGCAACGGCGAGCTGCTGAAGACCGACTTTCCGCACCGCAACGGCGCCGGCATGCAGGGCTTCGTGATGAATATGCGCAAGCCGGTGTTCCAGGACGTGCGCGTGCGCCAGGCCCTGATCCTTGCGCTGGACTTCGAATGGCTGAACCGGCAGTTGTTCTACGGCGCCTACAAGCGGCTGGACAGCTGGTTTTCTAACAGCGAGCTGGCCGCCAGCGCCACCTTCGACGGCCGGCCCGGCCCGGGCGAGCTTGCGCTGCTTGAGCCGCTGCGCGCGGAATTGCCGCCAGAGGTGTTCGGCCCGGACGTGGTCCAGCCCAGCACTGCGGCGCCGCGTTCGCTGCGCGACAACCTGCGCGAGGCCCGGCGCCTGCTGGCCCAGGCCGGCTGGACCTATACGGATGGCGCGCTGCGCAACGCCAAGGGCGAGACGCTGGTGTTCGAGTTCCTCGACGACGGCGGCGCCATGAGCCGCGTCATCACCACCTATGTGCGCAACCTGGAGAAGCTCGGCATCCAGGTGAACCAGCGCACCACGGACTTTGCGTTGTACCAGAAGCGGCTGGAGGATTTCGACTTCGACATGGTGTCGATCCGCTTCCCCGACTCGCAAAGCCCCGGCAACGAGCTGCGCGACCGCTTCTCCAGCGAGGCGGCCGGCACGCCGGGCTCGGACAACCTGTTCGGGCTGAAGTCGCCCGTGGTCGACAAGCTGGTGGATAACGTGCTGCACTCCCATACCCGGCAGGAGCTGGTCACCGCCGGGCGGGCGCTGGACCGGGTGCTGATGCATGGCTACTACATCGTGCCGAACTGGTACAGCGCATCGCATCGGGTGTCATACCGCAAGACGCTGGCCTACCCGGAGCGCCTTCCGTATTACTACACGGCCGAAGGCTGGATCCTGAGCCACTGGTGGCGCACGGACCTGCAGCCGCAGGCGCGCTGACGCGCCCCGCCGCGACCAAGACAAGGAAGAGGACCGGCCGATGCTTGCCTACCTGCTCAAGCGCATGCTGTTGATGATCCCGACGCTGGTCGGGGTCATCACGCTGACCTTCGTGGTGATCCAGTTCGTGCCGGGTGGCCCGGTCGAGCAGATGATGATGGAACTGAAAGGGCGGGGCGGCGCCGGCGAAGCCAGCGGCGGCGGCGCCGAATACCGCGGGCGGCGCGGCGTCGACCCTGAGAAGATCAAGGAGATCCAGGCCCTGTACGGCTTCGACAAGCCGCCGCTGGAGCGCTACTTCCTGATGCTCAAGCGCTTTGCGCAGTTCGACCTGGGCCAGAGCTATTTCCAGCACCGCAGCGTGTGGGAGCTGGTCAAGTCCAAGCTGCCGGTGTCGGTCAGCCTGGGTTTGTGGACCTTCTTCCTGACCTACCTGATATCGGTGCCGCTGGGCATCTCCAAGGCCATCCGCGCGGGCAGCCGCTTTGACGTGGTGACCAGCATCATCGTGCTGGTGGGCTATGCCATCCCCGGCTTCGTGCTGGGCGTGCTGCTGCTGGTGCTGTTCGGCGGCGGCACCTTCGTGCAGTGGTTCCCGCTGCGCGGGCTGACCTCCGACAACTGGGAGCAGCTCTCGCTGATGGGCAAGGTGATGGACTACCTGTGGCACCTGGTGCTGCCGATCACGGCGTCGGTGGTGGGCAGCTTCGCGGTGGTCACCATGCTGACCAAGAATGCCTTCCTCGAGGAAATCCGCAAGCAATACGTGCTGACTGCGCGAGCCAAGGGCCTGGGCGAGCGCCGCGTGCTGTGGAAGCACGTGTTCCGGAACGCGCTGATCCCGCTGGTGACGGGTTTCCCGGCCGCGTTCATCGGCGCCTTCTTCACCGGCTCGCTGCTGATCGAAACGCTGTTCTCGCTGGACGGGCTGGGCCTGCTGTCCTATGAAGCGGTGCTGCGGCGCGACTATCCGGTGGTGCTGGGCACGCTCTACCTGTTCACGCTGATCGGGCTGGTCACGCGCCTGATCTCCGATGTCTGCTACGTGCTGGTGGACCCGCGCATCCATTTCGAGGGCTTGCACCGATGAAACTGTTCACGCACGCGGCCCCCAACGGGCTGCCGCATTCGCCCTCGCCGCGCCAGCGCGCCTGGCAGCGCTTTCGCCGCAACCGGCGCGGCTACTGGAGCCTGGTGATCTTCGTGGTCATCTTCGTGCTGAGCCTGGGCGCCGAGCTGCTGTCCAGCAACCGGCCGCTGGTGGTGCACTACAAGGGCGAATGGTATTTCCCCATCGTCAAGGTCTACCCGGAAACCACCTTCGACGGCGATTTCGCCACGCCCGCGGACTACCTCGATCCGTATATCCGCGACCGCATCACCACCAACGGCAACTTCGCGGTGTTCCCGCTGAACCATTATTCGTACGACTCGCTCAACTACTTTGCCAAGGAGCCCAACCCGGCGCCGCCGTCGGCAGAGAACTGGCTGGGCACCGACGACCGCGGCCGCGACATCCTGGCCCGGCTGCTGTACGGCTTCCGCGTGTCGGTGCTGTTCGGCATGGCGCTGACCGTGATCGGGGTGCTGGTGGGCACGCTGACCGGGGCGCTGATGGGCTTCTTCGGCGGGCGCTTCGACCTGTTCTCGCAGCGCGCCATCGAGATCTGGAGCTCGATGCCGGAGCTGTACCTGCTGATCATCTTTGCCTCGATCTTCGAGCCCAGCCTGGCGCTGCTGATCATCCTGCTGTCGCTGTTCGGCTGGATGGGCCTGTCCGACTACGTGCGCGCCGAGTTCTACCGCAACCGCTCGCTCGACTACGTCAAGGCCGCGCGCGCGCTGGGCCTGTCCAACGTGCAGATCATGTGGCGCCATATCCTGCCCAACAGCCTGACCCCGGTGATCACCTTCCTGCCGTTCCGCATGAGCGCCGCCATCCTGGCGCTGACCAGCCTGGACTTCCTCGGCATGGGCGTGCCGCCCACCACGCCCAGCCTGGGCGAGCTGTTGGCGCAGGGCAAGGCCAACCTGGATGCGTGGTGGATCTCGCTGTCGACCTTCGCGGTGCTGGTGGTCACGCTGCTGCTGCTGACCTTCATGGGCGACGCGCTGCGCGATGCCTTCGATACCCGCCTGGGCCTGGCGGCGCTGCGCGGCCGGGTCGAGCCCAAGATCCCGGCCGGCGCGCCGACCGGGGCAGCGCCGGAGGCCACGCCATGACCGCGGTGTCTCCCATGATCCAGCCGGCCGTGGCGCCGGCCGCGGCGCCGGCGCCCGGTTCCACGCTGATGTGCGTCGACAAGCTTTCCGTTACCTTCGGCCACGGCGAGCATGCCACCCGTGCCGTGCGCGAAGTCAGCTTCGACCTGCGCGCGGGCGAGCGCTACGCGCTGGTGGGCGAGTCGGGCTCGGGCAAGACCGTGACCGCGCTGGCGATGCTGCGGCTGGTGGAAGACGCCTACTACGACGGCGCGATCCGCTTCGAGGGCAAGAACCTGCTGGACGTGTCCGATCGCGAGATGCGGGCCATCCGCGGCGCCGACATCGCGATGATCTTCCAGGAGCCGATGACCGCGCTCAACCCGCTGTATACGATCGGCAACCAGATCGTCGAGACACTGGCGCTGCACGAAGACCTGGACCGCCGCGCCGCGCGCGAGCGCGCCATCGCGCTGCTGGAGCGCACCGGCATCAGCGACGCCGCGCACCGCTTCGACAGCTTTCCGCACCAGCTCTCGGGCGGCCAGCGCCAGCGCGCCATGATCGCCATGGCGCTGGCCTGCCGCCCCAAGCTGCTGCTGGCCGACGAGCCGACCACGGCGCTGGACGTGACCATCCGCGCCCAGATCATGGACCTGCTGCGCGACCTGCAGGCCGAGTTCGGCATGGCGGTGATGCTGATCACCCATGACCTCAACCTGGTGCGTTCCTTTGCCCAGCGCGTGGGCGTGATGGAGAAGGGCGTGCTGGTCGAGACCGGCGAGACCGCGCAGGTGTTTGCCGCCCCCCAGCACCCCTACACCCGCAAGCTGATCGACAGCCGCCCCAGGCGCGAGGTGCTGCCGCTGGTGCCGCTGGCGCCGGTGCTGCTGGAAGCGCGCAAGCTGAGCGTCAACTACGCGCGCAAGCGCCGCGGGCTGGCCGGCTGGTTCGGCAAGGACCAGTTCGCGGCGGTCAAGGACGTGGACTTCCAGCTGCGCGAGGGCGAGACCGTCGGCATCGTCGGCGAGTCCGGTTCGGGCAAGACCACGCTGGCGCATACCGTGCTGGCGCTGCAGCGCAAGAGCGGCGGCACCATCCATTTCCTGGGCCGCAGCTTCGACACCGCCACGCGCGACGATCGCCGCCAGTTGCGCGCGCGCATGCAGGTGGTGTTCCAGGACCCGTTCGGCTCGCTGGCGCCGCGCATGACCATCGAGCAGATCGTTGGCGAAGGCCTGGCGCTGCACCAGCCCGGCCTGTCGCACGAGGGCACGCGCCAGCGCGTAATCGAAGCCCTGCGCGAGGTCGGCCTGGACCGCACCGCGCTGGGCCGCTATCCGCATGAATTCTCGGGCGGGCAGCGGCAGCGCATCGCCATTGCCCGGGTGCTGATCCTCAAGCCGCAGATCCTGGTGCTGGACGAGCCCACCTCGGCGCTGGACGTGTCGATCCAGCAGCAGGTGCTGGCGCTGCTGTCCCAGCTGCAGCACAAGTACAACCTCACCTACCTGTTCATCAGCCATGACCTGGCGGTGATCCGTGCCATGGCGCATCGGGTTCTCGTGATGAAGGCGGGGGAGGTGGTCGAGGCCGGCGACACCGAAGCGGTGCTGGGCGCACCCCAGCACCCCTATACGCGCAAGCTGATGGCGGCGGCGCAGGTCGGCGCTGCCTGAGCCGGAAGTGTGCGGCGCAGCAACGCCGCAGCCCCGCCTGGCTAGCATCCGGTTGATCGGACTAATCCGATAAACAAGATGCGAAATCCCGCCTATATCGTTGATTCGCCAGTCAAATCTGGCGAATTTGTAACGAACTTTGACATGTGAATGACAACCCTTTACCATCCCGCGAGAACTAGTTTTGGGGGTGGTCCGTCCGACGCATTGGATCGTGCACGGCACGTTTGCGGTGCAAGACAGGCCCGGTAAGCCTGGTGCGGATGTTGCATAGGGTTCACCCCGCAGGTTCTCAAGAATTTCTCGCGAAGTTCACGCGAATTTCACAAATACCCAGCCCGCCCCGGACTTGTGCCGGGGCTTGCTTTGGAACGATCAACGGGAGAACCAATGCAGCGATCGGTACTTCATTCCCTGGCGCGTGCCGCCGTCGGAATTGCCATTGCCTGCGGTGCGACTGTGTCGAATGGAGTGCTGGCGGATACGGTATTCAAGGATGCCGACGCCCGTATCGATGCCACGGCCCAGGCCGCGGACTCGCATGCGGAAGGCAAGCGCGGCTTGCTGTCGTCGGTGGTGAATTCCACCAGCAACGTTGCCAGCAAGGCTGGCGACCTGGTCATGAATGCGCTGGGCCTGATTGGCGTGCGTTACCGCTTCGGCGGCAACAGCCCCGAATCCGGCCTGGACTGCAGCGGCTTCGTCCGCTACGTATTCCAGGACACCTTCGGCTTCATGCTGCCGCGCCGCTCTGTCGAAATCAGCCGTGTCGGCACCACCGTGGCAGCCAGCGACCTGCGTCCGGGCGACCTGGTGTTCTTCAACACCATGCGCCAGACCTTCTCGCACGTCGGCATCTATATCGGCGACAACAAGTTCGTGCATGCCCCGTCCACGGGCAGCAAGATCCGTGTTGACGACATGCGTGCGTCTTACTGGGTGACCCGCTACAACGGCGCCCGCCGTATTGAGGATGGCAAGGAGGGCGGCGCCGATGGCCTCGGCGACATGGTCGAGACGCTCAAGCGCTACGACCCCAAGGTCGTCCGCGCATCGATGTACGGCGGCTGAGGGTTCGGCACGCTTCAAGCAAAAAGGACTGCTGCGGCAGTCCTTTTTGCGTTGGCGAGGCGTGGCCTCCCGGGTTATTGCGCTGCGACCGTTCCGGCCGGTGTCAGGCGGGCCTGCTCCAGCCGCTGCCGCAGCGCTGCCATCACCGCCATGGTGGCCTGTTCGCCGGCCAGTATGGCCCGGTTGCGGGCGTTGAAGTCGCTGCCGCCCATATCGGGCAGCTCGGGGCGGATCACCACGTCGGCGCGCGCCAGTGCCATCTTGTTGATCGACTGGCCCATGATCGCGGTGGTCTGCAGCAGCACGCCGCTCTGGCCGGCGTTCTTCTGCGCCGACGGGTCGGCCGAGATATTGACCGCGATGACAAAGTCCGCGCCCATGCTGCGCGCGGAATCCACCGGCACCGGCTCGACCAGGCCACCGTCGACATAGTCGTGCCCCTGGATCGACACCGGCTGGAACACGCCGGGCACGCTGCTCGACGCGCGCACGGCCTGGCCCGTGTTGCCGCGGCGGAACAGGATTTTCTCGCCGCTCTTGAGGTCCGTGGCGACGATGCCCAGCGGCAGCTTCATGGCCTCGATCGTCCGGTTCTGCACCAGCCGGTTGATGTAGTTCTGCAGCGCCTCGCCCTTGAGCCAGCCGCCGAAGCGGGTGCCAAAGGGCAGGGCCCAGTCGGCGATGGCAGCCTCGTCCATGGTCAGGGCCAGCTTGTTCAGCTGGAAGCCATTCAGTCCGCTGGCGTAAAGCGCCGCCACGACCGCGCCGGCGCTGGTGCCAGTGACCAGGTCGGCATGGATGCCTTGCGCTTCGAGCGCCTTGATCACGCCGATATGGGCAAAGCCGCGCGCCGCGCCGCCGCCCAGCGCCAGGCCGATCTTGACGGGCCGCGGCGCGGGCGGGGTGGTGGCGACCGGCGGCGCGGGACGCGGGCCGAACGAGCAGCCCGCCAGCAGGGCGGCCGCGGAGATGCCGAGGAAATGACGTCGTTGCATGAAGCGGGATCAGTAACCAGGTGGGACCGGCGGATACGGGGATGTGATGCGGGCGCTCCTCCATGGGGGCTGGCATCGCATTGCCTGAATCACCGGCATCACCTCAGACCGGCGCAAGCATAAATGATTCCGTGCTGCCCCGGCACGCCGGGCGGGGCGAGGGATGCGCGTTGGTATAATGCAAGGCCTGCACATACACCAGCCTGCGCGCCGCTGCGCGCGGGCTTTCTTGTTTCTGCCCCTGACCATGACCCAACGCGTCCGCACCCGCTTTGCGCCGAGCCCGACCGGTTTCATCCACCTCGGCAATATCCGCTCCGCGCTCTATCCCTGGGCCTTCGCCCGCCGCATGCAGGGCGACTTCATCCTGCGCATCGAAGACACCGACGTCGAGCGTTCGTCGCAGGAAGCGGTCGACGTGATCCTGGAAAGCATGGCCTGGCTGGAGATGGATATCGACGAGGGCCCGTTCTACCAGATGCAGCGCATGGACCGCTATCGCGAGGTGGTCGCGCAGATGGTCGAGTCAGGCCTGGCCTACCGCTGCTACATGAGCACCGAAGAGCTGGATGCCCTGCGCGAAGCCCAGCGCGAGCGCGGCGAGAAGCCGCGCTACAACGGCTTCTGGCGTCCCGAGCCGGGCAAGGTCCTGCCCGAGCCGCCGGCGGGCGTCGATCCGGTGATCCGCTTCAAGAACCCGATCGGCAGCAGCGTAGTGTGGGATGACGCGGTCAAGGGCCGCATCGAGATCTCCAACGACGAGCTCGACGACCTGGTGATCGCGCGCCCGGACGGCACCCCCACCTATAACTTCTGCGTGGTGGTGGACGACCTCGACATGAAGATCACGCACGTGATCCGCGGCGACGACCACGTCAACAACACTCCGCGCCAGATCAACATCATCCGCGCGCTGGGCGGCACGCCGCCGGTCTACGCCCACCTGCCGACCGTGCTCAACGAGCAGGGCGAGAAGATGAGCAAGCGCCATGGCGCCATGGCCGTGACCGGCTACCGCGACGAGGGCTACCTGCCCGAAGCCGTGCTGAACTACCTGGCGCGCCTGGGCTGGGCCCACGGCGACGCCGAGATCTTCTCGCGCGAGCAGTTCGTTGAATGGTTCGACCTGGAGCACCTGGGCAAGTCGCCCGCCCAGTACAACCCCGAGAAGCTGGCCTGGCTGAACAACCACTACATCAAGGCCGGCGACAACCAGCGCCTGGCCACGCTGACGCAGCCGTTCATCGAGGCGCTCGGCGGCAAGGTGGAAGGGGCGGACCTGGCCGGCGTGGTGGCGCTGGTGAAGGACCGCGCCAATACGCTGAAGGAAGTCGCGCAGGCGGCGCTGCTGTTCTATCGCGGCGAGCCGCAGGCGGATGCCGCGCTCAAGGCCGAGCACCTGACGCCGGAGATCCAGCCCGCGCTGACAGCGCTGGCCAGCCAGTTGGCCGCGCTGCCGGAATGGAAGCGCGAAGCCATCAGCGCCACCTTCAAGGCGGTGCTGGCCGAGTTCGGCCTGAAGATGCCCAAGCTGGCCATGCCGGTGCGCCTGCTGGTAGCCGGCCAGCTGCAGACGCCGGGCATTGATGCGGTGCTGGAACTGTTCGGCCGTGACACGGTGCTGCGCCGCCTGGCGGCAGCTGCATAAAAAGTCGTGAAAAAGTCCGCGCCGGGGGCTTGCGCTCCGGGCCGGACTTGCGCATAATCTCTTTCTCCCTGCAGCGCGGTCCCTGACCAAGCGGGCTGGCGGATCCGCAAGGATCTTCGCGATCTCCGAACTGATTTTTGAAGTGACGGGAAAGCGAAAAAAGCTGAAACGGGAGCTTGCAAAGATTAGTGGTTGATATATAATCTTGGCTTCGCTTGAAACGGTAGTTAAATCAGGCGAAAACGCAGCAAGTTGCAGTAAATGGCAGTACCATGGGGCTATAGCTCAGCTGGGAGAGCGCTTGCATGGCATGCAAGAGGTCAGCGGTTCGATCCCGCTTAGCTCCACCAAGATTTAGGTGTCATCCAGGTATTTTCGGGTGGTGCCAGACGGAACGTGTTGAAAGACAAGTTTCTGTCCCCTTCGTCTAGAGGCCTAGGACATCACCCTTTCACGGTGAGTACAGGGGTTCGAATCCCCTAGGGGACGCCATAACAGCAGGGCGTAATCAGACGTCCAGCATGTCGTCTCAAGCATTAGCTTGAAACGGCAGCCGACTAAGGAGTGGTAGTTCAGTCGGTTAGAATACCGGCCTGTCACGCCGGGGGTCGCGGGTTCGAGTCCCGTCCACTCCGCCAAAACTAAACCCGCATGGTTTGCGCCATGCGGGTTTTTCTTTGGGTGAGGGATTATGTCGTTAATCGCTGCAAACGCAATAAAAAATGTTGCATTCGTTGCGAAATTCGCTATATAATCCTGTCTTCGCTGCAAATGCTGCGGTAAGCGGCAGACAGCGAAGGTGGTTCCAGCAGTAACCGTCCAGCCGTACCGGATACGGGGCTATAGCTCAGCTGGGAGAGCGCTTGCATGGCATGCAAGAGGTCAGCGGTTCGATCCCGCTTAGCTCCACCAGAATTTGGGAAGCGTCTGAAAAGAAGCTTCCCAGGCGCGAAAAAGCCTGCTATGATGGCAGACTTTCCAGCGCAAGACAGAAAACGCGTTGTAAAACAAGTTTCTGTCCCCTTCGTCTAGAGGCCTAGGACATCACCCTTTCACGGTGAGTACAGGGGTTCGAATCCCCTAGGGGACGCCAAAACAACAGGGCGTAATCAAACGCCCAGCCAGTCGTCCGGAGCCAAGGCTCCAGTCGGCGCCGACTATGGAGTGGTAGTTCAGTCGGTTAGAATACCGGCCTGTCACGCCGGGGGTCGCGGGTTCGAGTCCCGTCCACTCCGCCAAATTAGAACGCCCGCGCAAGCGGGCGTTTTTCTTTTCCGGCTACTGAAATTGCGGCCGCCGCCCTTGCGGGCGGCCAGTGGCAGAGTCAGTTTTCCGGATCCTTGCTGACCCGGCTGAAATACCGCACCAGCAGCACGCCTGCAATCGCCAGGCTGATGCTGTTGGCGAGCCAGAAGCCGCTGGCGCCGCGCGTGAAGGCGGGCATGCCCTCGATCAGCCCGAAGCCCAGCACATATCCCCCGCCCAGTCCGATGCCCCACAGCGAGCCGGCGTAGATCAGCGTCGGAATCAGCGCGATCTTGTACGCGCGCAGGATAAACGCCGTCATCACCTGCACCGCGTCGAAGGCCTGGTAGAACGCCACGAACAGCACCAGCGGCAGCGCTGCCGCGACCACCGCGGGATCGCTCGCGTAGGCATGCAGCACCGGCTTGCGCAGCAGCCACAGCAGGGCACCGGTCAGCACCGCCAGCGTCACCGCCATGCGGATACCGCGCCAGGCAAGGCGGCTGGCGCCGGCCAGGTCGCGCGCGCCGAGATGCTGTGCCACCAGCGTCGAAGTGGCAATCCCCAGCGATAGCGGCAGCATGTAGGCCACCGCGCCCAGGTTGGCGATGATCTGGTGCCCGGCCAGCGTCACCGTGCCCAGGCGCGTGATGAAGATCGACATCAGCGTGAACGAGGTGATCTCGATCAGGTAGGTCAGGCCCATCGGCAAGCCCAGCCGCAGCAGCGCGCGCAGCGGGCCGGCGGCCGGCCAGCTCCACGTACTGAAGATCCGCAGCGGGTGATAGGCGCTGCCGTAGCGCAGGATCAGCAGCCCGGCAATGCACCAGGCCCAGCTGATCAGCGTGGAGGCCAGGCCGCAGCCGGGGCCGCCCATGGCCGGCACGCCCAGGCCGCCATGGATGAACCAGGCATTGAGCGGCACCTTCAGCGCCAGCCCGCCGATCTGCAGCACCGTCACCATGATCGGACGCGACAGCGCATTGTTCAGCGCCGAGTAGATGCGGAAACCCAGCGCCGCCGGCAGCCCGAAGGCGCCGAAATGCAGGTAGGCGGTGGCCTTCTCGACCAGTTCGGGCGGCGCCTTGGCGAAAGCGAGCAGCGGGGCCGGGAAGGCCAGCAGCAGCACGCCCGGAATCGCAAGCGCGGCGCCCAGCCATGCGGCCTGCCTGACCTCGGCGCCGATCGCCTCGATGCGGCCGGCGCCATAGAGCTGCCCGGCGATGGGCGACAGCGCCTGCAATACGCCCATCAGGCTGATATAGATGGTGACGTAGATCGAGCCGCCCAGGCCCACGGCGGCCAGGTCGGTCGCCGAGGCGCGCCCGGCCATCACGGTATCGATGACGCCAAAGGCGATAACGGCAAGCTGGCCGGCCAGCACTGGGCCGGCCAGGCTGGCGATACGGCGAAGGTCTTGGAACAGGGTCATTCAGGGCTCGGCAGGCTTGGTCAGGGCTGGATGGTCAGCCCGGCAGCCGCCTGCGGCCGGAATGGTTCGATGGCGCGACAGGCGCTGCGGTGGTGGTGACGCCGGAAAGGGCTCAGGGCTGGCGCGGCAGGCGGCGCCGCGGCAGGTCGGGGCGCGGATGGACGGCGCGCGCGGTATCGACCAGCCGATACATGCGGAAGCGCTCGTCGCGGTCCGCGGGGCGGCGGCCTTCCCAGGTCAGCCGCCACTCGAAATGCGAGATATTGCCGGGCTCGCCATAGTCGACCGAGTCATGGCGCAGCAGCACGTCGCAGCCGTCGTTGGGGCCGCCAAAGCGGATATGGCCGAAATAGGCGAACGACGCCAGCTGCGCATCGCCCATGCGGATCGGCTGGACGCACTGGTAGGCAGGGGGCAGCGCCATCGCCGCGGCCTGGGCCACGTCGCGGTAGGTCTTGCCGTAGTTGATCGAGGGCAGCCACAGCGTCATTGCCATGACCCACATCAGGGTGGTGCCGGCGGCGGAAATCACCACCGGGCGCCAGATCTGCTTGGGCGCGCGCGACAGCCGCCAGCGCACGATCAGCACCCACGCGACCGTGGCCGCCAGCGCGAACACCACCGCGGCGATGGTGAACTCATGCTGGTAGCCGGGCAGCTGGCGGAAGACATTGCGAGCGATGCGCGGCGGCCAGCCGGTGGTCTTGGCGATCCACATGAACCAGACTGTGCCGCCGAAGATGGTGAAGAACAGCAGCGCGAACCAGTCGATCGCGTTGATCACGCCGCGCGCCAGCGTGGGCAGCGCGAATGCGGCCAGCACGGCCATCGGCGGCAGCAGCAGGATGAACTGCACGTCGCCGGCGCTGCGTTGCAGGAACAGCAGCACCAGCACCGGCAGCAGCAGCGCCAGCGGCGCCGCCACATGGGGCGCGCGGCGCATGCCGGTCCACGCGATCCAGGCCCAGCCCGCGATCGGCCAGACCGGCCACGTGTACAGGAACAGGTTGCGCATGTTGAAGCCGAAGGTCGCCATATTGGGCGAGCCGTAGCTGCGGCGGTCATAGCGCGACCATTCGCGGATGAAGGTCACCGCCTCGTCGCGGTCGGCCGCGCCGAAATAGGCGGCCGCCAGCCAGGCCGACACCATCAGCAGCGCCAGCGGAATGCCGATGGCGGCCAGGCGCCGCCAAGGCAGCGGCTTGCACACCAGCGCGCAGACCGCGCTGCCGCCCAGCAGCGCCAGCGACAGCATGGGCCCGCTGGCCAGCGCCAGCCCGCCCAGCGCGGCGCCATAGACCAGGCTGCCCTGGATGGGCTTGTCGAGGCTGCGCACCATGCCGTACAGGGCCAGTGCGATAAAGGCGACCTGGCCGACCTGCGGCGTGGTCTCGTGCCCGCGCATGGCCAGGCCCACGCAGGCCAGGAAGATCAGCAGCGCGCCGTCGGCCAGCGTGCGGCCGTAATCGCGCGCGTTGGGCTGGCCGCCGAAGGCATAGGCAAATGGCTGGACCTCGTCGCGCCGGCCCAGCAGGTAGGTCGTGTACCAGATGCAGGCGCAGGTCGCGAAGAAGAACAGTGCCGTGGCCAGCCGCGCGGCGTCTGCCGCGCCCAGCCAGCTGCCGAAGCCGCGAATCATCAGCGCGCCGATCCAGAACACCAGCGGGCCGTCCTCGCTGTACGGGCGGCCGACGATATTCGGCATCAGCCAGTCGTGCAGGTTGCCGGTGGCCAGCTGCCACATCACGCCAAAGCCGGCGGCGTCCTCGTTCTTCCACGGGTCGCGGCCGAACAGGCCGACCAGGCCATAGATGATGCAGATCGCCAGCAGCAGCGCGCGCGGCAAGGCGCCGGTCGCGGCAGCGGTCAACTGGACTGGTGAGGTATTGGCTTGACGCATCGATGCTCAGGTCGGGCCGTGGCGCAATGGCGCGAAGGCCACAGTATCGCGCATGCGGCGGCCGCGCGGGCCGTGGCATGGCGTGGAAGCCTCACGGGGTGTGGGGTAAATCCAATGAATGCAGCGGTACCGGTCATGGTCCGGCACAAAAGCAAAGAGGCAGCCGATGCTGCCTCTTTGCTGTTTCGCACAGGCCCCGGAGCATCTGTCCGCAGGCCTTGCGAAGCGGGGTTCGCTGAAAGCGATTACTTCGCAGCCTTGCCCAGCTTGTTGCCGAACTTCTGGCGGAATTTTTCCACGCGGCCGGCCGTGTCCATGATCTTCTGGGTGCCGGTGTAGAACGGGTGCGATTCCGACGAGACTTCGATCTTGGCCAGCGGATATTCCTTGCCGTCCTTCACGATCTTGTCCTTGGTCTGGATGGTCGAGCGCGTGATGAAGCTGAAGTCGCTGGACATGTCCTGGAACACGACTTCGCGGTAATTCGGGTGAATGCCTTCTTTCATGATGAGTCCTTTCTGGTTGGGTAGCCAGTCCGTTGCAATCCGCTGTTCTCTGCCGAGGGCGAGAGCTTGCATGGCGCGGCGACGAACGAACCACTTGCCGGTAACGGGCAAACCGGGATTATGGCAGAAAAACAAATACTTGGGGAAGAGGCTGCGTCACGCGCGGCACAGAAAGTGTTGCGTAGGAATACGGCAAAAACATCACATGGAGGCCGGGTCCTGGCGATAGAAAGCGGCCAGCGACTGGTATACAACCGGCCAGTGCCGCGCAAGCCCGGTTGGTTCGACAAAAAATGCCTCTGACGTCACGGCAAAGAACTCGCTCGGCGCCTCGGTCCCGTATGGGTCGATGATGCGCAGCGCCGGCGGCAGCCGCTCCGGGTGCTCCCAGTCGGCCTCGTTGCGCGCGTCCCAGGCCTCGGCAAAGCGGTCGTACTCAGTCAGGAAGGTCTCGGCCCAGGCTTCCGCGTCGATGTCCGGGTGCAGCACGCGCGAGAAGGGCGGCACGCCGTCGGGCTCGCCGTTGAGCATGTCGAGCTTGTGGGCAAATTCGTGGATGACCACATTGTAGGTGTCGGCCGGCAGTTCGTGGTCGCTGCCGATGCCGGCCCCGGGGGTGTGCACGTCGGGCCAGGACAGGATCACCGGCCCGTGCTCCCAGGCCTCGCCGCTGGCTTCCTCGACCACGCCGTGCACCAGGCCGATCTCATCCTGCACGGTCCGGCGGATGATGAACTCGCCTGGGTAGAGCACGATGCCGTGCCAGCCCCGGTACCACGGCAGCCCCAGCTTCAGGATCGGCACGCAGGCCTGCACGGCAACGCTGGCCACCATGTCGTCGGCCAGCGGCAGGTCGTGCGCGGTGGAATATTCCTTTTCGGCGATGAACAGCGTGGCCAGCTCGCGCAGGGCCGCCAGGTCTTCGCTGCCGTAGCGCTGCACGAACGGCAGCGTGGCGACCGTGCGCGCCCACAGCGCATCGGGGATGGCGTAGTGCTCCAGCTTGCGGGCCCGCGAGCGGGTGCGCAGGAATGAGGTCAGTTTGCCGAGCATGGGCGTAGCGCCGTGCGCTGTGAAATGGTCCGGCAACAAAAGGTCGGGCAACAAAAAAGGCGTGCCGTGGCACGCCTTCCTGTCCGCCTTGCGGCGATGCTGCAGCGAGGGCTCAGCCGCCTCTGCGCATCATATCGAAAAACTCGGCGTTGTTCTTCGTGGCCTTCATCTTGTCCATAATGAATTCCATCGCCTGCACTTCATCCATGTCGGAGATGAACTTGCGCAGGATCCAGATCTTCTGCAGGATTTCCGGCTTGATCAGCAGCTCTTCGCGGCGCGTGCCCGACTTGTTCAGGTTGATCGACGGGTAGACGCGCTTCTCGGCCAGGCGGCGTTCCAGGTGCACTTCCATGTTGCCGGTGCCCTTGAACTCTTCATAGATCACGTCGTCCATGCGGCTGCCGGTTTCGATCAGCGCGGTGGCGATGATGGTCAGCGAACCGCCTTCTTCCAGGTTGCGCGCAGCACCGAAGAAGCGCTTCGGGCGCTGCAGCGCGTTGGCGTCCACACCACCGGTCAGCACCTTGCCCGAGGCCGGCACCACGGTGTTGTAGGCACGCGCCAGGCGGGTGATGGAGTCCAGCAGGATCACCACGTCGCGCTTCAGTTCGACCAGGCGCTTGGCCTTCTCGATCACCATTTCGGCAACCTGGACGTGACGGATAGCCGGTTCGTCGAAGGTCGACGCAACCACTTCGCCGCGCACCGAGCGCATCATCTCGGTCACTTCTTCCGGGCGCTCGTCGATCAGCAGCACGAACAGGTCCGCTTCCGGATGGTTGTTGGCAATCGCGTGGGCGATGTGCTGCAGCATCACGGTCTTGCCGGACTTGGGCGATGCCACTAGCAGCGCACGCTGGCCGCGGCCGATCGGCGCGATCATGTCGATGATGCGGCCGGTGATGTTTTCTTCAGCCTTGATATCGCGTTCGAGCGTGAGCGGCCGGTTCGGGTGCAGCGGCGTCAGGTTCTCGAACATGATGCGGTTCTTGACCGCTTCGGGCGGCTGCCCGTTGACCTTGTCCACCTTGACCAGTGCAAAGTAGCGTTCGCCGTCCTTGGGCGTACGCACTTCACCCTCGATCGAATCGCCGGTGTGCAGGTTGAAGCGGCGGATCTGGGACGGGCTGATGTAGATGTCATCCGTGCTGGCCAGATACGAGGTTTCGGGCGAGCGCAGGAAGCCGAAGCCGTCGGGCAGCACCTCCAGCGTGCCGTCTCCAAAGATGGTTTCGCCCATCTTGGCGCGCTTCTTCAGGATCGCAAACATCAGTTCCTGTTTGCGCATCCGTTGTGCGTTGTCGATCTCGAGCGTAGCCGCCATTTCGAGAAGCGCAGACACGTGAAGCGATTTGAGTTCTGTCAGGTGCATAGACGAGGGGTACAGATGGGCCCGGACGGGCGAGACCTAAAGGGAAGGGGGGAAATGAGCGAACGCTCGGGGAGTTGTTGGTGGCATCTTAGCACAATCCGACCGGTGCGCCAGGATGTGGCGCACGCACGTCGGATCGTGACAAAACCGGGACCGTGGGTCAGGTCCCGGCGCGCAGCTTACAGGTTGCCGTCGAGGAAGGCGGTCAGTTGCGACTTGGACAGCGCGCCGACCTTCTGGGCCGCGACCGCGCCGTTCTTGAACAGGATCAGCGTCGGGATACCGCGGATGCCGAACTTGGCCGGCACCTGCTGGTTTTCATCGACATTGATCTTGGCGATCTGCAGCTTGTCGCCGTAGTCCTTGGCGACTTCGTCCAGGATCGGCGCGATCATCTTGCAGGGGCCGCACCATTCCGCCCAGAAGTCGAGCAGGACGGGTTTGTCGGACTGGAGGACGTCAGCGTCGAAGGAGGCGTCGCTCACATACTTGATTTGTTCGCTCATGGCGGAAAACCTCTGGTTTCGCTCTGTTTATGTTGAAGGCTGGAGACTTCGGAGGGCCGAACCGTTACCTTACACGAGATTGCGCGGACCCGTCGGGCAGCCTCCGCAGCCCGCAAACAGGCTGTGGGGGCCGCTGCCGCGCCCGGTGCTGCCGATATGTTACCAGTTTGCCGATTTTCAAGACCGGCCTGGCAAACGCTCGAAAGACCGCCGGCACGGAAATGATTCTGCTGCAATCGGGGGATTCATTGAAATGCTTATTTTCTATGGCGCCGAGAGATTCGGGCAATCGCTTGCGGCACGCGAAAGGGTGTGTCATAGAATGCACTTATGCGTGCGTCGCGGTGCCGGTTGCGTGTGGCGTGCGCGTAGAATAGAAAGCGGTTCGCGGGCGGCGCCAGCGGGCCAATCCTGCATCCTGCGCCACTGACTAGGTCATCGACATGAACACCGATCCCCGCAAGCCTTCGCAGCCCGAGCCCGGCCAGGCGCCGGACGTGGACCACCTGAGCGATGCGCTGGACCATATCAGCAGCGCCGTGGAGACCAACAGCATCGCCAGCGGCGCCGCACGCGGCCTGGTCTACAGCATCATCGAGACCCTCGGTGCCCTGGTGGGCGACCCGGACCTGCCCGAGCATGCGCGCTCCGGCTATGAGGGCCTGCTCGAGACCGCGCGCGAGATCCGCGCCCGGCTGGAAAGCGGTTCGGACTGAGCCGGTTCCGCCTGTCCCGCATCACACTTGCCGCCAGCCGCTCAGGCCGGCGGCGCCCGTATTGTTTCCGTTGCATCCTGACGCTTTCGCCGACCGACGCAGTTCGCGCAGCCTTTCCGGGCTGCGCCCCACGCGCCCATGACGTCGCTACGTTTTCGCCCTGGCCCTGATTTCCTCGACCAGGCGGCCACTGCTGCCTGGTATTTCCTCGACCGCTGCGGCGCGCCGGAGGCGGGCGCGCACGTGGTCGTGCCCACCGCCGCGCAGATCCCGGGCGTGCGCCAGGCACTGGACGCCGCCGCGCGCGCGGCGGGCCGCCCGCGGCTGCTGCCGCGCGTGCTGACGCTGGGCCACTGGCTGCTCGACCTGCCGCCCGAGGGCGCCCCGGTGCGCAGCCCGGCCGCGCGCCTGCTGGCCGTGCAGCAGGCGGTGCGCGGGCAGGACTGGCTGCGCCGCGCCTTCGGCGCCCAGAACGAAACCGCCGCGTGGGGCCTGTCGCAGACGCTGCTGTCGATCTGCGACGAGCTCAACGCGCGCTGGCTCGAAGACGCGGCCATCCGCGACGACGACGAGATCGACGGCGACGATCGCGCCGGCCTGCTGCAGGGCGCGCTGGAACGGACCTATTCGCATCTGTCTGAGCGCTTCCTCGGCGAAGAGGCGCGCATCGTGCTGGCATTCTGGCAGGCGCTGTCCGGGCCGGACGATCCGCTGCCGGCGCGGCGCCGCGCCTTGCGCGAGCTGTCGCAGCAGCTGCGCGGCCCGGTGATCTGGATTGCCCCGACCCCGCCCACGCCGCTTGAAGCCGCGTTCCTGCGCGATGCCGCCGAGCTGGTGCCGGTGCTGCAGGTCGGCTATGACTGGACCGGGCAGGGCGAAACCGATGCTGACTGGTACCAGACCCTGCTGGCACTGTGGCCGGAGGCAAGGATCGCCGACGATGCCGAAGCCGTCGCCCCCCCGCCGGCCATGCCTGCGCTGCCGCCGCAGCGTCCGGCGATCCGCGTGGTCGGCAGCGCGCGCTTCGAGGATGAAGCCGCCGCGGCAGCCGCGCAGCTGGTGCAGTGGCTCAATGAAGGCCGCCGCCAGGTGGCGCTGGTCGCGCACGACCGCGTGGTGGCGCGGCGCGCCCGCGCCTTGCTGGCGCGCGCCGGCGCACCGGTGCGCGACGAGACCGGCTGGAAGCTTTCCACCACGCGCGCGGCCGCCGCGCTGATGCGCTGGTTCGACCTGCTGGTGCGCGACGGCGACACCGCCGCGCTGCTGGACCTGCTCAAGAGCCCGTTCTGCCTGCCGGAGGTTGCCGGGCGCGGCATGGCCATCGCGCTGCTGGAGCGCCAGGTGCGGCGCGAGGGCATCACCGGCGGCTGGGCGCGCCTGCGCCAGCTGTTCGGTAGTGCACCGACCGCCGCGCAGCAAGCTGCCGCGGACGATGAGGATGCCGCCGAAGCGCCGCGCCGCGCCGCGCACGCGCTCATCGCCGTGCTCGCCGACGAAGCCGCGCGCTGGCCGCGCGGCCTGGCGCAGCATCCGCTGGCAACCTGGCTGGAACGGCTCGACGGCATGCTCGACGGCCTCGGCATGCGCGCTGCGCTGGCCGCGGACGATGCCGGCAGCCAGCTGCTTGATGCACTGGCGCGGCTGCAGGAGTTGCCGCTGGACGAGACCGGCGGCCATGCCACGCTGTCGCAGGGCGAGTTCCGCGCGATGCTGTCGGCGCTGCTGGAATCGGTCGCCTACAAGGAGCCCTCGGCCAGCGGCCCGGCGCGCATCACCATCCTGCCGCTGAACGGCGCGCGCATGCGCCGCTTCGAGGGCGTGGTGATCGTCGGCTGCGATGACGCGCAACTGCCGTCCAGCGCCGCCGAGCTGATGTTCTTCTCCAACCAGATGCGGCGCGAGCTGGACCTGGAAGACCGCGAGGCCCGCTTTGCGCAACAGGCGCGCGACCTGGCCGAGGTGCTGCTGAACAACGACGACGTGGTGCTGACCTGGCAACGCTACGGCAGCCGCGGCGAGCCGCATCATGTGTCGGGCTGGATCGAGCGGATGGCGGCATGCTGCGCGCGCGCGGGCGTCAGCATCGAAGCCGCCGCCGCACCGCAGGCGCACGAGACCTTTGCCGATCCGCAGGGCATGCCGGCGCCGGCGGCAGAGCCCGCGCTGGTGCCCGTGCGCTGGAGCGCGCAGGCCTACAACATGCTGCGCCGCTGCCCCTACCAGTTCTTCGCCGGCCGCATGCTGGGCCTGGCCGGGCTGGAGACAGTCAGCGACGAGCTGGAAAAACGCGAGATCGGCGAACACCTGCACCACGTGCTGCTGCGCTACCACAAGGACCTGCAGGCGCGGCGCGAGCGCGGCGAGGCGCTGGCGGAAGACCAGCGCCTGGCCCGCCTGGCTGAGATTTCCGACGATGTGTTCGGCGCGCTGATGGCCGAGGATGGCAATGCCATTGCCTACTACCGGCGCTGGCGCGAGGTGATGCCGTCGTACGTCGCCTGGCAATCCGCGCGCGAGGCCGAGGGCTGGTTCTGGCGCGGCGGCGAGCTCGACGCCGGCATCGACCTGCCGATGCCCGACGGCCAGCCGCTGCGCCTGACCGGGCGCATCGACCGGCTTGACCAGGGCCCGGGCGGGGCGCATGCCGTGCTCGACTACAAGACGCAGAGCGCCACCCGCCTCAAGCGCAAGCTGGCCGAGGTCGAGGAAGACTGCCAGCTGCCGTTCTACGGCCTGCTGCGCGCCGATGCGGCAGCGGGCAGTTGGGTATCGCTCGAAGGCGCGCGCGAGGGCGCACCGGCGGCGCAGCGCGAAGTCGGCCTGCCCGATTTTGAAGCCGCCGTCATCTGGCTGGAACGGCAGATGCGCGACGACGTCGTGCGCCTGCGCCAGGGCGCCAGGCTGCCGGCCTTCGGCGATGCCTCCGCCTGCCTGTATTGCACCGCCCGCGGCCTGTGCCGCAAGGGCTTCTGGGAATCCACCGCCGTGCCGGCGCTGACATCATGACGCCCCACGACCCGCACCACGTCCAGCCTTACCAGCGCGACGGGGAGCCCGTCTCCGAGGCCGAGTTCACGCGCGCCGCCTGCGATCCCGCGCGCTCGGTGGTGGTCGAGGCCTGTGCCGGCAGCGGCAAGACCTGGCTGCTGGTGGCACGGCTGGTGCGCCTTTTGCTGGCCGGCGCCGCGCCGCACGAGATCCTGGCCATCACCTTCACGCGCAAGGCCGCCGAAGAAATGCGCGACCGCCTGCTGGAGGTGCTGGCGCAACTGTCGCGCGACAGCGACGACGACGTGATCGCCGCGCTGGTGCAGCGTGGCCTGACGCCGGACGCCGCGCGCGAGGCGCTGCCGCGTGCGCGGCGCCTGCATGCACAGGTGCTGGCCGCGCCCGGGCGCATGGCCATCGACACCTTCCACGGCTGGTTCGGCACGCTGCTGCGCGGCGCACCGCTGGCCTCGGGCATCGTGCCGGGCGCGGCGCTGCGCGAAGATGCGCTGCGCATGAAGCGCGAAGCCTGGGCCCCGGTCTGGCGCGCGCTGGCTACGGAGCAATACACCGAGCTGCGCGCCGCGTGGGAAACGCTGGTCGATACCGTGGGCGACTTCCAGGCACGCGCGCTGCTCGACGCGATGTTCCATGCCCGCAGCGAATGGTCGGCGATGCAGGAGGGCGGCGACCCGCTGCAGGCCCTGTCCGACTGCCTGGGCGAAGACGCCCAGGGCGACGTGCTGCTGCAGGCGCTGGCCGACGAAGGCTGGCGCGATGCCTGCGAGTCGCTGGCGCTGCGCCTGGGCGCGGCCGGCAAGACCGAGCAGACCCACGCCGCCCGCATCACCGATGCGCTGATGGCGATCACCGCATGGCGCGAAGCCGGCGCGGCGCCCGGCAAGCCCGCCGAACGGGTGTTCGCGCAGTTGCGCGCCGCGTTCTTCACCACCACCGGCGGCCCGCGTTCGCTGCGGCGCACCGCGGCGCTGGTCAAGGCCGTCGGCGGCGAAGGCATGGTCGATGCGTTGCTGGACGAGCATGCCTCGATCTGCGCCATGCTTGACGACATCAGCGCGCGTTGCTGCGAAGCCGCGGTGCTGGCGATCAACCGCGCGCTGTTCTGCATCGGCGATGCCTTGCTGACGCGCTACCAGCGGCACAAGGACGAGCAGCGCGCGATGGACTTCGCCGACCTGGAATGGCAGGCCGCGCGCCTGATGTCGGACGAAGAGACCGCCACCTACCTGCAGGTGCGGCTCGACGCGCGTTACCGCCATCTGCTGCTCGACGAGTTCCAGGACACCAACCCGCTGCAGTGGCGCATCCTGCAGGGCTGGCTGGCCGGCTATGCGGGCCTGGGCGAGCGGCCGACGGTGTTCCTGGTGGGCGATCCCAAGCAGTCGATCTACCGTTTCCGGCGCGCCGATGCACGGCTGTTCGGCGCGGCCGGCGAGATGCTGCGCGATGCGTTCGGCGCCACCGTGCTGCGCACCAACCGCACCCGGCGCAATCGTGCCGAAGTGCTGGACTGGGTCAACGCCGTGTTCGACAGCGCGCGCGC
This sequence comes from Cupriavidus sp. CP313, assembly GCF_054072015.1. Classification (NCBI taxonomy): domain Bacteria; kingdom Pseudomonadati; phylum Pseudomonadota; class Betaproteobacteria; order Burkholderiales; family Burkholderiaceae; genus Cupriavidus; species Cupriavidus sp. CP313. The sequence continues at coordinate 203,261 of NZ_JBSVZB010000008.1, read as the reverse complement.
CGAGGGCCGCTATCCGCTGTACGCGACCCAGACCACGGCACTGGCCGGCGGCAACGGACCGGTCTGGCTGCTGCCGCTGGTGGAGCCCGAGGACAAGGCCGACGACAAGGCCACTGAAGCCGTGGACGGCGCCGCCGAGGACGAACCGGCGCAAGCCGCCTCGGCCCATCGCGACACGCTGCTGCAGCCACGCCGGCAGGCCGGCGACTCGCTGCGCCTGGAAGAAGGCCGGCGCGTGGCCGCGTGGCTGCGCCTGGTGCGCGACACCGTGCCGGTCCATGAAGGCGGCGAGCAGCGCCCCGCGCGCTGGAGCGACATGCATCTGCTGGTGCGCCGCAAGACCCATCTGGCTGACTATGAGCGTGCGCTGCGCGAAGCCGGCATCCCGTGCCTGAGCCCGCGCCGCGGCGGCCTGCTGGCCACGCTTGAGGCGCTGGACCTGTCGGCGTTGCTGGCGTTCCTGATGACGCCGGAATCGGACCTGGATCTCGCGCACGTACTGAAGAGCCCGCTGGTGGGGGCGACTGACGACGACCTGCTGGCGCTGGCCCGGATCGAAGGCGAGGGCAGTTGGTGGGCGCGCATCGAGTCAGGCGGCCTGCCCGAGCACGTATCCGATGCGCTGCGCGAAGGCGTGCAGCGGTTGCGCCAGTGGCTGCGCGTCGCGCCGCACCAGCCGGTGCATGACCTGATCGACCAGATCTTCCACGGCGGCGAAGTGCGGCGCCGCTATGCCGAGGCCGCGCCGCCGGATATCCGCGAACAGGTGCTGGCCAATCTCGATGCCTTCCTGAAGCTGTCGCTGGACCTCGACGGCGGGCGCTATCCGAGCCTGCCGAAGTTTATCGACGAGCTGCAGGAAATCCGCCGCGGCGACGAGGGCGAAAGTCCCGACGAAGGCGGCATGGGCGAGAGCGCCGAAGACGTGGAGCCGGCCGAGGACGATCCGGCGTTTGCCGGCCTCGACGCGGTCCATATCCTGACCGTGCATGCGGCCAAGGGCCTGGAGGCGCCGTTCGTGGTGCTGCTCGATGCCAACCACAGTGAGCCGGCCGCGGACCGGGGCGGCATCCTGGTCGACTGGCCGCCGTCGTCGCCGGTGCCTCGGCATTTCTCGGCCTACGGCAAGCGCAGCGAGCGCGGGCTGGCGCGTGCGCCGTTGTTCGAGGCGGAGGTGGCGCTGGGCGAGCGCGAGAACTGGAACCTGCTGTACGTGGCCATGACGCGCGCGCAGCAGGGCCTGCTGGTCAGCGGGGTCAAGGGCCGTGCCAGCCGCAGCGGTTCGGGCGAGGGCAATGCCGAGATCGCCGGCAGCTGGTATGTGCGGCTGCAGGCCGCATGCGTCGGCGAGATGGTGCCGGCCTATCCGGGCGAGCTGGCCGATGCGCAGGACCAGGCCCCGATGCCCGCGCGCCTGAGTGAGCCGGTGCGCTTTACCGACTTCCGGCTGCGCTATCGCGATGCAGTGGATGCGCGGCAGGGGATCGCGTTTGAAGAAGAGGGCGAGGCGGAAGCTGAAGACGAGTCCGACGGCATCGTCTTCAACGCCGCGGCCGCCCGCCACGGCGAGCTGGTGCATGCCTTGCTGGAACGCCTGACGCGCTATCCCGAAGCCTTTGCCGGCGTGCCGGGGATCGACACCGTATTGCGCTGGTTCCCGCTGACGGGCGCGCACCCCGGGCCGGCACGGCAGGCGTGGCGGCAACAGGTGGCAGAAGCGCTGGAGGCGGTGGCTGCGATGCTGCGCGCGCCGGCGCTGGCGCCGTTGCTGGGGGCAGGGGACGCCCGCAGCGCGCGCAATGAAGTCGAACTCTATGATGCGCGCGGCAGGCTGCTGCGTATCGACCGGCTGGTGGAATTCGACGACCGCGTGGTGATCGTCGACTACAAGCTGCGGCTCTTGCCGCAGGAGCATGCCGCCTACCGCGCGCAGCTGGGCCGCTATGCGGCCGCGATTGCGCCGATGTTCCCGGGCAAGCGTATCGAGGCCGGCGTGGCCACTGCGGACGGCGAATGGATTCCCGCCGAGCGCCTGGCGCCGCCGGTGTCGCCAATGCCGCAGCAGGGCTCGCTGTTCTGACGGCTGGCGTGGCACCCGGACAGGGTGCCAGAATCGGCGCAAAATGGGGTGTGCGGCGCGCGCGATCGCGACCCGGCTGTACTAAAGTGACAGGGACTGCGCTGCAAGCGACTCGTGCGTGCGGGCGGATATAGCGGGAGGGGTACAGCAGGAGGGGGTGTGAGGTGGACGAGCCTGACCCTCGGCACTGGCGGAAAACGGCTGTGGCTGCTTCGTTCCCGACCTGACCAGGTTGACCGCGCCACCATGCGAGGAGGCCCGTCCGAGCGGCATTGTACCCCAGACCGCGATACCGCGGAGAAATTGCGTTGAATGCCCTTTGCAATGGTGGGTCATTGCCCGCGGCAAATGCGTCGGCTTGATCTGGCGCAGGCAACGCGGGCCGCGGCGGCCCGACCATTCACCGTCCCAGACCGTGGTGAGCCAATACATGAACGCAAACGACCAGATCATTCGCGGCGCCCTGGCGCCGCAGGAAATCTCCACCGAAGTCCTGATCGAGAAATACGCCAAGGGCGAAGAGCGCAGCATTGCCGAGGTCAGGCAACGCGTGGCGCGCGCGCTGGCGCAGGCCGAACCCGAGGACCAGCGCGAGGCCTGGAGCGCGCGCTTCCTGTGGGCGCAGGAAAACGGCTTCGTGCCGGCCGGGCGCATCAATTCGGCGGCGGGCACCGGCATCCAGGCCACGCTGATCAACTGCTTCGTGCAGCCGGTGGGCGATTCGGTGTCGGAGCCGCGCGAGGGCCGCCCCAGCATCTACACGGCGGTGGCGCAGGCCGCCGAAACCATGCGCCGCGGCGGCGGCGTGGGCTATGACTTCTCGGCGATCCGCCCCGCCGGCGCGCTGGTGCGGGCCACGCACTCGCGCGCCTCGGGGCCGGTGTCGTTCATGAGGGTGTTCGACGCATCCTGCGCCACGGTGGAATCCGCCGGCGCCCGCCGCGGCGCGCAGATGGGCGTGCTGCGCTGCGACCATCCCGATATCGAGAGCTTTATCCACGCCAAGGACAAAGGCGACCTCAGCAACTTCAATATCTCCATCGGCGTGACTGACGCCTTCATGCAGGCAGTGCAGGCCGACGGCGAGGTCGAACTGGTGCATGAGGCCGAGCCAGGCGCCGACATGATCGCCGCGGGCGCCTATCGCCGCGACGACGGCCAGTGGGTGTACCGGCGCGTGCCGGCGCGCAACCTGTGGGACCAGGTCATGCAGGCCACCTACGACCATGCCGAGCCGGGCATCCTGTTCCTGTCGCAGATCAACGCCGACAACAACCTTTATTACTGCGAGCGCATCGAGGCCACCAACCCCTGCGCCGAGCAGCCGCTGCCGTCCTATGGCTGCTGCTGCCTGGGCTCGATCAACCTGACGCGCTTCGTGCGCCAGCCGTTCTCGCCGCAGGCTGCGTTCGATTTCGATGCCTTTGCCGAAGTGGTGCGCGTGGCCACGCGCATGCTCGACAACGTGCTCGACGTGACCTTCTGGCCGTTGCCCGAACAACAGGCCGAGGCCCACGCCAAGCGCCGCGTCGGGCTGGGCTACCTGGGGCTGGGCAGCGCGCTGGTGATGCTGGGCCTGCGCTATGACACCGAGCCGGCGCGGCAACTGGCGGCGCGGATCTCGGAACGCATGCGCGACGATGCCTACCTGGCGTCGACCGAACTGGCGGTGGAGAAGGGTGCCTTCCCCTTGTTCGATGCCAATGTCTACCTGCAGAGCGGGTTTGCCGGCCGGCTGCCCGAACGCTTGCGCGATGCCATTGCGCGCAATGGGTTGCGCAACTCGCACCTGCTGTCCATCGCACCCACCGGCACCATCACGCTGGCCTTTGCCGACAATGCCTCCAACGGCATCGAGCCGGCCTTCTCGTGGACCTACAACCGCAAGAAGCGGATGCCGGACAACAGCTATCGCAGCTTCGAGGTGGCGGACCATGCCTGGCGGCTTTACCGTCACATGGGGGCCGACATGGCCCAGTTGCCGGATGCCTTCGTCACCGCGCTGCAGATGTCGGCGCTGGACCATATGCGGATGCTGGAAGCGGTGCAGCCCTATATCGACACCAGTATCAGCAAGACCGTCAACGTGCCGGAGGACTACCCGTACGAAGCCTTCCGCAACCTGTACCTGGAGGCCTGGAAAGCCGGCCTGAAGGGGTTGGCGACCTATCGCCCCAATTCGGTGCTGGGGGCCGTTCTGTCAGTAGAGGCCCCGGCGGCGGCCATGCCCGCTGCCGTGGCCGACGACAATCCGCTGGTGCGCCCCTTCGGCAGCCGGCCGGTGGGCGACCTGGAGGGGGTGACGTCCAAGGTCGAATACCTGACCTACGAAGGCCACAAGACCGTCTACCTGACCGTCAACTTCATGCGCGTCGCCGGCGTGGCCGATGGCAAGCCGGTGGAGATCGAGCGCCCGGTGGAGTTCTTCATGCCGGCGGGACAGCGCAGCGAGGGCCAGCAGTGGATCACCTCGACCATGCGGCTGTTGTCGATGGTGGCGCGCTCGGGCGGCTCAGTCGCCAAGGCGCTGGCGGACATGCGCAACGTGGTGTGGGACAAGGGCACGGTGCGCTACGGCACGCTGGTGCGCCAGGACGGTACCGAGGTGCCGCGCTTCCATGACTCCGAAGTGGCCGCGCTCAGCTACGCGCTGCAGCGCATCCTGATCAAGCGCGGCTTCCTGGATGCCGAGGGCGGCCAGGTGCCGGTAGCGGCGCTGGCCGCCAGGCTGGCCCAGCGCGAGGGCGGGGGGCAGGCGCTGGACGCCGGGGCGGATCTCGCCAGCCAGGTCAGAGCCCCTGGCACCCCCGGTGTCGGCACCGGCAAGCCGTGCCCGGAGTGTGGCGCGCACGCCCTGCACAAGGTCGACGGCTGCGCCAAGTGCGCCAATTGCGGCTACGTGGGCGAGTGCGGCTGAGTCCCGCCGCGGGCGGGTTGCGGCCGCCAGGGCCGGCCCGCGCCGCGCGGGGCAGATAAAGACCGCAAGCCCGGGGCGGCGGCGGCCGGAGGCGGGCCGCCTTTTGCTACAATCGCCGCCATGAGTTATCAAGTTCTAGCGCGCAAATGGCGCCCCAGGGATTTCACCACGCTGGTCGGCCAGGAGCACGTGGTCCGCGCGCTCACGCACGCGCTGGAACAGCAGCGGCTGCACCATGCCTACCTGTTCACCGGCACGCGCGGGGTCGGCAAGACCACGCTGTCGCGGATCCTGGCCAAGGCCCTGAACTGCACCGGCCCTGACGGCAACGGCGGCATCACCGCGCAGCCGTGCGGGGTGTGCAAGGCCTGCACCGAGATCGACAGCGGCCGCTTCGTCGACTACATCGAGATGGACGCCGCCTCCAACCGCGGCGTCGACGAGATGGCGCAGCTGCTCGACAAGGCGGTCTACGCCCCGACCTCCGGGCGCTTCAAGGTCTACATGATCGACGAAGTGCACATGCTGACCAACCACGCCTTCAACGCCATGCTGAAGACGCTGGAAGAGCCGCCCGGGCACGTCAAGTTCATCCTCGCCACCACCGACCCGCAGAAGATCCCGGTCACGGTGCTGTCGCGCTGCCTGCAGTTCAACCTGAAGCAGATGCCGCCGGGGCATATCGTCTCGCACCTGGACCATATCCTGGCGCAGGAAGGCATTGCCCACGACGGCAACGCGCTGCGGCTGCTGGCCCAGGCCGCGCACGGCTCGATGCGCGACGCGCTGTCGCTGACCGACCAGGCCATCGCCTACAGTGCGGGCCAGGTGTCGGAAGACGCGGTGCGCGGCATGCTGGGCGCGATCGACCAGGGCTACCTGGTGCAGTTGCTCGATGCGCTGGCCGCCGAAGACGGCGCCGCCATGCTGGCGATTGCCGATGCCATGGCCGACCGCAGCCTGTCGTTTGCCGGCGCGCTGCAGGACCTGGGCTCGCTGCTGCACAAGGTGGCGCTGGCGCAGGCTGTGCCGGCCTCGGTGCAGGACGAATGGCCCGAAGCCGACGAGGTGCGGCGCCTGGCCGGCGTGTTCGACGCGCAGGAAGTGCAGCTGTTCTACCAGATCGCCAACCTCGGCCGCAGCGAGCTGGCGCTGGCGCCGGACGAGTACGCCGGCTTCACCATGACGCTGCTGCGCATGCTGGCGTTCCGGCCGTCGTCGGCGCCGGAGCCGACGACGGCGCAGGGCGGTGGTGCCGCACCTGTGCGCCAGCGCGGCGTTGCTGCGCTTGAAGCCGCCCAGCCCGTTGATACCCGCTATGCGACGGCTGCTGTCAACGCCGCCGCGCAGGCCAAGGCCGGAACTGCGGCGGCACCGGCGCCTGCCGCTGCGCCCCCCGCACGGGCGGTACAGCCCGCGCCCGTGGCCGAACCTGCTGCAGCGCCTGCCACAGTTGCTGCATCCCCTGAAGCCGCGCCAGCGCGCCCGGCCGCGGCCACCGGCAACGGGGCCATGTCGCCCGCGGCCGCGGCGCTGGCTGCTGCCCGCCAGGGTTCCGCCGCCCGCGGCGGCGGCCGCAAGGCGCCGCCGCCGGCCATGCCGGCAGCGCCGGCTGCCGCGCAGCGCCCGCCGGCCCAACCTTTGCGCGCACCCGGCGCGGCAGCCGTGAGCCGCCCGCCGGCAGCGCCGGCACCGGTTGCGAAGCCGCCCGCGCAGTCGCCAGCAGCGGCGGCAAGGCCCGCGGCGCGCCAGCCCGAGCCGGCATCCGTGCCGCCGTGGGAAATGGCGGGTGGCAGCGACGTGCCGCCGTGGGAGGAACTGCCGCCTGACCTGCCGGTCATCGGCCCCTATGACAGCGATCCTGGCTACAGCGACAACGGTTTCAACGAACCGGCATCGCGTGCCGCCGCGCCGCGCAACGGCGCCGCCCGGCCGGCCAGGGCGCCCGCGCGCGAGGCCGAGCCAGCCCGCGAAGCCGCTGCCGTGCAGCCGGCCGCGGCGCCGGCAGAGTCCGCCAGATTCGTCGCCCCGCGCCCGCCTGCCGCGGGCGAGGATGGCACTCCGCCGGCCTTCACCGGCGAATGGCCGGTGCTGGCCGCCGGCCTGCCATTGAAGGGCCTGGCGCAGCAGCTGGCCTACCAGAGCGAACTGACACAGGTGGTCGGGCGCACCTTCCACCTGCGCATCCCGGTCGCGGCCCTGGGCGAGAACGGCGTGGCCGAGCGGCTGCAGCAGGCGCTGTGCGACCACTTCGGCGAGCCGGTGCGCGTGGTCTGCGAAGTGGGCGGGGTTTCGGTCACCGCGGCGGCCGCCGATGCCGAGGCCCGCGCCGAGCGCCAGCGCCAGGCCGAGGCCGTGATCGAGGCCGATCCCTTTGTACAGGGCCTGCTGCGCGATTTTGGCGGCCAGATCGTGCCGGGCTCGATCCAGCCGCGCGCTGCCTGATCCGCGGCCTGCGTTTGCTTTACCGAATTTACTTCACCGAATTTCTTACCGAATCCAGGAGCATTCCATCATGATGAAAGGTCAACTCGCCGGGCTGATGAAGCAAGCCCAGCAGATGCAGGAAAACATGAAGAAGATGCAGGAGCAGCTGGCCCTGATCGAGGTCGAGGGCCAGTCCGGCGCCGGTCTCGTCAAGGTGGTCATGACCTGCAAGAACGACGTCAAGCGCGTCACCATCGACCCCAGCCTGCTGGCCGAGGGCGAAGACAAGGACCTGCTGGAAGACCTGGTCGCCGCCGCCTTCAATGATGCCGTGCGCAAGGCCGAAGCCACCTCGCAGGAAAAGATGGGCTCGATGACCTCGGGCCTGCCGCTGCCCCCGGGCTTCAAGCTGCCGTTCTGAACGCCACTGTGAAGGCATCGTCCCCGACCTCGCTGCAGGCACTGGTCGAAGCACTGCGGGTGCTGCCCGGCGTCGGGCCCAAGTCCGCCCAGCGCATGGCCTACCACCTGCTGCAGCACGACCGCGAGGGCGCGCGCAAGCTGGGCGATGCACTGCGCGGCGCGGCGGACCATATCCGCCATTGCCAGCGCTGCAACACCTTCACCGAGCAGGAGATCTGCGCGACCTGCCTGGACGACCGCCGCGACGCCTCGCTGCTGTGCGTGGTGGAAACCCCGGCCGACCAGGTCATGATCGAGCAGACCCTGACCTACCGCGGCAAGTACTTCGTGCTGATGGGCCGGCTCTCGCCGCTGGACGGCATCGGCCCGCGCGAGATCCATCTTGACCGGCTGCTCGCGCGCGCCACCGAGCCTGAGCTGGGCGGCCCGGTCGGCGAAGTCATCGTCGCCACCAACTTCACCAGCGAAGGCGAGGCCACCGCGCACTATATCGGCGAGATGCTCAAGGCGCGCGGCCTCAAGGTGTCGCGCCTGGCGCGCGGCGTGCCGGTGGGCGGCGAGCTGGAATACGTCGATGCCGGCACCATCGCGCGCGCGGTGATGGACCGCCGCAACCTCTGAGCCTGATCGCGCGGGGCTGGAACGCCAACGCGCCCGCGCGCCGATCACCGGATTCCTCCGCTTACCTGCCTGCCCCATGAACCTGGCCCGCTTCGATCTCGTCACGCTTGGCTTGTTCGTCGCCGTGGCCCGGCAGGGCAGCATCTCGGCCGGCGCGCGCCAGTCGCACCTGGCCGTGGCCGCCGCCAGCAAGCGCATCTCCGACCTGGAAACCGCGGTCGGCGCGCCGCTGTTCTTCCGCCATGCCGCCGGCGTGCAGCTGACCGAGGCCGGCCAGGCCTGCTTTCACCATGCGCTGACCATCCTGCAGGACGTCGAACGCATGGCCGGCGTGATGTCGGACTACGCCTCGGGTGTGCGCGGGCAGGTGCGGGTGTGCGCCAACACCTCGGCGATCACGCAGTTCCTGCCCGACGACCTGGCGTCGTTCATGCAGCGCCATCCCACCATCCGCATCGAGCTGGAAGAGCAGAACAGCCGCGACATCGTCGCCGCGCTGATCGAGAACCGCGCCGACGTGGGCATCTTTGCCGACCGCACCCCCGCGGCCGGGCTGATGACGATCGAGTACCGGCAGGACGAGCTGGTCATCATCACGCCGCCCAACCATCCGCTGGCCGCGCGCGGCCCGGTGCGCTACGCCGATACGCTGGAATACGACTTCGTCAGCCTGCCGCAGGAAACCTCACTGGCCGCGCGCCTGCTGGAAGAGAGCAGCCGGCTGGACCGGCCGTTCCGGCTGCGCATCCAGGTGCGCAGCTTCGATGCCATGTGCCGCATGGTGATGGCCGGCCTGGGCGTGGGGGTGCTGCCGCGCATCGCGGCCGAGCCGCACGTCAAGTCGATGGGGCTGTCGCTGGTGTCGCTGCAGGACGCCTGGGCGCGCCGCTCGCTGCTGATCGGGCTGCGCGACCCGGCCGGGCTGACCGTCTCCGCGCGCTTGCTGATCACCCACCTGTGCGGGGACCGGGCGCCGTTCTGACGCGCGCTTCCTAGGGGTTTCCCAGGGCCTTTCGCGTTCCGAGAAAGCCCGCTTCTCCGATTGCCGATTCCTGGCAGGCACCCTGCTGGGGCACACTCCGTCCGAACGCAATGTATGGCACGCCAGTCATTGGCCTTGCCGCACTGCAACAAGACAGCCGCATCGCACGGAGACACCCCATGGCGCATCAGATCCTCGAGGGCATTCGCGTCCTCGAACTCGGACAACTCATCGCCGGCCCCTTTGCCGCCAAGACCCTGGCCGACTTTGGCGCCCACATCATCAAGGTGGAGCCGCCGGGGCAGGGCGACCCGCTGCGCAAATGGCGCATGCTGCATGAAGGCACCTCGGTCTGGTGGGAGGCGCAGTCGCGCAACAAGGAGTCGATCTGCATCGACCTGCGCCAGCCGGAAGGCCAGGCACTGGTGCGCAAGCTGGCCGCCGAGGCCGACGTGCTGATCGAGAACTTCCGCCCCGGCACCATGGAGAAGTGGGGCCTGGGCTGGGATGTGCTGCATGCCGACAACCCGCGCCTGATCATGCTGCGCGTGTCGGGCTACGGCCAGACCGGCCCGAAGAAGGATGAACCTGGCTTTGCCGCCGTGGCCGAAGCCATGGCGGGCCTGCGCCACCTGACCGGCGAGCCCGGCCGCGCGCCGGTGCGCGCCGGCCTGTCGCTGGGCGACACCATCGCCGGCCTGCACGGCGCCATGGGCGTGCTGCTGGCGCTGTACCAGCGCGACGCGCGCGGCGGCGAAGGCCAGGTCATCGACGTGGCGCTGTACGAGTCGCTGTTCAACCTGAGCGAAAGCCTGCTGCCGGAATACTCGGCCTTCGGCGCGGTGCGCCAGCCCGCTGGCGGCGCGCTGCCGGGGATCGCGCCGTCCAACGCCTATCCCTGCGCCAGCGGCGAATACGTGCTGGTGGCGGCCAATGGCGACGCCATCTTCAAGCGCATGATGCTGGCCATCGGCCGCGCCGACCTGGCGGACGATCCCGCGCTGGAACGCAACGACGGCCGCGTGCAGCGCGTCGACGAGATCGATGCCGCCATTGCCGCCTGGACCCGCACGCAGACCGTGGAATCGGCGCTGGCGCTGCTGCGCGACGCCCAGGTGCCGTCTGGCCGCATCTATACCGTCAAGGACATCGCCGAAGACCCGCACTACCGCGCCCGTGGCGTGATCGAGTCGGTGACCTCGGCCGGCGGCCTGACGGTGGAAGTGCCGGGCGTGGTGCCCAAGCTGTCGGCCAGCCCCGGCGCCATCCATGACCGCGCGCCGGCGCTCGGCGAGCATACCGATGCGGTGCTGAAGCAGGCAGGCTTCGATGACGCCGCCATCGCCGACCTGCGCGCGCGCAAGGTGATCGCATGAGCGCCGCCACCAACCTGCGCGGTCCCGCCCGCGTCGAGATCAATGAAGTCGCGCCGCGCGACGGCCTGCAGATCGAGCCGGTGGTGGTGCCGACCGACGCCAAGGTCGCTTTCCTCGACGCGCTGTCGGCCTGCGGCTTTGCCCGTATTGAGGCCACCTCTTTCACCTCGGCCCGCGCCATCCCCGCGCTGGCCGATGCCGAGGCACTGATGCACCGCATGCAGCGCCACCCGGGCGTGCGCTATACCGCGCTGGTGCCCAACCTGCGCGGGCTGGAGCGTGCGCTGTCGTGCCAGCCGGATGAGGTCAACCTGGTGATGTCGGCCAGTGAGACGCACAACCGCGCCAACCTGCGCATGACGCGCCAGCAGTCGCAAGCGCAATTGCTGGCGATGATCGAGGCGGCGCGCGGCGCCGGGGTGCCGGTCAACCTTTCGCTGTCGACCGTGTTCGGCTGTCCCTTCGAGGGCGAGGTCGATAGCGCCGCGGTGATGGCACTGGCCACCCGCTTCGCCGAGGCCGGCGCGGCCGGCATCACGCTGTGCGACACCACCGGCATGGCCTACCCGAACCAGGTTGCGGCGCTGTGCGAGGCCTTCCAGGCCGCGCTGCCCGATACCGGCCTGACCATCCACCTGCACAACACCCGCGGCATGGGCCTGGCCAATGCCCTGGCTGCCTGGCAGACCGGCGTGACGCGCTTCGACGCGGCCGCCGGCGGTCTGGGCGGCTGCCCTTACGCCCCCGGTGCCAGCGGCAACGTCAGCACCGAAGACCTGGTCCACATGTTCGACTGCATGGGCGTCGAGACCGGCGTCGACCTGGGCGCGCTGCTCGACGTGGTGGCCGGCATGCCGGCGCTGGTCGGGCGCGACATCCACAGCCAGCTGCTGAGCGCCGGCCCGCGCCTGCGCACGCACCAGCCGCCGGCCTGGATGGCAGAGCATTTCGCCGAGCAGGCATAGCCTGGCACCCAGACAAGAACAACACATCCAAGAGATAACGGAGACCCTCATGAAGCAAGCCCTTCAACACAAGTCCACCATGCCCGCACGGCGCAAGGCCGTAGCCGCCACGCTGGCGGCACTCGGTGTGGCATGGTTCGCGCCCGTCGCCATGGCGCAGGACGGTACCTATCCCACCCGTCCGGTGACGCTGGTGGTATCGGCCGCGGCCGGTGGCACCACCGACATCGCGGCGCGCATGATTGCGGAACCGCTGTCCAAGGCGCTCGGCCAGCCGGTGGTGGTGGACAACCGTCCCGGCGGCAACGGCAGCATCGCCGCGCAACTGGTGGCGCGGGCCAAGCCGGACGGCTACACGCTGATGCTGCAGTACTCGGGCTTCCACGTGATCACGCCGCTGCTGGTCAAGAACCTGTCATGGGACCCGGTCAAGGACTTTGCGCCGGTGGCCAACATCTTGTCGGCGCCGCAGGTGCTGGTGGTGCGCCCGAGCCTGCCGGTCAAGTCGCTGAAGGAACTGGTGGCCTACGCCAAGGCCAATCCGGACAAGCTCAACTACGCCTCGTCGGGCAACGGCTCGCTGCAGCACGTATCGACCGAGCTGCTGAACCAGATGGCCGGCACGAAAATCACGCACGTGCCCTACAAGGGCACCGGCCCGGCCATGACCGACCTGCTGGGCGGCTCGGTGGACCTGACCATCACCACGCCGCCGCCGCTGATGGCCCATATCGCCGCCGGCAAGCTGCGTCCGCTGGTGGTGACCAGCAAGACCCGCCTGCCCAGCCTGAAGGACGTGCCGTCGGCGCCCGAGGCCGGCTACCCCGACCTGGACGTGTCGTCGTGGTTTGCGATGTACGCACCGGCCGGCACGCCCAAGCCGGTGATCGACAAGCTGACCGGCGAAATCGACAAGATCATGCGCACCGAAGCCTTCCGCAAGAAGGCCGAGGACCTGGGCGCCGAGGCCAGGTACATGAACCCGCAGCAACTGGCGCAGTACCAGAAGGCGGAACTCGCACGCTGGGCCAAGGTGATCAAGTCCGCCGACATCCACGCGGAATGATGGCGAGGGCTGAGGCAAGGTGATCGAAAGGTAAGGGCGCTAAGCTGGCGGGTTTGCTAGGTGTTGATACCGATGCGGTGCATCGCACCGTCCGGTAGCATCGCAATTTGCCGCACCGCGGCGCGCCCCCTTCGAGCGCACGTTGCCGCAGCGCCAGTCCACACGGGTAGGAGATCTCGCATGTATAACAAGAAATTCTGGAAGCAATTCCTGATCGCGCTGGCGCTGTTCCTCGCCGGCTGGTTCACCTTCGGCTATGCGCAGGCGCAGGGCAAGCCGGAGAAGACCAAGGTCACCATTGCGGTGGGCGGCAAGAACCTGTTCTATTACCTGCCGCTGACCATCGCCGAGCGCCTCGGCTACTTCAAGGAAGAAGGGCTGGACGTCGAGATCGTCGACTTCGCCGGCGGCGCCAAGGCGCTGCAGGCCGTGGTGGGCGGCAGCGCCGACGTGGTCTCGGGCGCCTACGAGCACACCATCAACCTGCAGGCCAAGGGCCAGCGCTACCAGGAATTCGTGCTGCAGGGCCGCGCCCCGCAGATCGTGCTGGTGGTGTCGAACAAGACCATGCCCAACTTCAAGTCGATCGCCGACCTGAAGGGCAAGAAGATCGGCGTGACCGCGCCGGGTTCGTCGACCAACATGATGGCCAACTTCGTGCTGGCCAAGGCCGGCCTGAAGCCGTCCGACGTGTCGTTCATCGGCGTGGGCGCCAGCGCCGGCGCGGTGGCGGCGATGCGTTCGGGCCAGATCGATGCCATGGCCAACCTGGACCCGGTGGTGTCGATGCTGACGCAGAAGAACGAAGTGCGCATCGCCTCGGATACCCGCACGCTCAAGGACACCCAGGCGGTGTTCGGCGGCAACATGCCGTCGGGCTGCCTGTATGCCTCGCAGGCGTTTATCCAGCAGAACCCCAACACCACGCAGGCGCTGACCAATGCCATGGTGCGCGCGCTCAAGTGGCTGCAGAAGGCGGGGCCGTCCGATATCGTCAAGACCGTGCCGGAAAGCTACCTGCTGGGTGACCGCGCGCTGTACCTGGCCGCGTGGGAAAAGGTCAAGGAAGCGATCTCGCCGGACGGCACCATGCCGGCCGACGGCCCGCGCACCGCGTTCAACGCGCTGGGCCAGTTCGACGCCGAGCTCAAGGGCAAGCCGATCAAGCTGGAAGAGACCTACACCAACGCCTTCGTGCAGAAGGCCAACGCCAAGTACAAGTAAGACCCTCGCCGTCGATGCCATCGGCCCGCTGTCCGCAGCGGGCCTTTGCTTTGACGCATTGACGGCCAATCCATCATCACCCGCCCGCGCGCGCGCCCCGGCGCCGCCACGGCGGGACCGAGACGGTTCACCATGAGCACTCCCGCACTTTCCCTCGACAAGGTCACCTGCACCTTTGTCTCGCGCGATGACCGCAGCCAGCGCTATACCGCGGTCAAGGACGTCACGCTGTCGATCCAGCCCGGCGAATTCCTTTCCGTGGTCGGCCCGACCGGCTGCGGCAAGTCCACGCTGCTGAACGTCGGCGCCGGCCTGCTGGAACCCTCCAGCGGCGAGGTGCGCGTGTTCGGCGAGCCGCTGCGCGGCATCAACCGCCGCGCCGGCTATATGTTCCAGACCGAGGCGCTGATGCCCTGGCGCAGCGCGCTGGACAACGTCGTCGCCGGCCTGGAGTTCCGCGGCGTGGCGCGCGCCGAGGCCGTGCAGCAGGGCGAAGAATGGCTGCGCCGCGTGGGCCTGGGCGGCTTCGGCGACCGCTACCCGCACCAGCTCTCGGGCGGCATGCGCAAGCGTGTCGCGCTGGCGCAGACGCTGGTGCTGGACCCGGACATCATCCTGATGGACGAGCCGTTCTCGGCGCTGGATATCCAGACCCGCCAGCTGATGGAGAACGAGGTGCTGGAGCTGTGGGCCGCCAAGCGCAAGGCCGTGCTCTTCATCACCCACGACCTGGACGAGGCCATCGCCATGAGCGACCGCGTGGTGGTGCTCTCGGCCGGCCCCGGCACGCACCCGATCGGCGAGTTTGCCATCGACCTGCCGCGTCCGCGCGACGTGGCCGAGATCCGCAACCATCCGCGCTTTGTCGAACTGCACGCCGCGATCTGGGACGTGCTGCGCGAAGAAGTGCTCAAGGGCTATGCCCAGCAGCTCAAGGTGGCCTGAGCCTTCCCATCACAACAAGACCTGAATTCACGATGGCATTCCGTAACGACTCCAAGGGCATGCTGCGCGTGTGGCAGCTGCTCGTCCTGGTGGTGATCCTCGGCGTGTGGCATATGGCCACGCGCTCGCAGCAGGTTGCCTTTTTCTTCGGCGAACCGCTGATGGTGGCGCAGCGCATCTGGAGCTGGTTTATCGTCGAGCGCGATATCTACCTGCACCTGGGCGTGACGCTGATCGAAACCGTGCTGGCCTTCGGTATCGGCACGGTGGCGGGGCTGGGCGTGGGCCTGTGGCTGGCGCTGAGCCCGCTGACCTCAGCCATCCTCGATCCCTACGTCAAGGCCATGAACTCGATGCCGCGCGTGATCCTGGCACCGATCTTCGCGGTCTGGTTCGGCCTGGGCATCTGGTCGAAGGTGGCGCTGGCGGTGACGCTGGTGTTCTTCATCGTCTTCTTCAACGTCTACCAGGGCGTCAAGGAAGTGAGCCCGGTGGTGCTGGCCAACGCGCGCATGCTGGGCGCAAACCAGAAGCAGCTGCTGCGCCATGTCTACCTGCCCAGCGCCACCAGCTGGGTGTTCTCGTCGCTGCATACCTCGGTGGGCCTGGCCTTCGTGGGCGCGGTGGTGGGCGAATACCTGGGCTCGGCGCGCGGCGTGGGCTACCTGATCCTGCAGGCTGAAGGCACGTTCGACATCAATACCGTGTTTGCCGGCATCGTGGTGCTGACGGCGTTTGCGCTGGTGCTGGACTGGATGGTTGGCATGGGTGAGAAGCGGCTGATGAAGTGGCAGCCGCAGAGCGGGGAGACGGAGAAGCTCTGAACTGAAGCGCCGATGCGAAGGGAAGGGCGGCTGCGGCCGCCCTTTTGCTTTGCCGGCAGCGCTCAGCCTGCGGCGCCTGCCTCAGGCGTATCAAAGCAGACCGATACGGTCAGCCCGCCTCCCGGCGTATCCCCCAGCACCACCGCTGCACCATGCAGCCGCGCAATCTCGCGCACGATCGACAGCCCTAGCCCGGTGCCTTCCACGGACTGTCCGCTCTCGCCGCGATAGAAGCGCCGGAACACCGCATCGCGCTCTGCCGGCGCAATGCCGGGGCCATTGTCGATCACCTGCAGCCGCGGCGCGCCGCCGTCCAGCGCCACGCGCACCGTGACCATGGCGCCGCGGCCGGCGTAGCGGATCGCATTGTCGATCAGGTTGCCTGTTAATTTCTGCAGCAGCACTCGCCGGCCGACGCCAGGGACTACATCCAGGGGATCCATGCCGGCGCCAGCTATGACTTCAAGCCGCCCTTCACGCTGTTCGGCGCGGTCTACAAGCAGAACTTGACATCCTCCCCTCCCTCGGCCTGCGGCCATCGCCTTACGGCGGAAAGGGAGGGGATTCCTTTGGCGCTACGCGATGAGTTGCGCAGTCGCTGCGGTGGGTTCCTGCTTCACCGAGCGGTCCGACTGCACCGACTCTCCACAGGCTGCAACGCGGTGTCCCCGCGCCAGAATGTTGATCGCTCCGACCACATCGGCGTTTTCCCCGAATCCGCACTCGACGCAGGAGAATCTTGCCTGCATCGTACGGTTTTGCGCCGACACCTGACCGCAGCACGGACACGTCCTGCTCGTGTTCTGCGGTGGCACAGCGATAAGCCAGCCCCCGTTCCACGCCAGCTTGTACGCCAACTGCCGGCGGAACTCGAACCAGCCCTGGTCGAGAATGGCCTTGTTCAGGCCGGACTTAGCCCGAACATTCGCGCCTGGGCTTTCGCCTGTTCCCGCCGCCGACCTGGACATGTTCCGTACCTGCAAGTCCTCGATACAGACCATCGCGTGGTTTTTGCTGATCGTGGTCGTGGCCTTGTGCAGGTAATCGCGGCGGGCGTTGCCGATGCGGGCATGGATGCGCTGGACTCTGGCTTTCGCCTTCCTCCAGTTTTTGCTGAACTTCGTCTTGCGGCTCATCGCCCGTTGAGCGCGGTGCAGTCTGGCTTCGTGCCGTTTGAAACTGTTGAGCGGGGCGAGGAACGTACCATCGCTGAACGTAGCGAATCGGGTAATGCCAACATCGATGCCGACTGCGCTGGTTGCTTGCGGCACCGGCTTCTCCACCGCACGCGCGGTTTGGATCGAGACAAACCATTTGCCCGCATTCAGAGATACCGTGGCGTTGCGCACCTCGCCAGGCACATTCCGGCTGCTGCGGTATCGAATCCATCCGAGCTTGGGCAGGAAGATGCGACTGTTGGCCTGATCCAGCTTGATCTGCTTCGGGTCGGGGTAGCGAAAGCTGTCGCGCCGCCCCTTCTTCTTGAAGCGAGGATGTGCGGCCCGTTTAGCGAAAAAGTTCTTGTAGGCTCGCTCCAGCTCCTTGAGCGCGTGTTGCAGCGGGTGCACCGGGGAGTCCTTGAGCCAAGGTGTTTCAGGTCCATTGCGCCACTCGGTGAGACGCTTTGCCATGGCCACATAGCTGATGAACTTGCCGCCAGCCTCGTAGTTTTTGATCTGTAGCGCCAGCGCCTTGTTGTAGACGAACCGGCACGATCCGGCGAATCGGTGCATGTCGCGCTGCTGTTCACCGCGCGGCATCAGTTCGAACTTGAAGGCCTGGAGTCGCTGCATCGTGCCAATGTACATGTGGCCGAAGAGCCCAAACGTGAAACTCTGTAAGGTCGCCACTGTGCTTGCTTGATGCATGTCGACTTGGTCTTCGTGACCAGTATCGGCGCCACGTGTTCACTAAGGAAACGTCAGACGCCTTTCGGGTCGTCTATGCCGGCGAAGGGTTTCCAGTCCAAACGGGTGGAGTGCGACGGCGAGGGCGACCATTCATCTGCTAATGAGCTATCCACCCGACGTCTCCGACTCTCCCTTTCTGGTGAACAGCCCCGATGGTGTTTCCAGTCGCATGATCCAGCAGAAGCGCTATCCCAGTATCCGCCAGAAACTGTGGGGTGGTGCGCTATGGTCGCCATCCCACTTCGCCGGAAGTTGTGGCGGAGCACCCATCGAGATCGTGCGCCAGTACATCGAGCGGAAGAGGATGCCGCATTAGACGGTTACGGCAGCATTGAGCCGCCTCCCCGTCGCGCTATCCTTCCCCGCCCTGAAGGGCGGAGTATGCCGCGCATCTCGATCAAGGGCGGCAACAACGCCGACCCGATCCTGTTCTCGCTGCGCGGCCAGTACGCGC
This sequence comes from Cupriavidus sp. CP313, assembly GCF_054072015.1. Classification (NCBI taxonomy): domain Bacteria; kingdom Pseudomonadati; phylum Pseudomonadota; class Betaproteobacteria; order Burkholderiales; family Burkholderiaceae; genus Cupriavidus; species Cupriavidus sp. CP313. Next base: position 185,047 of record NZ_JBSVZB010000008.1, on the reverse strand, counting down.
TGTCCAAGCGCACGCTGGCCTACCTGTCGGTCGGCTATGCCGATGCGCGCAACGGGCAGAACGTCAGCGTCTCGCGCGACCTGGTCGGCTTCGCCAACAACCAGACCGGCGTCATGGCCGGCCTGCAGCATCGCTTCTGAGGAAAGGGCGGCCTGAATGGCCGCATCGGCCTGTTGGGAACTGCCCGCCGCCTGGCGCATGGGTGTGCGCCATCCAGGGCGGCTGGCAGCTTGAGGCGTGTTGCCTCAGCCGGGCGCAGGGCGTAGCCGCACGCCTTGCGCCCTTCTTTTACCGGCGGGCAGAGCGCGCCGCCGGCGTGCGTGCCGCTCAGGGCACGATCACGATCTTGCCGGTGACCTTGCGCGCTTCCATGTCCTTGAGCGCCTGCGGGGCCTGCTCCAGCGGATAGCGCGCCGAGATATGCGGGCGGATCTTGCCTTCCTTCATCCAGCCCAGCATCTGCGCCATATTGGCCTGGTTGGCCTTGGGCTCGCGCCGCACGAAGTCGCCCCAGAACACGCCCACCAGCGAGGCGCCCTTGAGCAGCGCCAGATTCAGCGGCAGCTTCGGGATCTCGCCGTTGGCAAAACCCACCACCAGGTAGCGGCCGCGCCATCCGATCGAGCGGAAGGCCGGTTCGGCATAGATGCCGCCCACCGGGTCATAGATCACGTCCGGGCCCTTGCCGTCGGTCAGCGCCTTGATGCGCTCGCGCAGGTCTTCGGTGCTGTAGTTGATCAGCGCATCGGCGCCGTGCTCCTTGCACACCGCCAGCTTTTCGTCGGTCGAGGCAGCCGCGATCACGCGCGCGCCGATGGCCTTGCCGATCTCGATCGCCGCCAGTCCCACGCCGCCGGCCGCGCCGAGCACCAGCATGGTCTGGCCGGCCTTCAGCTCGCCCCGGTCGATGACCGCGTGGTGCGAGGTGCCGTAGGTCAGCGTGAAGGCCGCCGCGGTCTCGAAGTCGATGCCGGGAGGCATCGGCACCACCGACGCCGCCGGCGCCTTGGCCTGGCTGGCGAACGCGCCGTTGCCCAGGTAGGCGATCACCTTGTCGCCGGGCTTGACATGGGTGACGCCTTCGCCGACCGCATTGACCACGCCGGCCAGCTCCGAGCCCGGGCTGAACGGCAGGGCAGGCTTGGCCTGGTATTTGTTCTGGATGATGAGCACATCCGGGAAGTTGACGGCGGCCGCCTTGACGTCGATGACCACTTCGCCCTTGGCCGGCACCAGGTCGGGCAGGGTTTCGATGGTCAGCGAATCGGGCGGGCCCCAGGCTTTGCACAGTACGGCTTTCATCTTGTCTCCGGTGATGTTGGTGGCATTTCACGCCAGTCAAGCTTATGCGGGCGGGCAGGGCAAGTGTAGCGCAGAAATAGCACGGTCGTTCTGTTCCATGCCTAAGCGATGGAGGTGGTTATTTGCGGCCTGCATACAGCGCCAGAAACGTGCTTTCAGGGCGGCGCACGGGCCGCTTGCGCTCGCGCGCTCAGGTACAATCGCGCCATGCATATCCTTCTCGCCAACGACGACGGTTATCTCGCGCCGGGACTGGCCGTTTTGCATGCCGCGCTCGCGCCGCTGGGCCGGATCACGGTCATCGCACCGGAGCAGAACCATAGCGGTGCCTCCAATTCCCTGACCCTGCAGCGCCCGCTGTCGATCTACGAAGCGCGCGAAGGCGTGCAAAAAGGTTTTCGCTTCGTCAACGGAACGCCGACCGACTGCGTGCATATCGCGCTGACGGGCCTGCTGGAAGAGAAACCCGACCTGGTGGTGTCCGGCATCAACCAGGGACAGAACATGGGCGAAGACGTGCTGTACTCCGGCACCGTCGCCGCCGCCATCGAGGGCTACCTGCTGGGCATTCCGTCGGTCGCCTTCTCGCAGGTGGACAAGGGCTGGGAGCACCTGGACGCCGCGGCACGCGTGGCGCGCACCGTGGTGGAGCGCATCATCGGCACGCCGCCGGCCGAGCCGTTCCTGCTCAACGTCAATATCCCGAACCTGCCGTTCGAACATATCAAGGGCTACCGCGCCACGCGCCTGGGCAAGCGCCATCCGTCGCAGCCGGTGATCACGCAGGTCAATCCGCGCGGCGACACCAACTACTGGATCGGCCCGGCGGGCGATGCGCGCGATGCCAGCGAGGGCACCGATTTCCATGCAACCGCGGCGGGCTATGTCTCGCTCACGCCGTTGCAGCTCGACCTGACGCACCGCGGGCAGCTCGACGCGCTCGACCAGTGGCTGAAGTAGGCCACCGATCCGCAGTGTCGCGCCCCCGATGAGCTCCACGCCCCGTCGCAACAAGTTTCCGCTGCCGCTCGATGCGGTAGTCGAGCGCAAGCCCGCACCGGCCCGCACCGCCGGCATGCCTGCCGTGGGCACGCCGCGGCCGGCCGCGCCCACACCCACGCCAGCCAAGCCGGCCAAGCCGCGCCTGCCGCGCACCGCCGCACCGGCGCCCGCGCCGGTGCCTGCAAGCGCGGTCGAGCAACGCGCCTCGGCGGCCACCGCGGGCGGCGGCGGCATGGCCTCGGCGCGCGCGCGCGTGGCGCTGGCGGCGCGGCTGCGTGCCGCGGGCATCCGCGACGAGCGCGTGCTGTCGGCCATCGCCACCGTGCCACGCCACCTGTTCGTCGAGCCGGGGCTGGCATCGCAGGCGTATGAGGACGCCGCGCTGCCGATCGGCCACCAGCAGACCATTTCCAAGCCGTCGGTGGTGGCGCGCATGATCGAGCTGCTGCGCGAGGGCCTGGCCGCCGACGCGCCGCTGGAGCGCGTGCTCGAGATCGGCACCGGCTGCGGCTACCAGGCCGCGGTGCTGAGCCAGGTGGCGCGCGAAGTCTTCTCGATCGAGCGCATCCGCCCGCTGCACGAGCAGGCCAAGGCGAACCTGCGGCCGCTGCGCGTGCCCAACCTGCGCCTGCACTACGGTGACGGCATGCTGGGGCTGCCCCAGGCGGCGCCGTTTTCGGCCATCATCCTGGCCGCCGCCGGCATGGAGGTGCCCGAGGCGCTGCTGGAGCAGCTGGCCATCGGCGGGCGCCTGATCGCCCCGGTGGCGGTGATGCCGCCGGCGGGCGTGCCGGGCCAGACCGTCACGCAGCAGCTGTTGCTGATCGAGCGGCGCAACCGCCATCGCTTTCACAGAACCGCGCTTGAAGCCGTTTTCTTTGTGCCCTTAAAATCGGGCACCATCTGAGTCGAACTATGCACAACATCGTGAAATCGCAATATTTCGCACGCGCCGGACAACTTTTTGCGGCCTCGGCGCTGACGGCCCTGCTGGCCGCCTGCGCCAATTCGCCGATGCCGGCACCTGTGGTTGACCGTACCTCCACTTCCGGTACCACGGCCGCGACGCTGGAACCGGCGCCCCCCGGATACTATCGGGTCAAGCGAGGCGATACCCTTTACCGTATCGCGCTGGAACACGGCCAGTCGTATCGCGATGTGGCAACGTGGAACAACCTGACCAATGTGAACCAGATCGAGGTCGGCCAGCTGCTGCGCATCGTGCCGCCGGGTGCCGACGTCAACACTGCGCCCGGCGTGGCCACCATGCCGGTGGCGCCGGGCACGGTGCAGGCGCAGCCGATCGACCAGGCCCGCCCGGCCGCCACGCCGGTGCCGCCGGCTGCGGCCGCTTCGGCGCCTGCGGCAACGCCCACCGCGCCCGCCGCGGCGCCGGTCGCCGATGGCTCGATGAAGCTTGCCTGGCCGGCAACCGGCCAGACGGTCGGGAAATTCGACGACAAGGGCAATAAAGGCATTGATATTGCGGGCAGGAAGGGCGATGCGGTGCTGGCCGCGGACGATGGCCGGGTGATTCACGTTGGCCCCTTGCGCGGCTACGGGAATCTTGTCATCATCAAACACAACGAGACATTTCTTACTGCTTACGGGCACAACGACAAGGTGCTCGTGGCTGAGCAATCCGCGGTCCGAAAAGGCCAGAAGATTGCGGAGATGGGCAACAGTGATACCGACCGGGTAAAGCTTCACTTCGAAGTTCGCAAGAACGGAAAACCGGTTGATCCGATGCGGTACCTGCCGCCACAGTGAGGGTTCATGCCACGCCAGAAAACTGTCTCCTCCGGAACCGTCAGCAGGGCGCGCCGTCCCAAGCAGCCGGAAGTGAAGGCTGGTGTGGCACATCCCGACGCGCGCGCCGCTGCCGAAGGCTTCGAGCCTGATCTCGCCGCCGAACTGATTCCCGTGACCGACGAGCCCATCGCCACGTCCGCTTCGGTGGGCCTGCGCGAGGCCGACCTGCTTGCCGACGACAATGAGCGCATCGTGCGCGACGACGAAGAGGACGAGTCGGAAGACGAGGAAGAAGAGAGCGCGGAAAATGGCACCGACGGCGCCGTCGCCGAGCATGATGATTTCCGCACCGTGCTGCATACCGAGCTGGCCGCGGACACCGTCCAGCACTACCTGAACCGCATCAGCATCAAGCCGCTCTTGTCGGCCCCGGAAGAACTGCATTTTTCCACGCTGGCCAAGGACGGCGACTTTGCCGCGCGCCAGGTCATGATCGAGCGCAACCTGCGGCTGGTGGTCAGCATCGCCAAGGGCTACCTCAATCGCGGCGTGCCGCTGCTCGACCTGATCGAGGAAGGCAACCTGGGCCTGATGCACGCGATCGAAAAATTCGATCCGTCGCGCGGTTTCCGCTTCTCGACGTACGCGACCTGGTGGATCCGCCAAAGCATCGAGCGCGCCATCATGAACCAGGCGCGCACGGTCCGCCTGCCGGTCCACGTGATCCGCGAACTCAACCAGGTGCTGCGCGCCAAGCGCCATCTGGAGAAGGGCGGCACCGACGGGCGCGACGCCAGCCTTGAAGACATCGCCCACCTGCTGGGCAAGACGCCGGACGAAGTGCAGGACGTCCTGGCACTCAACGAACATACCACCTCGCTCGATACGCCGTTCGATCTCGATCCCGGCTCGAGCCTCCTGGATTTCCTCTCCGACGAGCACAACGCCGCCCCCGACCAGGAGGTGGCGCACCGCGAGCTGGAAGGGCTGATGAAGCTCTGGCTGGCGCGCCTGTCGGAAAAGCATCGCTATGTGGTTGAGCGCCGCTTCGGCCTCAACCATATCGAGCCCGCCACGCTGGAAGAGCTCGCCGAGGAAATGGGCCTCACGCGCGAGCGCGTGCGCCAGATCCAGCAGGAGGCGCTTGTCAAGCTCAAGCGGCATTTCGCTTCGCAAGGTGTCAGGAAGGACGCTGTTCTATGACCCCTGTGCTGGTATTCGACATCGAGACCATTCCCGATGTTGCCGGCCTGCGCCGTTTGCATGACCATCCCGATGCGATGAGCGACGCTGAAGTCGCCGAGCATGCGTTTGCCGCCCGCCGCGAAAAGACCGGCAGCGATTTTCTGCCGCACTACCTGCAGCGCATCGCCGCGATTTCCTGCGTGCTGCGCCGCACACACCGCGACGGCTCGGCGGTGTTCCACGTCGGCTCGCTGGGCACGCCGGAAGACGGCGAGGCCACGCTGATCCAGAAGTTCTATGAACTGATCGCGCGCTACAGTCCGCAACTGGTTTCATGGAACGGCGGCGGCTTCGACCTGCCGGTGCTGCACTATCGCGGCCTGGTCAACGGCGTCACCGCGCCGCGCTACTGGGAGATGGGAGAGGGCCGCGACGACGACAGCCGCGACTTCAAGTGGAACAACTACATCAGCCGCTACCACATGCGGCACCTGGACCTGATGGACCTGCTGGCCATGTACCAGCCCCGCGCCAGCGCGCCGCTGGATGACCTGGCCAAGCTGTGCGGCTTCCCCGGCAAGATGGGGATGGACGGCAGCAAGGTCTGGCAGGCTTTCCAGGCCGGCCAGCTCGACGAGATCCGCGCCTACTGTGAGACCGACGTCGTCAACACCTACCTGATGTACTGCCGCTTCCAGCTGATGCGCGGCGGCATGTCGCCGCGCGAGTTCGACGTCGAGATGGAGTTCGTCCAGGAGTCATTGGCCGAGCTGCCCGGCGAGCAGTGGATGGAATACCTGCAGGCATTCCGGCTGCAGCGTCTCACGCCCGAAGCCGAAGACCTCGAAGACTGAGGACGCCGGCGACGCGCCGACACGGATTCACAGATCCAGCGACAGCAGGATCGGCTGGTGGTCCGAGTCGGCCGTATCGGCATCGACCTCGCAGCGCCGGATACGCCCGGCGAGATTCTCCGTCACGAACATGAAATCGCAGGCGAACGGCGGCTCCGGCCATTGCTCCTTGTCGTACAGGGCGCAGGTCGGCGCATGCGGCAGGCCTGGGTGTGTGTGCAGCCAGGCATCGCGCCAGGGCGGCGTGGCATCGTCATAGGGCTCGAGCACACGGCGGTAGGCGATATCGTCGGGTTTGCTGTTGAAGTCGCCGCACAGGACGGCCTCGGCCGGGCGCGGCTCGGGCGTGAACGGGCCCGGCGATTTCTCGCTGCGGCCGGGGCGGCGCGCATGGTCGCAGGCTTCAGCGTGCCAGGTGCGCAAGGCTTCGGCCTGGGCGGCGCGCTGGTGTGATGAGTAATACTCCAGGTGCGTGCAGATCACGCGCAGCGGCCGGGTGCCGACCTCGACCGTGGCTTCCAGTGCCACGCGCGGCATCGAGGCGACCTGCGGATCCGCCGGCCAGGGCAGGGCGTGGCGGAAGACTTCGCGCACTGGCAGGCGCGTGGCGATCAGGTTGCCGAACTGCTTGCGCCCTCCGTTGGCGGTGCGCCGGTCGACACCCGGCGCGTAGAGCAGGTGGTAGCCGGGCAGCAGTGCGGTCAACTCCGCCACCTGGTCTTCACCCGGGCTGCCGCGCAGTTCGCCGAACCCGCGCGTGACCTCCTGCATGCAGATTACGTCGGCGTCGGCAATGCCGCGCAGGGTGTCGACCTGGCGCCCCAGGTCGACATGCCCGTCGGCGCCGCGGCCCCATTGGATATTCCACGAAATCAGTTCCATTTGCCGTCTCCGTCGTATCGTCAGGCTGCTGCCACCGGTGCGGGCCCGGTCTGGCATACAATCCCGCTTTCGCAAAACAATACGTCAGGTTTCGTCTGGTGTCCCAAGCCGTGTCCTCCCCACAAGAAACGCCGGCAGCCCCGGCCGCTGTAGCCGATCAAGGTGCTGCTCCCGTCGCAGAAGAGTCCCGTGTCCGCGCTGCCGCCGACGCTGGCGCCCCCGCGGCCGATCCCGTGGTGTCGATCGACAGCCTCGACATGGAGGCCCGCGGCGTTGGCCGCCTGGTGAACGAGGACGGCACGCCCGGCAAGGTGATCTTCGTCGAGGGCGCGCTGCCCGGCGAGACCGTCAGCTACCGCAGCTTTCGCCGCAAGCCCAGCTACGAGCAGGCCCACCTGGTCGAGGTCCGGCAGGAATCGGTGATGCGCGTGAAGCCCGGCTGCCAGCATTTTGGGGTCTGCGGCGGGTGCTCGATGCAGCATCTCGATTCGCGCGCCCAGCTGGCGATCAAGCAGCGCGTGCTGGAAGACAACCTGTGGCACCTGTCCAAGGTTAAGCCCGACGTGGTGTTCCGTCCCATCGCCGGGCCGGACTGGGGCTATCGCTACCGCGCGCGGCTGACTGTGCGCCATGTGGCCAAGAAGGGCGGAGTGCTGGTCGGCTTCCACGAGCGCAAGAGCAGCTACGTGGCCGACATGACCCGCTGCGAGATCCTGCCGCCGCATGTGTCGGCCATGCTGGTGCCGCTGCGCGAGCTGGTGATGGGGCTGTCGATCCGCGACCGCATGCCGCAGATCGAGCTGGCCGTGGGGCAGGAAGTCACCGCGCTGGTGCTGCGCATCCTGGAGCCGCTGACCGATGCCGACAAGGACCTGCTGCGCGCCTTCGCCGACCAGCACCAGGTGCAGTTCTGGCTGCAGCCCAAGGGTCCGGATACGGTCTACCCGTTCTACCCGGCCGATGTCGAGCTGGCCTATACGCTGCCGGAGTTCGGCATCCGCATGCCGTTCAAGCCGACCGACTTCACTCAGGTGAACCACCAGATCAACCGCGTGCTGATCGCCCGGGCGCTGCGTTTGCTGGACGCGCAGCCGCAGGACCGCCTGCTCGACCTGTTCTGCGGCATCGGCAACTTCACGCTGCCGCTGGCCACGCAGGGCAAGTCGGTGATGGGCATCGAAGGCAGCGAGGCGCTGACCACGCGTGCGCTGGCCAACGCCGAATACAACGGGCTGGCGGCCGGGACCGAGTTTGCCTGCCGCAACCTGTTCGAGGTCACGGCCGAGGACATTGCCGCGCTGGGCCGCTTTGACCGCTGGCTGGTCGACCCGCCGCGCGAAGGCGCGCTGGCCGTGTGCAAGGCGCTGGGCGAACTGGCGCAGCAGGGCAGCGACGTGCTGCCGCAGCGCATCGTCTACGTCTCGTGCAGCCCCGCCACGCTGGCGCGCGACGCCGGCCTGCTGGTGCACGAGGCCGGCTACCGGCTGAGCGGCGCGGGCGTGGTCAACATGTTCCCGCATACCTCGCACGTGGAGTCGATCGCGGTGTTCGATCGCGGCTGATCGCGCAGGGCGCACCAAAAGAAAAACCGGCCATCAGGCCGGTTTTTCATGCTGCGGCGTTTGCCGTCACTCGCGGCTGCCGCCGAAGATGCCCAGCAGCGCCAGCAGGTTGACGAAGACGTTGTACACGTCCAGGTAGATTGCCAGCGTAGCGGTGATGTAGTTGGTCTCGCCGCCGTTCACCACGCGCTGCACATCGAACAGGATGTACGCCGAGAAGATGCCGATCGCGATCACCGACACCGTGATCATCAGCGAGGGCAGCTGCAGCCAGATATTGGCGACGCTGGCCAGGATCAGCAGGATCACGCCGACGAACAGGAACTTGCCCAGGCCGGAGAAATCACGCTTGCTGACCGTGGCGATGGTCGCCATGGCGCCGAACACCGCCGCCGTGCCGCCAAAGGCATACATGATCAGCGCCGGCCCGTTGGAGAACTGCAGCGTCACGCCGATCAGCCGCGACAGCATCAGCCCCATGAAAAACGTGAAGGCCAGCAGCAGGACCACGCCCATGCTGCTGTTCTTGGTCTTCTCGATGCCGTAGAAGAACCCGAACGCAATGCCCAGGAACAGGATCAGCGACAGGAAGGGGTTGCCCGCCATGAAGCTGAAGCCGGTGGCCACGCCGATCCACGCGCCGAGCACGGTGGGGATCATCGAGAGGGCCAGCAGCCAGTAAGTGTTGCGCAAGACCCGGTTGCGAACGACGACGTCAGTGACGGTCGACGCACTGTTGCCGAAACCGTAGGTGTTCAGCTTGTTATCCATGGTGACTCCTGTCTCAAAACGGTGAGGCGCCGGGGCTGCGAGGCTTCGGATGCGAAGATTCGTATGGAACCCGGACGGAACCATCGTCAATGTGGCACCTGGGAGGCCGAATTGCAAGGGCGGGGTAACCCAGGAGTCACCTCGCGCATGCTTTGCGCCCGTTCGGTGCCGCTCACATTGGATGTTAGCCGGGGCGGCGTGTTCCTGGCATGACAAGGTTGTAATGTGCTCTTTGATCTACGTGATGCCGGGTTGTGCGGCAAGGGCGGCCTGACACACGGCAGAGCAGGGAAGACCCTCGAAAGGGTCATAGTCTTCGTGCTAGAATCGCACGTTTAATCCATTTGTAACCCCTTCATTTTTCGGAGTTTTTCATGGCGATCGAACGCACCCTGTCGATTATCAAGCCGGATGCCGTGGCCAAGAACGTTATTGGCCAGATCTACGCCCGTTTCGAGGCCGCCGGCCTGAAGATCGTTGCTGCCAAGATGGTGCACCTGTCGCGCGGCGAAGCCGAGCAGTTCTACGCTGTCCACAAGGAGCGTCCGTTCTTCAAGGACCTGGTGGACTTCATGATTTCCGGCCCGGTCATTATCCAGGCCCTGGAAGGCGAGAACGCCGTCGCCAAGCACCGCGACCTGATGGGCGCCACCGACCCGAAGAAGGCCGAGAAGGGCACCATCCGCGCCGATTTCGCCGACAGCATCGACGCCAACGCCGTGCACGGCTCGGACGCTGCTGAAACGGCTGCCGTGGAAGTGTCGTTCTTCTTCCCGGGCATGAACGTCTACAGCCGCTGATTGTCCGGCGCTGCTGCCAGGACTAGACTGACACCGAAGCTGAGTTTGCCGTCATGAACGCTCTCGTCAACCTGCTCGACCTCGACGCGGACGCGCTCACCGCTTATTGCGGCGAGCTCGGCGAGAAGCCGTTCCGTGCGCGGCAACTGCAACGCTGGATCCACCACTACGGTGCCAGCCGTTTCGACGCCATGTCGGATCTCGCCAAGTCGCTGCGCGAAAAGCTCGCGACGCGGGCCGAGATCCGCGCGCCTGCCGCCATCACCGACAACCTGTCGGCCGACGGCACGCGCAAGTGGCTGCTCGACGTCGGCCAGGGCAACGCGGTGGAAACGGTCTACATCCCAGAGGAAACGCGCGGCACGCTGTGCGTTTCCTCGCAGGCGGGATGCGCCGTCAACTGCCGGTTCTGTTCCACCGGCAAGCAAGGCTTTTCGCGCAACCTCAGCACCGGTGAAATCATCGGCCAGCTGTGGATGGCAGAGTTCGCCATGCGCGAACAACTGGGCCGCGGCCCCAAGGACGACCGCGTCATCTCCAACGTGGTGATGATGGGCATGGGCGAGCCGCTGCTGAACTACGACGCCGTCGTGCCGGCCATGCGCCTGATGCTCGACGACAACGCCTACGGCCTGTCGCGCCGCCGCGTGACGCTGTCCACCTCCGGCGTGGTGCCGATGATGGACCGGCTGTCCAAGGACCTGCCGGTAGCGCTTGCCGTGTCGCTGCACGCGTCCAACGACGCCCTGCGCGACGTGCTGGTGCCGCTGAACAAGAAGTACCCGCTGGCCGAACTGATGGCGGCATGCCGCCGCTACCTGGAATTCGCGCCGCGCGATTTCATTACTTTCGAATATTGCATGCTGGATGGCGTCAACGACGGCGTCGAGCATGCGCGGGAACTGCTGAAGGTTGTGGCCGACGTGCCGTGCAAGTTCAACCTGATCCCGTTCAATCCGTTCCCCGAATCGGGCCTGAAGCGTTCCAACAACGATCAGATCCGGCGCTTCGCGCAGGTGCTGATGGATGCAGGCATCGTGACCACCATCCGCAAGACCCGCGGCGACGATATCGACGCCGCCTGCGGCCAGCTGGCCGGGGAAGTGAAGGACCGCACGCGCCTGGCTGAGCGCGGCAAGTTCGGCAAGATCACGCCACTGGTGCCGGTCACTGCTTCCGGCCAGCCTCGGGAGGTTCGCCCTGCATGATCCGTCTGATCGCTGCGGCCCTGCTGGGGCTGCTGATGTTGTCCGGCTGCCAGCTGCCGCTTGCGCCGGCGCAGGATCCCCAGACCGCTTCCGACCAGACCGATGCAAGGCGCCGCGCCGGCATCCGGCTGCAGCTGGCCACCAACTATCTGGAGGCCGGCCAGAACACGGTCGCCCTTGACGAGATCAAGCAGGCCATTGCCATCGATCCGACGGTCGCCGACGCCTACCATGTGCGCGCGCTGATCTACATGAACATGAATGAGCGGACGCTGGCCGACGACAGCTTCCGCACGGCGGTGTCGATGCGTGCCAACGACGGCGACCTGCTCAACAACTACGGCTGGTTCCTGTGCCAGGAAGGGCGCTACGGCGAGGCCGTGCCGATGCTGCAGCGCGCGATGTCGGCGCCGTCCGCAGGCGGCCCCGCCAAGCCGCTGATCAGCCTGGGTGCGTGCGAGCTGCGCCAGGGCCACAGCGCCGAAGCGGAAAAGAACCTGAAGGCCGCGCTCGGCTACGACCGCAACAACCCGGTGGCCAACACCAACCTCGCGCTGGTCTTCTACCGGCGCGGCGACTTCGCGCAGGCCCGGCAGTATGTCCAGCGCGTCAACAGCAGCCAATTTGTCAATGCGCAATCCCTCTGGCTGGGAGCGCGCATTGCCCACCGTCAGGGCGACAGCCGCACGCAGGATGCGCTTGGGGCGCAACTGCGCAGCCGCTTCCCCGACTCGCGTGAGTTGACCGCCTACGAACAAGGAGCATGGGATGAGTGAGCACGACCGCGCCGCAAGCCAGGCCGTACCGACGCAACAAGTCGGCGGGGGCGCGCACGAAGGAGAACGCGAAGCTGCCGCACGCGAGATCGGCGCAGCGCTGGCGCGCGAGCGCGAGGCGCAGCGGATGTCGGTGGAAGACGTCAGCGCGCGGCTGAAGGTGGCTGCAGGCAAGCTGCGCGCGATCGAGGCCGGCAACCTGCAGGCACTGCCCGACGTGACCTTCGCCAAGGGCGTGATGCGTGCCTATGCGCGCATGCTGCACGTCGACATCGACCCGCTGCTGGCACGCTTCCAGCCGCGCCCGGTGGCGCAGGTGGCGGAAATTGCCCGGCAGCGCGAGGGTGGCATCAATGCGGCCTTCGACGACCGCAACCGCTTCCGCTCGGGCGGCAGCGGCGGCCGCTGGGTCTGGCTGGCGCTGGTAGCCGTGTTGGTGGCCGCGGGCGGCTGGTTCGGGCTTGACCATATCCGCGCATGGATCGAAGCGCGCAGCAGCGCTGCCGAGACCGTAACGGCTGAAGCGCCTGCCGTGATCCAGAGCACGGAAGCCGGCACCGTGACGGCGGCGCTGCCGCCGGTCATGGCCGCCAGCGATTCGCCGGCGCCGTCTGCCGAAACCGCTCCGGCCAGTGCCGCGGCCGCGGTGGCGCCCGCAGCCGTTTCCGCGCCTGCTGCTGCCACGGCACCGGCTGCACCGGCTGCGCCAGCAGGCGAGGGCGAACTGCAGATCCGCTTTGCCGCCGATACCTGGTATGAGATCCGGGACAATAGCGGCAAGATCGTCATGGGCGGTACCGCCAAGGCTGGCCAGACCATGGCCGGTGGCGGCACGGCCCCGTACAAGGTGGTGATCGGCAACGTCAAGGGCGTCGAGTCGCTGACGCGCAAAGGCACGCCGGTCGACCTGAAGGCAGCCAACCGCAACAACGTGGCGCGCCTGACGCTGCCCTGACGCGGGCGCAAGGTGCGGCAAGGTGCGTCTTTGCAAGGTGGTAACGCTATGAACCAACAGCTCTGTCTCCCGGTCCTGCCCGGTCCGCTGCCGCGCCGCCAGACGCGCCAGGCGCGCGTCGCGTGGGCCGACAACGTGGTGACCATCGGCGGTGGCGCACCGGTACGCGTGCAGTCGATGACCAACACGGATACGGTCGATGCCATCGGCACGGCCATCCAGGTCAAGGAACTGGCGCGCGCGGGTTCGGAAATCGTGCGCATCACGGTGAACACGCCCGAGGCGGCTGCTGCGGTGCCGTCGGTCCGCGAGCAGCTCGACCGCATGGGCGTGGATGTGCCGCTGGTGGGCGACTTCCACTACAACGGCCACAAGCTGCTGCAGGACTATCCGGCCTGTGCCGAGGCGCTGTCCAAGTACCGGATCAACCCCGGCAATGTCGGCCAGGGCGCCAAGCGCGACACGCAGTTCGCGCAGATGATCGAGATGGCGTGCCGCTACAACAAGCCGGTGCGCATCGGCGTGAACTGGGGCAGCCTGGACCAGGACCTGCTGGCACGGATCATGGACGAGAACGCCGGGCGCGCCGAGCCGTGGCCGGCGCAGAGCGTGATGATCGAGGCGCTGATCACCTCGGCCATCGATTCGGCGAAGAAGGCCGAGGAAATCGGCCTGCCGGGCGACCAGATCATCCTGTCGTGCAAGGTGTCGCAGGTGCAGGAGCTGGTCGCGGTCTACCGCGAACTGGCACGCCGCTGCGACTACGCGCTGCACCTCGGGCTGACAGAGGCCGGCATGGGCAGCAAGGGCATCGTGGCCTCGACCGCGGCGCTGTCAGTGCTGCTGCAGGAAGGCATCGGCGACACCATCCGCATCTCGCTGACGCCTGAACCCGGCGCGCCGCGCGAGAAAGAGGTGTACGTGGGGCAGGAGATCCTGCAGACCATGGGCATGCGCAACTTCACCCCGATGGTGATTGCATGCCCGGGCTGCGGGCGCACCACCAGCACGGTGTTCCAGGAGCTGGCGGCCAGCATCCAGGCCTACCTGCGCGAGCAGATGCCGCACTGGAAGACCGCCTACCCGGGCGTCGAGGAAATGGATGTGGCCGTGATGGGCTGCATCGTCAACGGCCCGGGCGAGAGCAAGCACGCCAATATCGGCATCTCGCTGCCGGGCTCGGGTGAATCGCCGGCGGCACCGGTGTTCGTCGACGGCGTCAAGGTGAAGACGCTGCGCGGCGAGCGCATTGCAGAAGAGTTCCAGGCGATCGTAGACGAATACGTTCGCACGCATTACGGCCCGGGCGCTGCGCGGGCCGACAAAGAAGTGGCAGCCTGAGCCGGACCGGCCGGGTGCCAGCAGCCTGACAAGAACAGAATGACGCAATCCGAGAACGTGGCCGCCGCAGGCGGTGAGAAGACCGAACTGAAGGCCGAGCAGAAAGCCGGGGAGAAAGTGCGCCCCGCCAAGGCCCTGCAGGGCGTGAAGGGCATGAACGACATGCTGCCGGCGGACGCGCCGCTGTGGGAGCATTTCGAGAATGCCGCACGCGCCATGCTGCGCGCCTACGGCTACCAGCAGATCCGCACGCCGATCGTCGAGCAAACGCAGCTGTTCGTGCGCGGCATCGGCGAGGTCACCGACATCGTCGAGAAGGAGATGTACTCCTTCACCGATTCGCTCAACGGCGAGCAGTTGACGCTGCGCCCCGAAGGCACTGCCGCGGCCGTGCGCGCCACCATCGAGCACAACCTGCTGTACGACGGCCCCAAGCGCCTGTGGTACACCGGCCCGATGTTCCGCCACGAGCGCCCGCAGCGCGGCCGCTACCGCCAGTTCCACCAGCTCGGCGCCGAGGCGTTGGGCTTTGCCGGCCCGGACGTGGATGCGGAAATCATCCTGATGTGCCAGCGCCTGTGGGACGACCTGGGCCTGGTTGGCGTGCGCCTGGAGCTCAATTCGCTGGGGCAGGCCCATGAACGCGCCGCGCACCGCGAACAGCTGATCAAGTACCTGGAAGGCTTCCAGGACATCCTGGACGACGACAGCAAGCGCCGCCTGTACACCAACCCGCTGCGCGTGCTGGACACCAAGAACCCGGCGCTGCAGGAGATGGCGGCCAACGCGCCCAAGCTGATCGACTTCCTGGGCGAAGAGTCGCTGGCGCACTTCGAGGGTGTGCAGCGCCTGCTCAAGGCCAACAACATCCCGTTCAAGATCAACCCGCGCCTGGTGCGTGGCCTGGACTACTACAACCTGACGGTGTTCGAGTGGATCACCGACAAGCTGGGCGCGCAGGGCACCATTGCCGGCGGCGGGCGCTATGACCCGCTGATCGCGCAGATGGGCGGCAAGCCGGCGCCGGCCTGCGGCTGGGCCATGGGCATCGAGCGCATCATCGAGCTGATCCGCGAAGAGGGCGTGGTGCCCGAAGCGGTGGGCTGCGACGTCTACCTGGTGCACCAGGGCGAAGCCGCGGCGCAGCAGGCGATGATCGCCGCGGAACGGCTGCGCGACGCGGGCCTGGACGTGGTGCTGCACGCCAGCCCCGACGGCAAGGGCGGCAGCTTCAAGTCGCAGATGAAGCGCGCCGACACAAGTGGCGCGGCCTATGCCGTTATCATTGGCGAGGACGAAGTGGCCGCCGGCGTGGTCCAGGTCAAGGAACTTCGCCAGCGCGAGCAGGCCGAAGGCGGTGGGCAGCAGGCCACCGTGCCGGCCGAAGGCCTGGTCGATTACCTGATCGACGCCATGGTCGGCGCCAGCGAATAAATCGCGCGCGGGCCAGCCGGAAAACCCCCAGTACACGAGTACCCAACCCAACGCAGGTGATTGCCTCGACATGGCTTACGATCTAGAAGAACAGGAACAGCTTGAGAATCTGAAGGCCTGGTGGCGCCAGTACGGCAATGCGCTGACCTGGGTGCTGATCGTCGCGCTGCTGGCGTTCGCCGGCTGGAACGGCTGGAAGTACTGGGAACGCAGGCAGGCCGGCGAGGCCGCGGTGCTGTACGAGCAGGTGCTCAAGGCCGCCGAGGCGCGCGACATCGAACGCATCAAGCGCGCCGCGACCGACCTGGAAGACAAGTACGGCCGCACCGCCTATGGCCAGATGAGCGCGCTGGTAGCAAGCCGCGTGCTGTACGATGCGGGCGACCTGGCCGCGGCCAAGAGCCAGCTGCAGTGGGCCATCGACCACGGCGATGAAGCATACTCGCACCTGGCGCGCGTGCGCCTGGCCGGCGTGCTGCTCGACGAGAAGGCCTACGACAAGGGCCTGGCGCTGCTCAAGGATGAACCGCCGGCAGCGTTCGTGGCGCTGTATGCCGACCGCCGCGGTGACCTGCTGGCCGCGCAGGACAAGCGCGACGATGCGCGCACGGCCTATCGCAAGGCGCTGGACAAGCTGGGCCAGGCCGAGCCGGCGATGCGCCAGATCATCCAGTTCAAGCTCGATGCGCTGGGCACGGCCTGATCCGGCCGCTCCCGAACGCGTGCAAACACCGCATATCCAGCGGATCGTATAAACAGGACCGTAACCCTATGACGTCAGTGCTTTCCCGTGCCGTACATCGCCAGCCCGCCCGCACCATGACCCGTGCGCTGGTGGCGGTTGCCTGCCTGGCCACACTGGGCGGCTGCTCGCTGTTCAGCAAGGAAAACAAGCACCCGCCCGCCGAGCTCAAGCCGGTCTCGGGCACGCTGTCGGTGCGCCAGGCCTGGAAGGCCGACGTGGGCAAGAGCGGCCCCTATTCGATGCAGCCGGCCGCGGCGGGCAACAACGTCTACGTGTCGTCCAACAACGGCAACGTGATGGCGCTGGAAGGCGCCAGCGGGCGCGTGCTGTGGAAGGCCAAGGCCGACCTGGACCTGACCTCCGGCCCGGGCAGCGATGGTTCGGTGACGGCGGTCGCCGGCGAGAAGGGCGCCATCTATGCCTTTGACGCCAGCGGCAAGCAGATCTGGAAGAAGCAGGTCAACGGCGAGGTGCTGTCGGCGCCGCTGGTCGGCAATGGCCTGGTGGTGGTGCGCACCACCGACACGCGCGTATTCGGCCTGGACGCCGAGACCGGCGAGCGCCGCTGGATCTACCAGCGTTCGCAGACGCCGCTGAACCTGCGCGCGTCGATGGGGATGGTGTTTGCCGGCGACGGCATCGTGATGGGCTTCCCCGGCGGCAAGCTGGGCGTGCTGACGCCGGGCAACGGCGTGCTGCGCTGGGAGAGCGCGGTCTCGTACCCGAAGGGCGTGTCGGAGATCGAGCGCCTGAACGACGTCACCGGCCTGCCGATGGTGAGCGGGCGCCAGGTCTGCGCCACCACCTTCCAGGGCCGGGTGGCCTGCCTGGAGCTGGCCAGCGGGCAGCCGCAGTGGGGCAAGGATTTCTCGTCGCCGAGCGGTCCGGCGCAGGATGACAATGCGATTTACGCCAGCGACGAGCAGTCGGTCGTGCATGCGTTCGACCGCCAGAACGGCAACGAGCGCTGGAAGAACAACGACCTGCGCAACCGCCGCCTGGGCGCGCCGATGGCCCTGGGCCGCTCGGTGGTGATGGGCGACTTTGAAGGCTATGTACACTTTCTGTCGCGCGAAGACGGCCAGGTCATCGCACGCATGAAGACCGATGGCAGTGCCATCACCGCCGCGCCCGTGGTGGCGGGGCAGACCATGGTAATCCAGACCCGCGACGGCGACGTCTACGGTTTCCAGCCTGGCTGACAGGTATCCAATGCGCGCTGCCGTACACCTGTCGGTACGGCCAGCGCCGAATCCGGTAGCATGATCCTTAGCGCGGCAATTGCAGCGGGTCCGTTGACCCGGCGCCGCGCCCGACAGGACAAGCGGCAGACCGCGCCCAGGTGGCGCGGCGTGCCGTCGGATCCATTGACTCCGGAGTTACCGGGGGGCGGCGTGCCGGCCCCCGTTTCCGTTTATTGCATGAAACCAGTTATCGCACTTGTCGGCCGCCCCAATGTGGGCAAGTCGACGCTATTCAACCGCATGACCCGATCGCGCGACGCCCTTGTCGCCGACCTGCCGGGCCTGACGCGCGACCGCCATTACGGGGAAGGGCGCATCGGCGAACGTCCGTTCATCGCCATCGACACCGGCGGCTTTGAGCCGGTGGTCAAGGAAGGCATCGTCGCCGAGATGGCCAAGCAGACCAAGCAGGCCGTGGTCGAGGCCGACGTGGTGATCTTCATCGTCGACGGCCGCCTGGGACTGGCGCCGCAGGACCGCGCCATTGCCGACTACCTGCGCAAGACCGGCCGGCGCATCATGCTGGCGGTCAACAAGGCCGAGGGCATGAAGTACACCTCGGTGGCGGCCGATTTCTATGAGCTGGGCATGGGCGATCCGTACGCGATCTCCGCTGCCCACGGCGATGGCGTGAGCGAACTGGTCGACGAGGCCATCCAGCTCGCGGTCCAGGAGCGCCCCGAGCTGGCCGAAGAGATTTCGGACGAAGGCAAGGGCGTCAAGATTGCCATCGTCGGGCGCCCCAATGTGGGGAAATCCACGCTGGTCAACACGCTGATCGGTGAAGAGCGCGTGATCGCGTTCGACATGCCCGGCACCACCCGGGATGCCATCTACGTGGAGTTCGAGCGCGGCGGCAAGCCCTACACGCTGATCGACACGGCGGGCTTGCGCCGGCGCGGCAAGGTGTTCGAGGCGATCGAGAAGTTCTCGGTGGTCAAGACGCTGCAGTCGATCGCCGATGCCAATGTGGTGATCCTGCTGCTCGATGCGCAACAGGATATTTCCGAGCAGGACGCGCATATCGCCGGCTTTATCGTGGAGTCGGGCCGCGCGCTGGTGGTGGGCGTCAATAAATGGGATGGGCTGGACGGCCATGCCCGCGACCGCATCAAGCACGACCTGGAACGCAAGCTGCAATTCCTGAGCTTCGCGAATTTCCATTTTGTCTCGGCGCGCGAGCGTACCGGCATTGGCGCGCTGATGCGTTCGGTCGATGACGCGTTCGCCGCGGCGATGGTCAAGCTGCCGACGCCGCAGCTCACGCGTGTGCTGCAGGAAGCGGTGGAATTCCAGCAGCCCAAGCGGGTCGGTGCATCGCGGCCCAAGCTGCGCTACGCGCACCAGGGCGGCTCGAATCCGCCCATTATCGTGATCCACGGCAATGCGCTGTCGGGCGTTGCGGAAACCTACCGGCGTTACCTGGAAAATCGTTTCCGTACGGCATTCAAGCTCAAGGGCACCCCTCTTCGCATCGAATTTCGTACGAACAAAAATCCGTTCGCGGACTCGAAGGATTGAGTCCGGAATCGGATCCCTGGCGGGGCAAGTTTTCGTTTGCGTTCGTTTGGAACTGCGGCTAAATTTGCGGTAGCAGGGGGTTCCCTGTGCATTGACGCCGACTTGGTACCGTTTTTGATCTTTTTTCTGGCGCGTTT
This sequence comes from Cupriavidus sp. CP313, assembly GCF_054072015.1. Taxonomy (NCBI): domain Bacteria; kingdom Pseudomonadati; phylum Pseudomonadota; class Betaproteobacteria; order Burkholderiales; family Burkholderiaceae; genus Cupriavidus; species Cupriavidus sp. CP313. The sequence goes on along the minus strand of NZ_JBSVZB010000008.1, from coordinate 165,576 downwards.
TTGCGCCGACTGACTTGAACCGGGGATTTCCATCCCCATCATTCATCACTAAACCTATAAATTTGGAGTGTGCCATGAGCAACAAAGGGCAACTGCTACAAGACCCGTTCCTGAACGCGCTGCGCAAAGAGCACGTGCCGGTTTCCATCTACCTCGTCAATGGCATCAAGCTGCAAGGCAATATCGAATCGTTCGACCAGTATGTCGTCCTGCTGCGCAACACCGTGACGCAGATGGTCTACAAGCATGCGATTTCCACTGTCGTTCCTGCACGCGCGGTCAATTTCCGCGTGGATGACGCCGCCGAGGCCTGATCTCCTTGCGGGCATCGTGCGGGCGCCCCGCGGCGCCGCACCGATGCCCGGCGCCGGTGCGCCATCGCGTCCGGTGCCGCGCGGCCCGGCGGTTGCCAACGCAGCCGCCGCTGCCGCCACGTTCCGCACCATGCGGCGGCCTGTCCCGGCAGGGGCCAGGACAGTGTCCGACATCCGCCCGCCTTCCCCCTGAACCCGTTTTTCCCTGCGCTTTCGCGCCCTCCCTTGGACCCCAGAGCCACTTCCAATACCGCCCCTTCGCGCGCCATTCTCGTCGGCGTCGACTTCGGCAAGCATGATTTCCAGGAAAGCCTCAGCGAACTGGCGCTGCTGACCTCTACCGCCGGCTCGCTGCCGGTGCATACGCTGACGGGCCGCCGCTCGCGGCCGGATCCGGCGCTGTTCATCGGCTCGGGCAAGGCCGAGGAGCTGAAGGAGGCCGCCGACGCCCTGGATGCCGACGTGGTCGTGTTCAACCACGCCCTGAGCCCGGCGCAGCAGCGCAACCTGGAGCGCTTCCTGAACCGCCACGTGATCGACCGCACCGGCCTGATCCTGGACATCTTCGGGCAGCGCGCGCAGAGCCACGTCGGCAAGGTGCAGGTGGAGCTGGCGCAGGTCCAGTACCGCGCGTCGCGGCTGGTCCGCGCGTGGAGCCACCTGGAGCGGCAGAAGGGCGGCATCGGCATGCGCGGCGGCCCTGGCGAGCGCCAGCTCGAACTGGACCGGCGCATGCTGGACGAGCGCGCCAAGCGGCTCAAGTCCGATCTTTCGCGGCTGCAGCGCCAGCACAGCACGCAGCGGCGCGCCCGCGCGCGCAATGACACGCTCAGCATTTCGCTGGTGGGCTATACCAACGCGGGCAAGTCGACGCTGTTCAATGCGCTGACCAAGGCTGGCGCCTATGCGGCCGACCAGCTATTCGCCACGCTCGACACCACCTCGCGCCGGCTGTTCCTGGATGGCCTGGGCAACGTGGTGCTGTCCGACACGGTCGGCTTTATCCGCGACCTGCCCACGCAACTGGTGGCGGCGTTCCGCGCCACGCTGGACGAGACCGTGCATGCCGACCTGCTGCTGCATGTGGTGGATGCATCGAGCCCGGTGCGCCACGAGCAGATCGAGCAGGTCAATCGCGTGCTGGCGGAAATCAACGCGCTGGACATCCCGCAGATTGTGGTGATGAACAAGATCGATGCCGCGCCCGAGCTGTTGGATCAGGGCCCGCGCCTGGAGCGCGACGAGGACGGCATCCCCACCCGCGTGTTCCTGAGCGCGCGCGAGGGGATCGGCCTGGATGCGCTGCGCGAGGCCGTGGTCGAGGTGGCGCAATGGCTGGCCAGCCGTCCGCCCGAGCCGCAGCCCTATGATGCGCGCCTGGCCGACGTGCCGCAGTACGGCGATGCCGGCGATGATGAAAATGCAGATGGTGGCGGCGTGGCTGACGGCAGCGACGACGCCGATGCGGGGGATTCGGGCAGGCTGTAACCTGTCAACTTGCCGTCAGTTCGCAGCCAGTCCTCCGGCAGTTCTGCCCAATCCCGGTGCAATTGCTGCCGGGATTGCGCGAATTGGCCAAAAGTGGCGCGGATGACTGCTAGAATCCCCCTGTTACAAACTTCCCCGGACCCGTGCACTTCATGCCCCAGTTTCCCCGGAATGCTGATTCGAGCCTGACACCAGGCGGCCGCTTCGCGCTGCGCGCGGGCTGGCAGCGCCTGCGCGCCATCTTCTCGCTGAACGATCCGCGCTGGGGTCGCAACGGTCAGGACGACGACGACAACAAGAAGGACGGTCGCGACGACAACCGCCAGCAGAACCAGCGCCCGCAGCAGGACGGCGGCCCGCCCGACCTGGACGAACTGTGGCGCGACTTCAACCGCCGCCTGAACGGCCTGCTCGGCCGCAAGGACAACGGCGGTGGCGGCAACCAGGGCTTCGGCGGCCCGCGCACGCCGGGCAAGGGCTCGGGCGTGGGCGCCGGCGTGATCGCGGCGGCCGTGGTCGGCATCTGGCTGGCCAGCGGCTTCTTCATGGTCCAGGAGGGCCAGACCGCGGTGATCCTGCAGTTCGGCAAGTTCAAGTACGCAGCCGGCCCCGGCATCAACTGGCGCATGCCCTGGCCGGTCCAGTCGGCCGAGGTCGTCAATCTGTCGGCCGTGCGTTCGGTCGAGGTGGGGCGCTCCACGTCGATCAAGGACAGCAACCTGAAGGACTCGTCAATGCTGACGCAGGACGAGAACATCATCGACGTGCGCTTTACCGTGCAGTACGTGATCCAGGACGCCAGCGAATTCCTGTTCTTCAACAAGACCGACCGCGGTGGCGATGAAGAGCTGGTGACGCAGGCCGCCGAGACCTCGGTGCGCGAGATCGTCGGCCGCAACAAGATGGACGCGGTGCTGTACGAGAGCCGCGAACAGATCGCGCAGCAACTGGCCAAGTCGATCCAGGCCATCCTGACGGCGTACAAGACCGGCATCCGCGTGCTGTCCGTGAACGTGCAGAGCGTGCAGCCGCCCGAGCAGGTGCAGGCCGCGTTCGACGACGTCAACAAGGCCAGCCAGGACCGCGAGCGCGCGATCAGCGAAGGCCAGGCCTATGCCAATGACATCCTCCCGCGCGCCAAGGGTACCGCGGCGCGCCTGAAGGAAGAGTCCGAAGCCTACCGCTCCCGCGTGGTGGCGCAGGCCGAGGGCGATGCCTCGCGCTTCCGTTCGGTGCAGACCGAATACGCCAAGGCGCCGCAGGTGACGCGCGACCGCATCTATCTGGAAACCATGCAGCAGATCTACAGCAATTCGACCAAGGTGCTGGTGGACGCGCGCCAGGGCAACAATCTTCTCTACCTGCCGCTGGACAAGCTGATGGCGCAGGCCGATGGCCGCGCAGTGCCGCAGCCGGGCCAACCGGGTGCGGCCAGCCCGCCGGCGCCCGCGCCGGATGCGTCGACGGACGCCCGTTCGCGCGAAGCGCTGCGCAACCGCGACCGCGACTCGCGCTGAGGAGACCGTCATGAACCGACTGATTTCCTTCACGATTGGCTTTTTCATCCTGGTGGCCGTGGTCTCGTCCATGCTGTTCGTGGTCGACCAGCGCCAGTACGCCGTGGTGTTCGCCTTCGGCGAGATCAAGCAGGTGGTGCGCGAGCCCGGCCTGCACTTCAAGCTGCCGCCGCCGTTCCAGAACGTGGTGTTCATGGACCGCCGCCTGCAGACCATCGACGGGGCCGCCAGCGAGCGTTTCCTGACCGCCGAGAAGAAGAGCATGGTGGTGGACTGGTTCGTCAAATGGCGCATCACCGATCCGCGCAAGTTCTTCGTCGCCTTCGGCGGCAACCTGCGCGGCGCGCAGGACCGCATGACCCAGCGCATCGACTCGGTGGCGCGCGAGGAGTTCGGCAAGCGCACGGTGGCCGACGTGGTCGCCGGCGAGCGCGAGCAGGTGATGCAGGCCATCCGCAACGGCATGGCTGAATATGCCAAGTCGGTCGGCGTCGAGATCCTGGACGTGCGCCTCAAGCGCGTTGACCTGCTGCCCGCGATCAGCGAATCGGTTTACCGCCGCATGGAGGCCGAGCGCAAGCGCGTGGCCAACGAGCTGCGCTCCACCGGCGCTGCCGAGGGCGAGAAGATCCGCGCCGATGCCGACCGCCAGCGCGAAGTGGTGCTGGCCGAGGCCTATCGCGACGCCCAGGTGATCAAGGGCCAGGGCGATGCCAAGGCCTCGCAGATCTATGCCGACGCGTTTGGCCGCGATCCGCAGTTCGCGCAGTTCTGGCGCAGCATGGAGGCTTACCGCAACACCTTCCGCGACAAGCGCGACGTGCTGGTGCTTGAGCCCAACTCTGAGTTCTTCCGCTACATGCGTTCCAGCGGCGGTGCCGCCGCGGCCGCCTCGGGCGGATCCGGAGGCAAGCGCTAGCACCGTCGCTTGTCCGTGTGGCGAATTGACGAAACCCCGGCTTGCCGGGGTTTTGTCCGGCTGGAGCCATCCTCGCTGAGTGATGGCGCGGGCGCGCGGCGCCTGCAATGAAGTTCCTGGTCAAGGACGGGTGCCTTGGGGGCATTGCCTCGAGGCAAACCGAATGACAGAGACGAGATTGACTGAGAAGAGATTCACTATGTCCAACCATTGGCTGCTGCCAGAAAACATTGCCGACGTGCTGCCGTCGGAAGCGCGCAAGATCGAAGAACTGCGCCGCCGCATGCTGGACCTGTTCCGCACCTACGGCTATGAGATGGTGATGCCGCCGATGCTGGAATACCTGGAGTCGCTGCTGACCGGCACCGGCCATGACCTGGACCTGCGCACGCTCAAGCTGGTGGACCAGCTGTCGGGCCGCACCATGGGCCTGCGTGCCGATATCACGCCGCAGGTCGCGCGCATCGACGCGCACCTGCTGAACCGCCCGGGCGTGACGCGCCTGTGCTACGCCGGCAACGTGCTGCATGCGCGCCCGGCGGGATTCCATGCCACGCGCGAGCCGATCCAGATCGGCGCCGAGATCTATGGCCATGCCGGCCTGGAAGCCGACGTCGAGATCCAGGACCTGATGCTGGCCGCGCTGCAGGCGGCGGGGCTGTCGGATGTCCGCATCGACCTGTGCCATGCCGGCATCCTGGAAGCGCTGCTGGCAGGCCTGCCGTCGATCCGCAAGATCGAGGACGCGCTCTTTGCCGCGCTGGAAACCAAGGATGTGCCGGCCCTGCGCGAACTGACCGTAGGCATGCCGCAGACCGAGCGCGATGCGCTGCTGGCGCTGCCGACGCTGTACGGCGGCGTGGACGTGATCGAACGCGCCCGCGCGACGCTGCCGGCCAGCCCGGCCATCGGTCGCGCGCTGGATGAGCTGGCGGCACTGGCGGTGCAGGTGCGCGGCGCCAGCGTGAATATCGACCTGTCGGATTTGCGCGGTTACCACTATCACAGCGGCGTGATGTTCGCGGCCTATGTTGCCGGCCTGCCCAATTACGTGGCGCGTGGCGGCCGTTACGACAAGGTGGGCGAGGCCTTCGGCCGTGCGCGCCCGGCCACGGGTTTCTCGCTGGACCTGCGTGAAGTGGCGGCGCTGTCGCCCGTGGAAGTGCGCGCCCAGGCGATTTTTGCGCCCTGGGATGCGGATCCGGCACTCCGGGCCGCGATTTCCGCGCTGCGTGCGGCCGGCGAGATCGTGATCCAGTCGCTGCCCGGCCATACCCACGAACTCGATGAGTTCAACTGCGACCGGCAACTGGTGCGCCAGGACGCCGGTTGGGCCGTGGTGCCGCGCTGACGCTCGCGCGCCGGGCGTGCCCAAAAATCGAGAATCGCCCGGCAACAAGAGTAGAATACGTTTTTAACCTATTGACCAAAGCAATATGTCCGCATCCGCAGTAGGCCAGGGACGCAATGTCGTCGTGATCGGCACCCAATGGGGTGACGAAGGCAAAGGAAAAATCGTCGATTGGCTTACCGACCAGGCAAAGGGCGTGGTGCGGTTCCAGGGTGGCCACAACGCTGGCCACACGCTGATCATCGGTGGCAAGAAGACCATTCTCCGCCTGATCCCGTCCGGGATCATGCGTGACGGCACGGTCTGCTACATCGGCAACGGTGTGGTGCTGTCGCCCGAAGCTTTGTTCCGTGAAATTGAAGAACTGGAAGGCGCCGGCCTGCAGGTGCAGAACCGCCTGCGCATTTCCGAGGCCGCCACACTGATCCTGCCGTACCACGTTGCCATCGACAAGGCGCGCGAAGCCCGCCGTGGCGCCGCCAAGATCGGCACCACCGGCCGCGGCATCGGCCCGGCCTATGAAGACAAGGTGGCCCGCCGCGCGCTGCGCGTGCAGGACCTGTTCGATCCGCAGCAGTTCGCCGAACGCCTGCGCGAGAACCTGGACTACCACAACTTCATGCTGACCCAGTACCTGGGCGCCGAAGCCGTGGACTTCCAGCAGACCCTGGACGAAGCGCTGGCCTATGCGCCGCGCCTGGCGCCGATGGTGGCCGACGTGTCGGCCGAGCTGTACGCGGTCAATGCCGCCGGCGGCAACCTGATGTTCGAAGGCGCGCAAGGCACGCTGCTGGACGTGGACCACGGCACCTATCCGTTTGTGACCTCGAGCAACTGCGTGGCCGGCGCGGCCGCAGCGGGCGCCGGCGTCGGCCCGGGCCGCCTGAACTACATCCTGGGCATCACCAAGGCCTACTGCACGCGCGTGGGCGCGGGCCCGTTCCCGAGCGAGCTGTACGACAACGACAACCCGTCGCGCCAGGACCCGGTCGGCGTGCGCCTGGCCAACGTCGGCAAGGAATTCGGTTCGGTCACCGGCCGTCCGCGCCGCACCGGCTGGCTGGATGCCGCCGCGCTCAAGCGCTCGGTGCAGATCAACGGTGTGTCGGGCCTGTGCATGACCAAGCTGGATGTGCTCGATGGCCTGGAAACCATCAAGCTGTGCGTGGGCTACGAGCTCGACGGCAAGACCGTCGACATCCTGCCGCGCGGCTCGGACGCCGTGGCGCGTTGCGTGCCGGTCTACGAGGAATTCCCCGGCTGGAACGAGTCGACCTTCGGCGTGAAGACGTGGGACGCGCTGCCCGAGCAGGCCCGCGTCTACCTGAAGCGCGTGGAGGAAGTGGTCGACATTCCGATCGACATGATCTCGACCGGCCCGGACCGCGACGAGACCATCCTGCTGCGTCATCCGTACAAGGCCTGACCCGGCAACCGCACACCACAAGGCAGCGGCGCCACGAGCGCTGCGGCCCGCCAGAAATAAATCGGCCCGCGCAAGCGGGCCGAGCCATATCGGTCAACCGACCCGACGATACAAAGCGTAAAAAGATGAACCTGCCAACGAACGATGACGAGAACCTGTGGGTCTCCTGGGACGAATACCATCGCCTGATCGCACGCCTGTCGCTGAACGTGCATGAGTCGGGCTGGAAGTTCGACAAGATCCTGTGCCTGGCGCGCGGCGGGCTGCGCGTGGGCGACCAGATGTCGCGCATCTTCGACGTGCCGCTGGCCATCCTGGCCACCAGCAGCTACCGCGAGGCCGCGGGCACGCAGCAGGGCAACCTGGACATCGCGCAGTACATCACCATGACCCGCGGCGAGCTGACGGGCAGGGTGCTGCTGGTCGACGACCTGGTGGATTCGGGCATCACGCTGGAACGCGTGGGCCGCCACCTGAAAGAGCGCTATCCGGCCGTGACCGAGGTGCGTTCGGCCGTGCTGTGGTACAAGGCGTGCTCGAAGGTCGAGCCGGACTACCACGTGACCTTCCTGCCGTCGAACCCCTGGATCCACCAGCCGTTCGAAGAGTACGACACGCTGCGCCCGCACAACCTGGCCGCCTGGCTCAAGCGCGGCAAGCGCGCCAGCCAGGACGACGGCGCGCAGGCCTGATGCGCTTGCGCCGGGGCCTGCCGCTACAGGCGGGCCCCGGCGGCCGGCTTAATAGCCGACCGTGAAACGCTGGCGCGAATGCGCCGGCTTTTCGATCTCATCGAGCATCGCGATGGCATAGTCTTCCATCGAGATCCAGCTCTTGCCTGTTGCGTCGCTCAGCAGGGTTTCCTCGCCAACACGGAACTTGCCGGTGCGCTCGCCCGGCTCGAACAGTGCCGACGGCGACAGGAAGGTCCAGTCGATCTGTTGTTCGCCGCGCAGGGCGTTGAGGAAGTCTCGGCCTGCGAGGGCCTCGGGCTTGTAGGCATCGGGGAAGTTCGGGGTGTCGACCAACTGCACCCCCGGCGCGACATAGAGGCTGCCGGCCCCACCCACCACCAGCAGGCGCGGCACGCCGGCCTGGCGCACGGCCGAGGTCACCTGCAGCGCGTTCAGTTGCGCGAAGCGCGCGGTGCTGATGACCACGTCGTTGCCGGCCAGGGCGGCAGCCAGTGCGGCGACGTCGGCGCCGTCCACGTCCCTGGTGGTCACGCCGTCGCGTGCGGGCAGTTTGCTGGCCTGGCGCGCAATGGCGGTCACCTGGTGGCCGCGGCGCAGGGCTTCGTCGGTCAGGCGCGTGCCAACGCGGCCGGTGGCGCCGATGATGGCGATCTTCATGGTCACTCCTTCTTTCGGTCAGATTGATATGAAACCATTGTGGTTACATATCGGGGCAAAAAAATTCAGCGCTTGCGGCGCTGGTTGCTGCCTTCGACATCGGCGAGCATGCTGGCGATGGTGATGCCGGCAAGGGTATCGTCCATGGCCGCCTGAGCACGGTCCGCGACCTTGCGCAGCGCACCGGTGATCTCGCGCCCGACCGGGCAGGCCGGATTGGGCGCGCTCTGGTGCAGCGTGATCAGCGCAGTGGTTTCCACCACGCGGAACACGTCGAGCAGCGTGATCGACCCGGCCGGGCGCGCCAGCGTGGCGCCGCCGGTGCTGCCCATGGTGGTCGCCACCAGCCCGGCTTCAGCCAGTTGGCCGACCAGCCGCCGGATCAGCGCCGGGTTGGTGCCCACGCTGCCGGCGATCAGCGACGAGGGCACCGGCTCAGCCGAACTGGCGAGCAGGGTAAGGATGTGGACCGCCACGGCGAACCGGCTGCTTGTGCTCAATGCTTGTGCTCAGGATGTCAGGTTCAATGTGAAACCATGATAGTTACACATTGGCGGGCGTGTCAAGCACGGGCAGCGTGCAAAGTGGGCGGAGTACCGGGCGGGAAGGAGGTGATACGCCGATGTGGCAGCCAATGGCCGGTGGAATGCCGGAATCGCCACTGAAGCTGTTACACTCCTCGACATTGCCGTACCCTTGTGGTTCGGCTGCCGCGCGGGGTACGGTGCGCGGTTTCACGGACGGGAAAAAACCCGTACGCTCGCAGGTATGACATCGCGGCATGGCCGCCAAGCAAGGAGTGCAAGTTGCCGGATCTGATGCGCGAAACAGGCGTCAAAAACAAAAAACCCGCAGGGCTTGAAAGCGCTGCGGGTTTTCCGGTGATCTGGTGCCCAGGAGAGGACTCGAACCTCCACAGTGTTGCCACCGCTAGGACCTGAACCTAGTGCGTCTACCAATTCCGCCACCTGGGCAGGTGTCGAAACAACCGAAGCGCTCATTATAGAGAGCGCGAGAATTTTGTCAAATAGTTTCCAGAAAAAATTGAATCAGAACAACTATCCGATCCCCAGCCGGGAAGAAATCCTGGGCGTGTTGAGAACGTCGGGATCCCCCCAGTCGGCCGGCGATATTGCCAAGGCCCTGTCCGTCACGCGCAAAGAGCATGACGGCTTCCAGAAGCGCCTGGCGGCCATGGAGCGCGACGGCCAGATCGAGCTGAACCGCAAGGGCCACTATGAGCTGGCCCATCAGCCGAACTTCGTCACCGGCCGGGTGCAGGGCCACCGCGACGGCTTTGGCTTCCTGATCCGCGACGACGGCGAAGACGATATCTTCCTGCCCGAGCGCGAGCTGCAGAAGGCCATGCACAACGACCGCGCGCAGGTGCGCGTGGTGGGCTACGACCGGCGCGGGCGCCCCGAAGGGCAGATCGTCGAGATCATCGAGCGCGCCAACCGTTTTGTCATCGGCCGGCTGCTCAGCGAAGGCGGCGTGCTGGTGGTGGCGCCCGAAGACAAGCGCATCAGCCAGGACATCCTGATCCCGCCCAAGGCGCAGGGCAAGGCACGGGTGGGGCAGGTGGTCAGCGTCGAGCTGATCGAATTCCCCGACCGCTACGTGCAGCCGGTGGGCCGCGTGGTGGAGGTGCTGGGCGACATCGACGATCCCGGCATGGAGATCGAGATCGCCGTGCGCAAGTACGGCGTGCCGCATGCGTTCGCGCCGGCCGCCGCCCAGGAAGCCGCCGCGCTGCCCGACGAGGTGCGCCAGGCCGACCTGGACCACCGCATCGACCTGCGCGACATCCCGCTGGTGACCATCGACGGTGAAGACGCGCGCGACTTCGATGACGCGGTCTATTGCGAGCCGGTCAAGATCGGCCGCGCCAAGGGTTGGCGCCTGATCGTGGCGATCGCCGACGTGTCGCACTACGTGCGCCCCGGCACGCCGCTGGATGCCGATGCGCTGGACCGGGCCACCTCGGTCTACTTCCCGCGCCGCGTGATCCCGATGCTGCCGGAGAAGCTGTCCAACGGCCTGTGCTCGCTCAATCCGCACGTGGACCGGCTGTGCATGGTGTGCGATGCCGTGATCACCGCCAAGGGCGAGCTCAAGGGCTACCAGTTCTACCCGGCCGTGATGCATTCGACCGCGCGCCTGACCTACAACGAGGTCTGGTCGGTGCTGTCCAACACCAAGGGCCCCGAGGCGCACAAGCGCAGCGAGCTGGTGCCGCACCTGCAGAACCTGTATGAGCTGTTCCAGGTCCTGCTCAAGTCGCGGCGTGCGCGCGGCGCGATCGACTTCGACACCACCGAGACCTATATCGTCTGCAATGCGCAGGGCAAGATCGAGCAGATCCTGCCGCGCACGCGCAACGATGCGCACCGGCTGATCGAGGAGTGCATGCTGACCGCCAACGTGTGCGCGGCCGACTTCCTCGAACGCTTCAAGCACCCGGCGCTGTACCGCATCCACGCGGGCCCCAGCGAAGAGAAGCTGAAGAACCTGCGCGACTTCCTGCGCACCGCCGGCCTGTCGCTGGGCGGCGGCGACAAGCCGCAGGCATCGGACTACGCCGAGGTGATGGACAAGATCAAGTCCCGCCCGGATGCGCCGATGCTGCAGACCATGCTGCTGCGCTCGATGCAGCAGGCGGTCTACAGCCCGGACAATATCGGCCACTTCGGCCTGGCGTACGAGGCCTACGCGCACTTCACCAGCCCGATCCGCCGCTACCCCGACCTGCTGGTGCACCGCGCGATCAAGGCGGTGCTGGCGCATACCAAGTACCAGCCGGCGTTTGCGCACGGGACCGAGCTGAATACCGCGATCTCGCCCAAGGCGCGCCGGCTGCAGGCCAAGGACGCCGAGCAAAAGGCAGAACTGACCGCGGCGCGCGCCAAGCGCAACGAGGCCATCTGGGACGAGCTCGGCCTGCACTGCTCGGCCAATGAGCGCCGCGCCGACGAGGCTTCGCGCGATGTCGAGGCCTGGCTCAAGTGCTACTTCATGCGCGACAAGCTGGGCAGCGACTACGCCGGCACCATCAGCGCCGTGACCTCGTTCGGCATCTTCGTGCAGCTCGACGAGCTGTATGTGGAAGGCCTGGTCCACGTGACCGAGCTGGGCAGCGACTACTTCCAGTACGACGAGGCCCGCAACGAACTGCGCGGCGAGCGCACCGGCATCCGCTACCGCCTGACCGACCGCGTGCGCGTGCAGGTGTCGCGCGTGGACCTGGATGCGCGCAAGATCGACTTCCGCCTGGTGCAGGAGCCGTCGGCGAAAACCCTGCGCGCCCGCGCGGGGGGCACCGAGACCCAGCCGCGCGTGCCTGCCGCCCATGCGGTGCCGGCACGCAAGAAGGGCCGCCAGCTGGCGGCGCTGCTGGGCGGCTCGTCCAAGCCGGAAGAGTCGTTCGACGAGACGCTGGACCGCGTGATCGAGGAGCAGCCGGTGTTCGAGGCGGTGATCACGCCGCTCAGGCCGCACGTCAAGACCGGCGGCAAGCCGGCCAAGCACGCGGCCAAGCCCAAGCCCCCGCACCTGGAAAAGCCGCGCAAGCCGGCTTCCAAGTCGCACCAGGCCAAGCCGGCGGGCAAGACGCCGGCCAAGGGCCCGCGCACCCCGCGCAAGCGCTGAAGCCTGCGGCGGCCGCCATGGCAGCCGCCGTCCCGCCCAACGCCGTGCCCGCGCGCGGCGGCGGGTTTGGGGGCGGGGCGAGTACAATCGCCCCCATGGCTAAAAACAAACTCCTGATCGGCTTTCACGCCGTCACCGCACGCCTGCGCCAAGATGCCAAGGGCGTGACCGATGTCTATATCGAATCCGCCCGCCGCGACCGGCGCATGCAGGACTTCGTGCGCCTGGCCGAAAGCCTGGGCGTGCGCCTGCATCCGGTCGATGCCGAGCGCCTGCGCGGCATGGCCGGCACCGACCGCCACCAGGGCGTGGTGGCACGTGCCGAAGACGTGGCACTGGCGCTGAACCTGGATGAACTGCTCGACGGCATCGAAGGCACGCCGCTGCTGCTGGTGCTGGACGGCGTCACCGACCCCCACAACCTGGGCGCCTGCCTGCGCGTGGCCGACGGCGCCGGCGCGCATGCCGTGATCGCCCCCAAGGACCGCAGCGTCGGCCTCAATGCCACCGTGGCCAAGGTCGCCAGCGGCGCCGCCGAGACCGTGCCCTATATCACCGTCACCAACCTGGCCCGCACCCTGCGTGAACTGCAGGAACGCGGCATCTGGGTCATCGGCACCGCCGACGGCACCGAAAAGTCGCTGTATGACATCGACTTCAAGGGCCCGACCGCGATCGTGATGGGCGCCGAAGGCGAGGGCATGCGCCGCCTGACGCGCGAAACCTGCGACGATCTGGTCGGCATCCCGATGGCGGGTGGCGTGGAAAGCCTGAACGTCTCGGTCGCCAGCGGCGTATGCCTGTACGAAGCCGTGCGCCAGCGGCGCCTGCCGCGATAAGTCCATGGCCGCTGATTCCGGTCTCTTTGAAATGCCGGGGCTTGAGGAAGCACGCCGGCTGATCGCGGCCGCCGGCAATATCTTCGTGCTGACCGGCGCCGGCATTTCCGCCGAATCCGGCGTGCCGACCTTCCGCGATGCGATGACCGGGCTGTGGGAACAGTTCGACCCGGAAGAGCTGGCCAGCGAGGACGCCTACCGCCGCCAGCCGGCGCTGGTCTGGGAGTGGTACCTGCACCGGCGCGAGCTGGTCGCAGCCGTGCATCCCAACCCGGCGCACCATGCGCTGGTCGCGCTGGCTGCGCAGAAACCTTTCACGCTGGTCACGCAGAACGTGGACGGCCTGCACCAGCGCGCCGGCAGCGCGGGCGTGATCGAACTGCATGGGAACCTGTTCGCCAACAAATGGCTGGGCGGGTGCGGACGCTGCAACGAGGCGACCGCGCTGCCCGGCATGCCGCCGCGCTGCAACCTGTGCGGCGCGCTGATGCGTCCGGGCGTGGTGTGGTTCGGTGAGGACCTGCCGCGCGTGGCGCGCTACCGCGCCGAGCATGCGGCGCAGAACTGCGACCTGTGCCTGGTGGTCGGCACCTCGGGGCTGGTCTATCCGGCGGCGGGGCTGCCGGGCCTGGCGCGCGAGCATGGCGCGCCGGTGATCGTGGTCAATCCGCAGCCGTCGGCGCTGGACCAGACCGCGGATATCGTGCTGTCCGCCGCGGCGGGCGCGTGCCTGCCGCTGCTGTGGCCGCGGCTGGCGCCATCAGCCGGCTGAGCCTTGGGTCCGGGCGTTGCCGCCCGGGCGTGTCTTGCGCTGAACTGGCGCTTATTTCGCAATCTCGCCGATCAGCTTCTCCAGCTTGACCGCATCCGCCGCAAACAGGCGGATGCCTTCGGCAAGCTTTTCGGTCGCCATCGCATCCTCATTCAACTGCCAGCGGAAGGACGCCTCGTCGGCCGCGATGCGGGCGATATTGGCGGCCTGGGCCTGGTCCACCGACAGCTTGTGTGCCACCGGGCCCTGGCCGGCGGCCAGCTGCTCAAGCAGCTCGGGGCTGATGGTCAGCAGGTCGCAGCCGGCCAGCGACAGGATCTGCGCGGTGCTGCGGAAGCTGGCGCCCATCACCTCGGTCGGGTAGCCGAACTTCTTGTAGTAGTCATAGATCTGGCGCACCGAGCGCACGCCGGGGTCGTTGTCGCTGCCGTTGGCGGCTGCGTCCCATTGCTCGCCGGCCTGCTTCTTGTACCAGTCGAAGATGCGACCGACGAAGGGCGAGATCAGCTGCGCGCCGGCCTCGGCGCACGCCACCGCCTGCACCAGCGAGAACAGCAGCGTCATGTTGCAGCGGATGCCGTCGCGCTGCAGGATCTCGGCCGCGCGGATGCCTTCCCAGGTGGAGGCGATCTTGATCAGCACGCGCTCGCGCGCGATGCCGCGCTGCTCGTACAGCTGGATCAGGTGGCGCGCCTTGGCCACGCTGGCCTCGGTGTTGAAGGACAGGCGCGCATCGACTTCGGTCGACACGCGGCCCGGCACGATCGCCAGGATCTCGCAGCCGAAGGCGATCAGCACTTCATCCATCACCGCATCCACACCGCCGTTGCCGTGGTGGTCGCGCACGGCCTGCTCCAGCAGGTGGCGGTATTCGGGTTTCTGCACCGCCTTCAGGATCAGCGACGGATTGGTGGTCGCGTCCTGCGGGGTGTACTGCTTCATCAGCTGGAAGTCGCCGGTATCGGCCACCACCGTGGTGAACTGCCTGAGTTGTTCGAGCTGGTTCATGGTCGCTAGTTGGTCTGCTTGAGCGTCTGCAAAATCGTTCGCGGGCATCAGGGGGCGCGCAGGTCGCACACGGGTCGCGCACCCGGCACCCCGGCCTGATCCATTGTACCGTCGCCCGCGTGACCTGCCGCCGCAATCCGCTACACTACGCGTTTCCCCCAACGCAATCTGGCTGTTGTCATGACTCAGGATGAACTCAAGGCGCTGGTCGCGCAAGCTGCCGCCGACTACGTGAAGCAGGAAGTGCCCGAAGGGGCGGTGCTCGGCGTGGGCACGGGCTCCACCGCCAATCTCTTCATTGACGCCGTGGCGGCATTCAAGGAGCGCTTCGCCGGCGCTGTGTCGAGCTCCGAGGCGTCCACGCGCCGCCTGCAGCAGCATGGCTTCAAGGTGCTGGACCTGAACGAAGTCGACGAGATCCCGGTGTATGTCGACGGCGCCGACGAGATCGACGCCAGCGGCGCCATGATCAAGGGCGGCGGCGGGGCGCTCACGCGCGAGAAGATCGTGGCCTCGGTCGCAAAGCGCTTTGTCTGCATCGCCGACGGCAGCAAGCTGGTCCAGACCATGGGCACCTTCCCGCTGCCGGTCGAGGTGATCCCGATGGCACGTGCGGCGGTGGCGCGCAAGCTGCAGGCCCTGGGTGGCCAGCCGCGCCTGCGCATGACCAAGGAAGGCGGCATTTACAAGACCGACAACGGCAATGTGATCCTGGACGTGGTCGGCCTGAAGATCGACGATCCGCGCGGCCTGGAGCACGCCGTCAACCAGGTGCCAGGCGTCGTCACGGTGGGCCTGTTCGCGCTGCGCGGCGCGGATGTGCTGCTGCTGGGCACCGGCGACGGCGTGCAGCGCACGGACTACTGAGCAAAGTCGTCCGCTACCAAGCAAAAAGGGGTGCCTGAGGCACCCCTTTTGTCATTGGCCGGTCCCGGTTCAGGACTGCGGCGGCACGTAGCCCTGGGCCTGGTCGGCGCCTTCACCGAAGAAGTACTTCTCGGTCTGCTTGAGCAGGTACTGGCGCGCGCGCGCATCGGCCATGTTCAGGCGGTTTTCGTTGATCAGCATGGTCTGGTGCTTGAGCCAGCCAGCCCAGGCTTCCTTCGACACGCTTTGCCAGATCTTCTTGCCCAGTTCGCCGGGCAGCGGCGGGAAGTCGAGGCCTTCGGCTTCCTTGTTCAGCTTGATGCATTGGACCATGCGGGCCATGGGGACTCCTTGGTTTGTTTGTCAGGTGCTGAGGCGCTGGCGCTATTGTAGCCAAGCGGGGCGGCAGGCCGCGGGATGGCGGCGATTGCCCCTACGGCATTACAGCTTTTTCATCAGCACCATGGACTTGCGCTGCCAGTTGTAGAGCTTGCGCTTGTCCTCGGGCAGGTCGTCGACGTTGGCGTGGACGAAGCCGCGCTTCAGGAACCAGTGTTCGGTCCGGGTGGTGAGCACGAACAGCTTCTCCAGGCCGAGCGCGCGGGCGCGGCGCTCGATGCGCTTGAGCAGGCGCTCGCCGTCGCCGGTGCCCTGGGCTTCCTGCGATACCGTCAGGCAGGCCATCTCGCCCATGTTCTCGCGCGGGTAGTCGTAGAGCGCCGCGCAGCCGAACAGCACGCCGTCGTGCTCGATCACCGAGAAGTTGGCGATATCGCGCTCGATCAGGTGGCGTCCGCGCGGCACCAGCGTCCCGTCCTGCTCCAGCGGGGCGATCAGCTGGACGATGCCGCCGACGTCGTCGAGCGTGGCTTCGCGCAGGCTTTCCAGGTCGGTGTCGGACAGCATGGTGCCGACGCCGTCGTGCAGGAACAGTTCCAGCAGCACCGCGCCGTCGAGCGAATAGGGGATCAGGTGCGCACGCGGCACGCCGCCCTTGAGCGCCTTGACCAGGTGCTGCAGGTAGTTGGCCACGTCTGGCGGCAGGTGCTTGTTCTGCAGGCGCTCCACCGCGGTGCGCAGCGACATTTCCTGCATCATCTTGCCGACCGGGTCGGGCACGCCCGGCACTTCGGTGATGAAGATCAGCTTGTCGGCCTTGAGCGCCGTGGCGGTGGCGCTGGCCACGTCTTCCATCGACAGGTTGAAGGCCTGGCCGGTGGGCGAGAAGCCCAGCGGCGACAGCAGCACCACCTTGCCGTGCGACAGTGACATGCGCACGGACTCAGCGTCGATCTTACGCACCAGGCCAGTGTGCTGGTAGTCGGTGCCGTTGACGATGCCGATCGGGCGGGCAGTCACGAAGTTGCCGGAGATCACCGACAGCTGGGCGCCGGCCATCGGCGTATTGGGCAGGCCCTGGCTGAAGGCGGCCTCGATGTCCAGGCGCAGCTCGCCGGCGGCTTCCTTGGCGCATTCGAGCGCGGCATTATCGGTGACGCGCACGCCATCGACGAACTGTGACTCGACATGGCGCAGCGCCAGCTGTTCTTCCACCTGCGGGCGCGAGCCGTGCACCAGCACGATCTGCATGCCCATGGCGTGCAGCAGCGCGACGTCGTTGACCAGCGCATTGAGCACGCCCGACTTGACCAGCTCGCCGGCGAAGGCGATCACAAAGGTCTTGCCGCGGAAGGCATGGATATACGGCGCCACCATGCGCAGCCAGTCGACGAACTGCTGGTGGTCGGGGCCGCTGCGCTCGGGGTCGGCCGCCGTGGGCAACGGGGTGGCGGGCACGGGGGAGGCCGGGGCAGGCGCGGGGAGTTCAGCCGCAGGCGGCTCCGCCGGCACGGGGGCGGCGGGCGAGGAGGCAGGCGCCGTCTGCGGCGCGTCGGTTCTGGCGTTCATCCCGCGGATTATAATCCCGGCCAATGTCAGAACAACGCCCCGTCAAGCCTAAACCACCCGCCGCGCCGAGCCAGCGCGCCGGTGCCGGTCAGTCCGCCTCCCCAACCCAGTCCCGGCCGGCCCCAGGCCCGGTCAGGAAGCCGGACGTCCGTCCGCAGCCAGCCGCTGCCCGGCCGGCCGGTGAAGCCGGGCAGCGCCCGCCACGCGGTCCGCGCGAGCCGCGTCCGCCGCGTGCGCCAAGGCCGGTCAACCCGCTGCCGCCAATCACCTTCCCGGAGGCCCTGCCGGTCTCCGGCCGCCGCGACGAGATCGCCGCGGCGCTGCTGGCCAACCAGGTGGTGATCGTCTCGGGCGAGACCGGCTCGGGCAAGACCACCCAGCTGCCCAAGATCTGCCTGTCGATCGGGCGCGGCCCGGGGCGCGACGGTGGGGGGCTGATCGGCCACACCCAGCCGCGGCGCATCGCCGCCACCTCGACCGCCAAGCGCATCGCGCAGGAAATCGGCACGCCGCTGGGCGAGCACGTGGGCTACCAGGTGCGTTTCAACGACACCATGTCGTCGGGGGCGTCGGTCAAGCTGATGACCGACGGCATCCTGCTGGCCGAGACCCAGAACGATCCGCTGCTGCGCGCCTACGACACGCTGATCATCGATGAGGCGCACGAGCGCAGCCTGAACATCGACTTCCTGATCGGCTACCTGCGCGAGATCCTGCCAAAGCGCCCGGACCTGAAGGTGATCATCACCTCGGCCACCATCGACGCCCAGCGCTTTGCCCAGCATTTCGCCTCGGGCGACAAGCCGGCGCCGGTGATCGAGGTCAGCGGCCGCTTGTACCCGGTGGAAGTGCGTTACCGTCCGATCACCGAGGACGTGCCCGCGGGCGCGCCGCGCAGCCCGCAGGCACGCGAGCGCGACCTGTACGATGGCATTGTCGAGGCGGTCGACGAGCTGTGCCGCGTCGGCCCGGGCGATGTGCTGGTCTTCCTGCCTGGCGAGCGCGAGATCCGCGAAGCCGCCGAGGCGCTGCGCAAGCACCACCCGCCGCATACCGAGATCCTGCCGCTGTTTGCGCGGCTGTCTGTGCAGGAGCAGGAGCGGGTGTTCAAGCCGTCCAACGCACGGCGCATCGTGCTGGCGACCAACGTCGCCGAAACCTCGCTGACGGTGCCGGGCATCCGCTACGTGGTCGATACCGGGCTGGCGCGGGTCAAGCGCTACTCGTACCGCAACAAGGTCGAGCAACTGCAGGTCGAGTCGATCTCGCAGGCCGCTGCCAACCAGCGCGCCGGCCGTTGCGGCCGGGTTGCCAACGGGGTTTGCATCCGGCTGTATGAGGAATCGGATTTCACCGGCCGCCCGCGCTTTACCGACCCCGAGATCCTGCGCTCGTCGCTGGCCGCGGTGATCCTGCGCATGAAGGCGCTGCGGCTGACCGAGATTGAGTCGTTCCCGTTTATCGAGCCGCCGCTGGGCCGCGCCGTGGCCGACGGCTACCAGCTGCTGCAGGAACTGGGCGCGGTCGACGACGCCAACCAGCTAACCGGCACCGGCCGCCAGCTGGCCAAGCTGCCGCTGGACCCGCGCGTGGCGCGCATGATCCTGGCCGCGCGCGAGCACCAGTGCCTGCGCGAGGTGCTGGTCATCGCCAGCGCGCTGTCGGTGCAGGACCCGCGCGACCGCCCGCAGGAGGCGCAGGAAGCCGCCGACCAGGCCCACCGCAAGTTCATGGACGAGAAGTCCGAGTTCCTGGGCTGGGTCAAGCTGTGGAAGTGGTTCGAGGATGCGGTCGCGCACAAGAAGTCCAACCGCCAGCTGCAGGACCAGTGCCGCGCCCACTTCCTGTCGCACCTGCGGCTGCGCGAGTGGCGCGACGTGCATTCGCAGCTGATGACCACGGTGACCGAGCAGGGCTGGCGCCTGAACGACAGCGAGCCCACCTATGAGCAGGTGCACAAGGCGCTGCTGACCGGCCTGCTGGGCAATGTCGGCTGCCGCATCGAGGACGGCGACGGCAAGGGCCGCGAATACCTGGGCGCGCGCGGCATCAAGTTCCACCTGTGGCCGGGCTCGCTGATCGCGCGCAAGGTCGGGCGCTGGATTGTCGCGGCCGAGCTGGTCGAGACCAGCCGGCTGTTCGCGCGCACGCTGGCGCGGATCGAACCAGAATGGCTGGAGCAGGTGGGCCGCCACCTGCTCAAGGTCAGCTGGAGCGACCCGCACTGGGAAAAGAAGGCGGGCCAGGTGCTGGCGCTGGAGCGCGCCACGCTGTACGGGCTGGTGGTCTACCAGCACCGCCGCGTGCACTACGGCCCGATGAACCCGCAGGAAGCGCGCGAGATCTTTATCCGCCGCGCGCTGGTCGAGGGCGAGTTCGATACGCGCCTGCCGTTCTATGCGCACAACCAGCGCCTGGTGCGCGAGATCGAGAACCTGGAGCACAAGTCGCGCCGCCAGGACGTGCTGGTCGACGATGAACTGATCTACGCCTTCTACGATCGTGCGATTCCCGCTGACATCTGCCAGCAGGCCACCTTCGAGCAGTGGTATCAGGCCGAGAGCGTCAAGGACCGCAAGCTGTTGTACCTGAACCGCGACGAGCTGATGCGGCACGAGGCGGCCGGCATCACCACCGACCTGTTCCCCAAGGCCATGAACGTGGCCGGGGTGGACATGGGGCTGACCTACCACTTCGAGCCAGGCAGCCACCGCGACGGCGTGACCCTGACCGTGCCGCTGTACGCACTCAACCAGGTGCGCCAGGAGCGCGCCGACTGGCTGGTGCCGGGCATGATCAGGGAGAAGGTGCACCTGCTGCTCAAGTCGCTGCCGCAGAAGCTGCGCCGCCACTGCGTGCCGCTACCGGAGTATGCCGCGGGCTTTGTCGCGCGCCAGCCGCTTGGCGAGGGCGAGCTGCTGGACGTGCTGATCGCCGATATCCGCGAGCAGACCGGCACCATGGTCAAGCGGGCCGACTTCAAGCTGGAAACGCTGCCCGCGCACCATACGATGAACTTCAAGGTGGTCGACGAGCACGGCCGCCAGCTTGAGATGGGCCGCAACCTGGCCCAGCTGCGCGCCGAGCTGGGCGGGCAGGCGCAGCAGTCGTTCCAGCGGGTGGCCGCGCAAGCCGCGGCACAGGCGGCAACCCAGGCCCCGGAGCAGGCGGCGCCGCTGGCCGCGGCCGAGCCCGGCAAGTACGAGGGCCTGACCGGGTGGACCTTCGGTGAGCTGCCCGAGCTGCTGGAGATCCGCAAGGGCAGCCAGACCCTGTTCGGCTACCCCGCGCTGGTCGACCGCGGCACGCACTGCGACGTGGAAGTCTTCGACGACCCGCAGGAAGCCGCCCGCGTCCACCACCTGGGGCTGCGCCGGCTGTTTGCGCTGCAGCTGCGCGAGCAGGTCAAGTTCATCGAGAAGAACATCCCGGGCCTGCAGCAGATGGCGATGCAGTACATGACGCTGGGCACGCAGGAGATGCTGCGCGAGCAGATCGTGATGCTGGCGCTGGAGCGTGCCTGCATGCAGGCGCCGCTGCCGCGCAACGAGGCCGAGTTCAATGCGCGCAAGGACGAGGGTCGCACCCGGCTGTCGCTGCTGGCGCAGGAGATCGCGCGGCTGGTGGGGACCATCCTGGCCGAGTACGCCGGACTGCCGCGCAAGCTGCTGCAGGCCAAGCCGTTCGCCGGGCCCCATGCGGACATGGAAGCGCAGCTCGGGCGGCTGATGGGCAAGCGCTTTGTCGACGAGACCCCGTACACGCAGCTGGTCCATTTCCCGCGCTACCTGAAGGGCATCGCCATGCGGGTGGACAAGCTCAAGGGCGACCTGGCGCGCGATACGCAGCGCACGCAGGAGATGGCGCCGCTGGTGCAGCAGTGGCAGCGGGCCGAAAAGCAGCTGCGCACCCAGGGCCGCGGCGGCGAGGACGCGCGGCTGGAGGAATTCCGCTGGATGCTGGAGGAACTGCGCATCGCGCTGTTCGCCCAGGAGCTGCGCACACCGGTGCCGATGTCGGTCAAGCGGCTGCAGAAAGTGTGGGAATCGATGCAGCGCTGACCGCCGGCGCGGGGCGGAATGCCGGGGCGAACCGCAAATGGTCGCTCCGGCGCAACAATCTGCCAAAATCTTGATGGGGGTCAGTCGCGACGTCAGCGGATTCTCATGCTCAACCGTTAGAATCGCCGGTTCAGTCTTCTTCTGGCAGGTCTTATGTTTGCGCTGCAGTTCGCATTGCGTCGTGTTGTAGCTGGTGGTTTCACGGTGGGCGCCCTGGCGCTGGGCCTGCTGGCCGCACCGGCATCGGCGGAAGTGGTGGTGATCCTGAATTCAGGTGATGCAACCGTCACGCTGATCGACAAGGATACCCAGAAGGTGCTGGAGACCTTCCCGATCGGCAAGGAGCCGCACCACCTGATCGCCACGCCGGACGACAAGTCGCTGATCGTTGCCAACGCGGTCGGCAACGACCTGGTGTTCCTGGACCCGGTCTCGGGCAAGGTCCAGCAGCGCGTGCCCAATGTCGACGACCCGTACCAGATCGGCTTCTCGCCGGACCAGAAGTGGTTTGTCGCCACCGGCAACCGGCTTGACCGTGTCGACCTCTACCGCTGGGACGGCAAGGCGCTGAAGCTGGCCAAGCAGTTCCCGCTGGCCAAGACCCCCAGCCATATCGCCTTTACCGCCGACAGCCGCATCGCCTTCATCACGCTGCAGGACTCCAATGAGGTGGTAGCCATCGACCTCGTCACGCAGAACGTGATGTGGCGCATGGAAACCGGGTCGGCGCCGGCGGGCATCTGGGTCACGCCGGACCAGAAGTACCTGCTGGTGGGCATGACCGGGGCTGATTACGTGGCCGTGATCGACTGGCGCACGCGCACGGTGGTCAAGCAGATCCAGACCGGCAAGGGCGCGCACAACTTCCGCGCCGTCGGCGACAAGCGCCATCTGTTCCTCAGCAACCGTGTCACGGGCAGCATCAGCATCATCGACCAGCAGACGCTGACCAAGGTCGGCGACATCACCGGCCTGCCGCCGGGCCCGGACGACATGGAACTGACCGCCGACGGCAAGACGCTGTGGGTCACCTTCCGCTGGGCGCGCTCGGTCGGCCTGGTCGACGTGGCCAGCCGCAAGCTGGTCAAGACCGTGCGCGTCGGGCGCTCGCCGCACGGCATCTATTTCCGCACGCGCGCGCCGTTGTATTGACCGGGCAGGGCAGGGACCATGGACGACACCAAGGCATCGCGATCCGGACGGCTGGGCAAGCTGCTGGCTGCGCTGGCGCTTGCCTGCGGCCTGCCGTCTGCGCTGCAGGCGGCTGATGCCCCCAAGCCTGCCGCCAAAGCGTGCCCGGCCGGCACGCTCTACCTGACCTTCGACACCGGCAGCATGAGCCAGGCGCAGCTGATCGCCGACACGCTGCGCCGCCACCATATCCGCGCCACCTTCTTCCTGGCCAATGAGCCGACAGTGCGCCAGGACAGCTCGCTGGACCCAGCCTGGGCGCCGTACTGGAAGGGGCTGGTGGCCGACGGCCACGCCTTCGGCACGCATACCTTCGACCACGTCTACCTGCGCAGCGTGCGAGCCGGCCATGTGACCATGCGGCCGCAGTTCGGCACGCTGGCGGGCAAGGACATGGCCATGGACGCGGCTGGATTCTGTCAGGAGCTGCGGCGCAGCGCCGACGCCTTCCACGGCATGACCGGCGCCGACATGGTGCCGCTGTGGCGCGCCCCGGGCGGGCGCACCGCGCCGCAGACGGTGCAATGGGCCGAGCAGTGCGGCTTCCGCCACGTCGGCTGGGCGCCGGCGGGGTTCCTGGGCGATGAGCTGTCGTCCGACCGCTATCCCAACGCGGCGCTGCTGGAGCGCGCGCTGGCCAACCTGCGCGACGGCGATATCACCATGGCGCACCTGGGCATCTGGTCGCGCAAGGATCCGTGGGCGCCTGGCGTGCTGGAGCCGCTGCTCGCCGGCCTTGAGCGCAAGGGATTCTGTTTCGCGACGCTGCGCGAGCACCCGGCCTACCGCGACTGGATCGCCAGGCCGCAGCCAGTCGGGCAAAAGGAGGGCAGGCGGTAATGTGGGAGACGCTGAACGGCTGGATCGGCCAGGTTGAGGGCACGCTGTTCCAGGACGTGGTGCTGCCTGTGGTCTACGACCTCGGGTTTGGCCGCTATGCCGAGGAAGCCTTCACCGGCACCGAATGGCTGCTGGTGGGCCTGGTGCAGATCGCGGTGATGGCATTGATCCTGGGGCCGCTGGAGAAATGGCGCCCGGTCGAGCCGGTATCCGACCGCGCCGCCATCCGCACCGATATCTTCTACACGGTGATCCACCGGCTCGGGCTGTTCCGGTTGGCCATGTTCTTCCTGCTGGCGCCGCTGACCGACGCCCTGGAAGGCGACCTGCGGCTGATGGGCTGGCACCGCATCAATGTGGAAGACTGGTGGCCGGGCGTGACCTCGGTGCCGCTGGTCAGCTTCTTTGTTTACCTGCTGCTGTTCGACTTCCTCGACTACTGGTACCACCGGCTGTCGCATTCGTTCCGCTGGTGGTGGCACCTGCATGCGGTGCACCACAGCCAGCGCCAGATGACGCTGTGGAGCGACAACCGCAACCACCTGCTGGACGACATGCTGCGCGACCTGGTGTTCGCGCTGGTGGCGCTGGGCGTGGGCGTGGAGCCGTCGCAATACGTGCTGCTGGTGGCGTTGTCGCAGCTGCTGCAGAGCCTGCAGCATGCCAACGTGCGGCTGCACTTCGGCGCCATCGGCGAGCGGCTGCTGGTCTCGCCGCGCTTTCACCGCACCCACCACGCCGTGGGCATCGGCCATGAGGCCGACGGCGCACCGGCCAAGCTGGGCGGCTGCAACTACGGCGTGATCTTCCCGTGGTGGGACATGCTGCTCGGCACTGCGGTCTTCACCGAGACCTACCACCCGACCGGCATCCGCGACCAGCTGCCGCCGCCGCTGGGCAAGGGCCACGACTATGGCGCGGGCTTCCTGGCGCACCAGTGGTACGGCATCAAGCGGCTGCTGCGGCTGCGCTGAACCAGCGGGTCTGGAGGCAGTCCGCCGCGGCAGCAAGTGGCGTATGCTAGTGTTTCGGGTTGCCGCCGGTCCGGCCCAGTCGGACTTCTGCCGCGCCCGACGCCTTTTCTCCTGTTTGCCTTCGACTGCATGAACGATATCTTCCGCTCGTTTGGCCGCGCGCTGGTCAGCCAGCTGCATCCCCGCATGCTGATGCTGACCGTGCTGCCTTTCGTCCTGGCCACGCTGCTGTGGGGCGGTCTGCTCTGGTGGGGCTGGGACCCCATCATGGGCGCCACGCGCAGCTTCCTGGAAACCTCCATCCTGACCAGCTGGATCTACAGCGCGCTCGACTGGTTCGGCCTGCAATCGATGCGCACCATCGTGGCGCCGCTATTCGTGGCGGCGCTGGCGATCCCGCTGGTGATTGCCTCGATGCTGATGTTTATCGGCGTGTTCTCGGTGCCGGCGGTGGTGCGCCACCTGGAGCGCAACTACCCGGACCTGGCCAAGGCCCATGGCGGCAGCATCCTGGGCAGCGTGTTCCAGTCGCTGGGCAGCACGCTGGTGTTCCTGGTGCTGGTGCTGGTGACGCTGCCGCTGTGGCTGATCCCGCCGTTCTTTGCGCTGATCCCGCCGGTGCTGTGGGGCTGGCTGACCTACCGCGTGATGACGTATGACGCGCTCGCCGACCACGCCAGCGCCGAAGAGCGCAAGACGCTGGTGCGCCGCCACCGCACGCCGCTGCTGGTGATCGGGGTGGCGGTGGGGCTGCTGGGCTCGGCGCCGACGCTGCTGTGGGTGTCGTCGGCGGCGGTGATCTTCCTGTTCCCGTTCGTGCTGGCCGGCACGCTGTGGCTCTATGTGCTGATCTTTATCTTCTCGGCGCTGTGGTTCGGCCACTTCTGCCTGCGCGCGCTGGCGCAATTGCGGGCCGAGCGCGCGGCGGTGCCGGCCCAGCCGCCGGCGCATCAGCCGGACAAGCCGGCGCTTGACGGCGACGTCATCGACCTGGCGCCGACCGACGTGCGCCGCATCGAAAATTCCTGAAGCGAGGGCAATATGGGTTTTGGCCTGATCGTCATTGGCGACGAGATCCTGTCGGGGCGGCGTGAAGACAAGCATCTGCGCCGCACCATCGAACTGCTGGGCGCGCGCGGCCTGGCGCTGGGCTGGGCCGAATACGTCGGCGACGACCGCGCCCGCATCACCGCCACGCTGCGGCGCACGCTGGCCGGCCCGGACGTGGTGTTCTGCACCGGCGGCATCGGCGCCACGCCGGACGATCACACCCGCCAGTGCGCGGCTGCCGCGCTGGGCGTGCCGCTGGTGCTGCATCCCGAGGCGCGCGAGCTGATTGCGCTGCGCATTGCCGAGACCGCCGGCGGCGACCCGGTCAAGGCCGACCTGAACCAGCCGGAAAACCAGCACCGCTTCAAGATGGGCGAGTTCCCCGAGGGCGCGCGCATCATCCCCAACAGCTACAACCGCATCCCGGGCTTTTCGGCCGGTCACCACCACTTCATGCCGGGCTTCCCGGTGATGGCATGGCCGATGATGGAATGGGTGCTGGACCACGACTATGCGCACCTGTTCCACCAGGTGCAGCAGCAGGAGCGGGCCTTCTACGTGTTCGAGGCGCCGGAGTCCACGCTGACGCCGCTGATGGAGAAAGTCGAAGCGGCGCATCCCGGCATCCGCGTGTTCAGCCTGCCGTCGGTCGGCGACGTGCAGCGCGGCGACCGCTTCGCGCGCCGCCATATCGACCTGGGGGTCAAGGGCCCGGCCGATCTGCTGGCGCCGGCCTATGCGATGCTGCTCGAAGGCGTGCAGGCGATGGGGTTCGAGACCGTGGAGCAGCCGCCGCGCGAAGCGGCGCAGGCTTAAGGCGCCACGGGTCGCAAAAAGAAGAAGGGGCAGCCTTGGCTGCCCCTTCTCTCATTCTGGCCCGACCGCGATCAGGCGCCGTGCCACGGCAGTCCGCGCACGCACCAGCCTTCAACCGTCTTGCGGTGGTGGTGGTCGTCGCGGTTGCCCTCGAAGCCTTCCAGCACGTCCATGGCGAAGTGGTAGCCGGCTTCGGTTGCCACGCGCGCGGCGTGCTTGGAGCGCGCCGCGCTGCGGCACAGGAACAGCACCGGCACGTCGGCCGGCACGCGTGCCCTCAGCTCTTCGACAAAGCGGGCATTCTGCGCACCGCCCGGATAGGACATCCATTCGACATGAGCGAACTGCGCGTCCGGCACATCAACGCCGCCGACCCAGTCCAGCTCGGCCTGGGTGCGCACGTCGACCAGCACGGCGGAAGGATCGTTCTGCAGCAGCGCAAAGGCTTCCTGCGGCGACAGCGCGCCGAAATACGGGAGCTGGTTCTGTTGCTGGCGCTGGCGGGCGGCCTGGAGGAGATCGTCTCGGGTGGTCATCTGCGTGACAAATTTGAGGAATGGAATGGGGGCGGCAAGACCGCAACGTACTATTCTATAGCGCCGGGCCGGTTCGAAGCCTGATTGCCGGCTGCCGGGGCGCCGAATGACTCTTTTTGGTGCGCCTGCACTGTTACAGTGCTACACCTTGCTGAATGCACCATTGTGGTGTTTTATTAGGAGGCGCTACGCCGGAATGCGTGTAACCGGTGCGCCACTCGGCAGCGAAGCAGCTGCTTGCCTAGCGGACGCTGACGCCGCCGCGGTGCGCGGTTCGCCGACGTTGCACATTTTTCGGGCCACCGGTGGCAGTGGGGCGTTTGCATGGCACGCTTTCTGCTAACATTCCTCGTCCTTTCGTGGCTGGTCGGGACGGCGCGGCAGAGCATGCATCGGCGCCGGTGACGACAGGCCCAAGAATTGGCTTTCTCAGACTTCCGCCGAATATCCAGGAGATTGGCATGGCCCACAGCGTTGCAGACGTGATGAAGCTTGTGAAGGAAAACGACGTCAAGTTCGTCGATTTCCGTTTCACCGATACCAAAGGCAAGGAGCAACACGTGTCCGTGCCCGTGTCGCACTTCGATGAAGACAAGTTCGAAAGCGGCCACGCCTTCGACGGTTCGTCGATCGCCGGCTGGAAGGGTATCGAAGCTTCGGACATGCTGCTGATGCCGGATTCGAACACGGCCCACATCGACCCGTTCTACGAAGAGCCGACGCTGGTGCTGTCCTGCGACGTGATCGAGCCGTCGGACGGCAAGGGCTATGACCGCGACCCGCGTTCCATCGCCAAGCGCGCCGAAGCCTACCTGAAGAGCACCGGCCTGGGCGACACCGCCTTCTTCGGCCCGGAGCCCGAGTTCTTCATCTTCGACGGCGTGACCTGGAACGTCGACATGCAAGGCTGCTTCGTGAAGATCCACTCCGAAGAAGCCCCGTGGTCGTCGGCCAAGGAATTCGAGCATGGCAACAGCGGCCACCGTCCGGGCAAGAAGGGCGGCTACTTCCCGGTCGCCCCGATCGACACCTTCCAGGACATGCGTTCGGAAATGTGCCTGATCCTGGAATCGCTGGGCATCCCCGTTGAAGTCCACCACCACGAAGTGGCTGGCCAGGGCCAGAACGAAATCGGCACCAGGTTCAGCACGCTGGTGCAGCGCGCCGACTGGACCCAGATGCAGAAGTACGTGATCCAGAACGTCGCCCACACCTACGGCAAGACCGCCACCTTCATGCCGAAGCCGATCGTTGGCGACAACGGTTCGGGCATGCACGTGCACCAGTCCGTGTGGAAGGACGGCCAGAACCTGTTCGCGGGCAACGGCTACGCCGGCCTGTCGGAATTCGCGCTGTACTACATCGGTGGCATCATCAAGCACGCCCGCGCCCTGAACGCCATCACCAACCCGGGCACGAACTCGTACAAGCGCCTGGTGCCGGGCTTCGAAGCTCCGGTGAAGCTGGCCTACTCGGCCCGCAACCGCTCGGCTTCGATCCGTATCCCGTATGTGGCCAACCCGAAGGGCCGCCGCATCGAGACCCGCTTCCCGGATCCGCTGATGAACCCGTACCTGGGCTTCTCGGCGCTGCTGATGGCCGGCCTGGACGGCGTGATGAACAAGATCCACCCGGGCGAAGCTGCCGACAAGAACCTGTACGACCTGCCGCCGGAAGAGGATGCAAAGATCCCGACCGTGTGCTCGAGCCTGGACCAGGCGCTGGAGTACCTGGACAACGACCGCGAGTTCCTGACCCGCGGCGGCGTGTTCTCGAACTCGATGATCGATGCCTACATCGAACTGAAGATGGAAGAAGTCACGCGTTTCCGCATGACCACGCACCCGGTCGAGTTCGAAATGTACTACTCGCTGTAAGCGGCCCTTGCCCGGGAATGACGCAGGTTGTGACCGGGCAACAGTTGCACCAGAAAGGGGCGGCTTCGGCTGTCCCTTTTTGCTTTGCTCGCTAGAATGGGGAATCCTGTTCCACCCCCGTTCAAATCTAACGCCATGTTCATGGACGCCTCTTCACGCACGGCTCGCCGGACCCTGACCTTGCCCCGATCTCTGCACCAATTTCGTCTCGGATTCCCTGTTCTGGTGAGTGCCGTGGCGCTGACGCTGTGCGCATGGGCCGGGCAGTCTTCCGCGCAGTCCTCGGATGTCTATGTCTGCACCGGGCCCAACGGCGTGCCCGAGTATCGCAACGGCAATGCCGGCAAGGGCTGCAAGAAGCTGAACCTGCCCGAGGTGGTGACAGTTCCGGGCGGGCGCATCGCTGCGCCGGCCAAGGGCGCTGGCACCACAGCCGGCGCGGCGGCCGGCAGCACCAGCTTCCCGCGGGTGGACAGTGCCACGCAGAGGAGCCGCGACGGCGAGCGCCGCTCGGTGCTCGCGCAGGAGCTGCAGGCCGAAGAGGCCAAGCTGCAGGCGCTGCGTGCCGAGTACAACAACGGCCAGCCGGAGCGCCAGGGCAATGAGCGCAACTATCAGAAATACCTCGATCGCACGGCAGCGCTGCGCGACGACATCGCCCGCAGCGAGGCCAACGCGGCGTCACTGCGGCGCGAGCTTGGCAATTTGAAGGACTAGTCTTATGCGTCGCCTGATTCGCGGAGTGTCGCGCAAGGTCAGCGGTGCCGACGGCGCCCGTGGCGAATCGCCGGCGGCTGACGCGGTACCGGCCGCAGGCAGCGCCCAGGTGCTGACCATGGGCGCCGTGGCGTTCCATGCCGGCCTGGACGTGGTGGCCAACCCGGTGCTGCTGGTGCGGCAGCCGGGGCTGCGCGTGGTCTTTGCGAACCCGGCGGCCGAAGCCACCTTCGGCGTGTCGCGCAAGGGCATGGTGGAACTGACGCTGCCTGACCTGTTCGGGAGTTCCGATGAGCTGCACAGCATGATCGACACCGTGGTCACGCGGCAGTTCGATGTGCGCCGGCAGGACCTGATCCTGCACCCGCCGCTGCAGGAGCCGCTCCATGTGCACGTGGTGATCGCCGCGCTGGAAGCGGTGGGCGACACCGTGGTGGTGGAGATCCTGCCCAATGAACAGAAGGTGCGCAGCGAACGCGAAGAGCGCATCCTGGACCTGACCTCGGCCAACAAGGAACTGATCCGCAACCTGGCCCACGAGATCAAGAACCCGCTGGGCGGCATCCGCGGCGCGGCGCAGCTGCTGGAGTTCGAGCTGCCGGAGCGCTCGCTGCGCGAATACACGCAGGTCATCATCAAGGAATCGGACCGGCTGCAGACGCTGGTGGACCGGCTGCTGGAGCCGCACCGGCATCCGCATATCGTATCGAGCCTGAATATCCACGAGGTGCTGGAGCGCGTGCGCTCGGTGGTGCTGGCGGAGTTTCCCAACGGGCTGGAGATCGTGCGCGACTACGATGCCAGCCTGCCCGAGTTGCAGGGCGACATGGAGCAACTGATCCAGGCCGTGCTCAACATCGTGCACAACGCCGCGCAGGCGCTGGCCGAGCGCATGGCGCGCGGCGATGCGCAGATCGTGCTGCGCACGCGGGTGGCGCGCCAGGTCACGATCGCCAAGCGTTTGTTCAAGCTGGCATTGGACTTGCATGTCATCGACAACGGCCCGGGAATTCCCGAAGACATCCGCGAACGCATCTTCTTCCCGCTGGTATCGGGCAGGGATGGCGGCAGCGGACTCGGTCTCACACTCGCTCAAACCTTCGTGCAGCAGCACGAGGGCTTGATCGAATGCGAGAGCAGGCCGGGCTGTACCGACTTCCGCATCCTGTTGCCGCTGCACTAGCTTTTGCTGGCGTCCGCGAGCGATGGTGCACCCGCCGTGGCCGGGCATGCGGAAGACCAAATGACACCGAGCAGACAAGCGACGCACATGAAGCCGATCTGGATAGTCGACGACGATCAATCAATCCGCTGGGTCCTGGAAAAGGCCCTTGCCCGTGAAAGCCTGCTCTCGCGCAGCTTCACCAATGTGCGGGATGCGCTGGCCGCGCTGGAAGACGACCAGCCGCAGGTGCTGATATCGGATATCCGCATGCCCGGCGGATCGGGCCTGGATCTGCTGCAGGCCATCAAGGCGCGGCATCCGGGCCTGCCGGTCATCGTGATGACGGCCTACTCGGACCTGGACAGTGCCGTGGCCGCGTTCCAGGGCGGCGCCTTCGAATACCTGGCCAAGCCCTTCGATGTCGACAAGGCGGTCGAGCTGATCCGCCGCGCGCTGGAAGAAAGCCTGCGCGAGGAAGAATTGGACGACCGCCTGGTCGATGCGCCCGAGATCCTCGGCCAGGCGCCGGCGATGCAGGACGTGTTCCGCGCCATCGGCCGGCTCTCGCAGTCCAACGTGACGGTGATGATCACCGGCGAGTCCGGCACCGGCAAGGAACTGGTCGCACGCGCGCTGCACAAGCACAGCCCGCGCGCCAACGGGCCCTTTATCGCGCTCAATACCGCAGCCATCCCCAAGGACCTGCTCGAATCCGAACTGTTCGGCCATGAGCGCGGCGCCTTCACCGGCGCGCAGACCATGCGGCGCGGCCGCTTCGAGCAGGCCGAGGGCGGCACGCTGTTCCTCGATGAAATCGGCGACATGCCGTTCGACCTGCAGACGCGCCTGCTGCGCGTGCTGTCCGATGGCAACTTCTATCGTGTCGGTGGCCATAACCCGTTGCGCGCCAATGTGCGCGTGATTGCCGCCACGCACCAGAACCTGGAGCTGCGCGTCAAGGAAGGGCTGTTCCGCGAGGACTTGTTCCACCGCCTGAACGTGATCCGGCTGCGCTTGCCGCCGCTGCGCGAACGCCCGGAGGACATCACGCTGCTGGCGCGTCATTTCCTGCAGAAGAGCGCCAAGGAACTGGGCGTCGAGCCCAAGCGCATGTCCGACGAAGCGCTGGTCTATGTCAGCACGCTGCCGTTCCCCGGCAACGTGCGCCAGCTGGAGAACCTGTGCAACTGGCTGACCGTGATGGCGCCGGCGCAGACCATCGAGGTCAAGGACCTGCCGCGCGAGATGCTGGAGGCCGGCACCAGCGAGCCGGTCAATGCGCCGCGGCCTGAGCGCGTTGCCGAAGCGCGCGCGCCCGAGTATGAAAGCGCGCCTGACCTTGCCGACTACGGCGGGTATGCGACGCCGGTGGCAGAGGCCGACACGGCCACCGCAGTCCGGCCCGCGTCCGTGGCGACGGTGGTCCCGGCCCCGGCCTCGGCCGGCTGGGAAAGCCTGCTCGCCGGCGAGGCACGGGCGATGCTCGAAGCCGGCCAGCCGGAGGTCATGGATGTGCTGACGCGCCGGTTCGAGAAGGCGGTGCTGGAGGCCGCGCTGGGCGTCACGCGCGGGCGCCGCGTCGAGGCGGCGACCCGGCTTGGGATCGGGCGCAATACCATCACGCGCAAGCTGCAGGAGTTGGGGTTCGACTGAGCCAGGGCAGGGCAGGCGACAAAAAAACCGGCCGGGACTTTCCCGGCCGGTTTTTTGTTTTGCGTGACGTATTCAGCCGCGCGCTTCGACCAGCCGCTGCGCCATCTCGGCAAAGCCTTCGCCACCGGCCGCTGCGGTGATATAGGCCGGCGGCACCGGCAGCTGCGGCAGGATGTCGCGCACATTGGCCACGCCAACCGACAGCGGAAAGTGGGCGAACATGCTGGCATCGTTGGCCGAATCGCCGATAAACAGCCATTCATCGCGGCGCGCGTCCATGTCTTCGCCCAGCAGTTCGGCCACGCACAGCTTGCTCATCGACAGCTTGTCGTGCAGACCGAACCAGCCGTTGACATGGATCGAGCTGACCGTGGCGGTCATGCCGGCCTCGCGCATGATGGCGGCGATGCGGGCCACGGCGCCTTCAGGCAACGGCGCGACGTCTTCGGCATGGTCGATGGCCAGGTCGGCGGCATGCCAGGCCTGGTCCGAGGCCAGCGCGCAGCCCGGCACTTCGTGCAGGATGCGCTGCCCCAGCGCGTGGATGCGCTCCAGGTTGCGCGCGCGCGTTGGCGCATCGTCCAGGAAGCGTGTTTGCAGGCGGCCGTTGTGCAGGTGCGAGTAGAACGCACCGTTCTCGCCGATGATGGCGTCGACCGGCCACAGCCGGGTCAGGATCTCGGCCCAGGCGATGCAGCGCCCGGTGACCGGGATCACGTGCAGGCCCGCGCGGCGCAGGCCGTCGAGCGCCAGGTAGGTCGAGGCCGGCAGCCGCCCGTCGGTGGTCAGGGTGCCGTCGATGTCGGTCAGCACGCCGCGCACGCTGCGCAACGACGTATTAGAGAGCTTGTTCAGGGATTGCATGGCGGGCCATTGTAACCGTGGATCTGGCGGTAATTTCTCTTATTGCACTGCAAAAGGCATCGTACTGGCCATGCTGGTGAATCTTCTGATTTGCTAGCGCGGGTGCGACAGGCGTAACATGCCGCTGTCACAAAAGAATCACATAGTGTCGGATTTTACCGACCGAGACACACACCAGGAGCCACTGATGTCCTTATCCCGTACCGTGCTCAAACTCGCAGCGCTGGCGGCCCTGACCGGGGCCGGCAGCGCCCATGCCGCCGTTGAAATCCAGTGGTGGCACGCCATGCAGGGCGCCCTGAACGACAAGGTGAACGAGATCGCCAACAAGTTCAACGCCAGCCAGTCCGAATACAAGGTGGTGCCGGTCAACAAGGGCAACTACGACGAAACCATGGCCGCGGGCATTGCGGCCTTCCGCGCCGGCGGCTCGCCCGCCATCCTGCAGGTGTTCGAAGTGGGCACCGCCACCATGATGAGCGCCAAGGGCGCGATCAAGCCGGTGTCGGCGGTGATGAAGGACGCCGGCGAGAAGTTCGACCAGAAGGCGTATATCCCGGCGGTGGCGGGTTACTACACCTCGTCCAAGGGCGAGATGCTGTCGTTCCCGTTCAACAGCTCGACCACGGTGTTCTACTACAACAAGGACGCCTTCAAGAAGGCCGGCCTGGATCCGGAAAAGCCGCCCAAGACCTGGCCCGAGGTGATGCAGTACTCGGCCAAGCTCAAGGCCTCGGGCACCAACTGCGCCTACACCACCGACTGGCAGGGCTGGGTCCACCTGGAGAGCTTCTCGGCCTGGCACAACACCCTGTACGCGACCAAGAACAACGGCTTCGGCGGCACCGATACGCGCCTGCTCTTCAACAGCCCGCTGCACGTCAAGCACATCACCAACCTGCAGGACATGGTGAAGAAGGGCTACTTCAGCTATGGCGGGCGCAAGGCCGAGTCGCAGGCCAAGTTCTATAACGGCGAGTGCGCGATGTTCACCGGCTCGTCGGCATCGCTGGCCAATATCCGCAAGAACGCCAAGTTCGCGTTCGCGGTGGCGCAGTTGCCGTACTACCCGGAGGTGCAGGGCGCCCCGCAGAACACCATCATCGGCGGCGCTTCGCTGTGGGTGATGGGCGGCAAGAAGCCCGACGAGTACAAGGGCGTGGCCAAGTTCTTCAATTTCCTGTCGCGCCCCGAGATCCAGTCTGACTGGCACCAGGCCACCGGCTACCTGCCGGTGACAACGGCGGCCTACGAACTGACCAAGAAGTCGGGCTACTACGACAAGAACCCGGGTGCCGACGTGTCGGTGCAGCAGATGGTGGTCAAGACCACCGACAAGTCGCGCGGCGTGCGCCTGGGCAACATGGTGCAGATCCGCACCGTGGTGGACGAGGAACTGGAAGCCGTCTGGGCCGGCAAGAAGGAGCCCAAGGCGGCGCTGGATTCGGCCGTGGCTCGCGGCAACGACCTGCTGGAACGCTTCCAGAAGACTGCCCGCGAATGACCCGGGCCTTGCCAGCAAGCTGATGTGACAAGCGGGCGGCGGCGAAACCTCCGCCCGCTTGCATTGCGGCCGCCCTCATCGGGCCGGCCGCAACTCCGTACCTAGTCCGATGCCGCGACCCGCGGCGTCCGCCGGAATCCGTTTATGGAAAAACGCGTTGTTTTCCGCTCGCCGTGGCTGCCGTATCTGCTGGTCTTGCCGCAGATCGCGGTCACGCTGATCTTCTTCTTCCTGCCCGCCGGGCAGGCGTTATACCAGTCGATGCTGCAGCAGGATGCCTTCGGCATCAACCTGGAGTTCGTCGGCCTGGACAACTTCCGCATGCTGTGGAACGACCCGCTGTACGTGGAGTCGTTCCAGACCACCGCCATCTTTGCCGTGGGCGTCACGGTGGTGGGATTGACCACCGCGCTGGCGCTGGCCTATTTTGCCGACCGCATCATCCGCGGCGCCGTCGGCTACAAGACGCTGCTGATCTGGCCGTATGCGGTGGCGCCGGCCGTGGCCGGCGTGCTGTGGATGTTCATGTTCAATCCGACGCTGGGCGTGGTGTCCTATGCGCTGCGCAAGCTCGGCGTGGAATGGAACTTCCTGCTCAACGGCGACCAGGCATTGCTGCTGGTGGTGCTGGCCGCCGCCTGGAAGCAGATCAGCTACAACTTCCTGTTCTTCCTGGCGGGGCTGCAGAGCATCCCGCGCTCGCTGATCGAGGCCGCCGCCATCGACGGCGCCGGCCCGTGGCGCCGTTTCTGGTCGATCGTGTTCCCGCTGCTGTCGCCGACCACCTTCTTCCTGATGGTGATCAACGTGGTCTACGCGTTCTTCGATACCTTCGCGATCATCGACGCGGTCACCCACGGCGGCCCGTTCAATTCGACCAACACGCTGGTCTACAAGGTCTTCCATGACGGCTTCCGCGGCATGGACATCGGGGGCTCGGCCGCGCAGTCGGTGGTGCTGATGGTGATCGTGATCGCGCTGACTGTGGTGCAGTTCCGCTACGTGGAACGCAAGGTCCAGTACTGACGGAGACAGCACATGGTAGAACGTCGTCCCTTCCTAGATTTCCTGAGCCACGCGGTGCTGATCCTGGGCATCGTGATCGTGGTGTTCCCGGTGTACCTGACCTTCGTTGCGTCCACGCTGACCGCCGAAGAGGTGCTGGACGCGCCGATGACGCTGATCCCCGGCAGCCACCTGATCGAGAACTATCGCACCGTGCTGTTCCAGGGCGTGGGCGAGGCCGCATCGCCGGTCTCGACCATGATGAAGAACAGCCTGATCATGGCGCTGGGCATTGCGCTGGGGAAGATCGCCATCTCGATCATCTCGGCCTTTGCCATCGTCTATTTCAAGTTCCCGCTGCGCAAGACCTTCTTCTGGCTGATCTTCATCACGCTGATGCTGCCGGTGGAGGTACGGATCCTGCCGACCTACAAGGTGGTTTCCGACCTGGGCATGCTGGACAGCTACTTCGGCCTGACCATCCCGATCATCGCGTCGGCCACCGCCACCTTCCTGTTCCGCCAGTTCTTCCTGACGATCCCGGACGAGCTGGCCGAGGCCGCGCGCATCGACGGCGCCGGGCCGCTGCGTTTCTTCTGGGACGTGGTGCTGCCGCTGTCGCGCACCAGCATCGCCGCGCTCTTCGTGATCCAGTTCATCTACGGCTGGAACCAGTACCTGTGGCCGCTGCTGATCACCACGCAGAAGTCGATGACGCCGGTGGTGGTGGGCGTGACGCAGATGATCTCGCGCTCGGGCGATGCCGCCACTGACTGGAACCTGGTGATGGCTACGGTGATGCTGGCGATGATCCCGCCCGCGGTGGTGGTGGTGCTGATGCAGAAGTGGTTCGTCAAGGGCCTGGTCGAAACGGAAAAATAAGGCGCGGTGGCCACGAGCCACGCGCAGGACAATAGCAATGGCAAAACTGTCGCTACGCAACGTACAGAAAACCTACGCCGGCAACGTCAAGGTGGTGCACGGCATCGACATGGAGATCGCCGACGGCGAGTTCATCGTCATCGTCGGCCCCTCGGGCTGCGGCAAGTCCACGCTGCTGCGCATGGTGGCGGGGCTGGAAACCATCACCGGCGGCGAGATCGATATCGGCGACAAGGTGGTCAACGACCTGGAGCCGGCCGAGCGGGACATCGCCATGGTGTTCCAGAACTACGCGCTCTATCCGCATATGAGCGTGTACGACAACATGGCCTATGGCCTGAAGATCCGCGGCATGGCCAAGGCCGAGATCGCGCAGCGGGTGAACCATGCAGCCGGCATCCTGGAGCTGGCGCCGCTGCTGGACCGCAAGCCGCGCCAGCTGTCGGGCGGGCAGCGCCAGCGAGTGGCCATGGGTCGCGCCATCGTGCGCGAGCCGGCGGTGTTCCTGTTCGACGAGCCGCTGTCCAACCTGGACGCCAAGCTGCGCGTGCAGATGCGGCTGGAACTGAAGGAGTTGCACCGGCGCCTGGGCACCACCAGCCTCTACGTGACCCATGACCAGGTCGAGGCGATGACGCTGGCCGACCGCATGATGGTGCTCAACGCCGGGCGCGTGGAGCAGATCGGCACGCCGCTGGAAGTCTATTCGCGGCCGGCCAGCACCTTCGTGGCCGGCTTTATCGGCTCGCCGCCGATGAACCTGATCCCGGTGGCGCGCAACGCCGGCGGCGACACCAGCGCGCAGATGCGCGTAGTGGCGAAGGAGGGCGAGGCCGCCAACGCCACGCTGGGGCACCTGCCGATGGGACTGCACCTGCCGGAGCAGGCATTGCTGGGGCTGCGCCCGGAGCATATCGAGCCGTGCGCCGCGCATGAGGCCATCGCCGAAGTCGATGTGCGCGTGGTCGAGGCGCTCGGCGCGGATTCCTTCGCCTATGGTTCGCTCGGCGGGCAGCCAGTGGTGGTGCGGCTGGACAGCCATGCGCACGTGCGCGCCGGCGACCGCCTGCCGGTCACGTCGTCGGCGGAGCACCTGCATTTCTTTGCGCCCGACACGGGCAAGCGCATCGAGGCCTGATCATGGCGGACGAACAGACAACCTGGCCAGGCGCGGTGACCACCGACAACTGGCCGTATCCGCGCCATATCGCGCACCGTGGCGCGGGCAAGCTGGCGCCGGAGAACACGCTTGCAGCCTTCCGCCATGGCGCGTCCTTCGGTTACCGGATGTTCGAGTTCGACGTGAAGCTGACAGCTGACGGCAAGCCGGTCCTGATGCATGACGCCACGCTGGACCGCACCACCTCCGGCAGTGGGCGGGTGGACAGCCTGACGCTGGGCGAAGTGGCGCAGCTCGACGCCGGCAGCTGGCACAGCGCCACCTTTGCGGGCGAACCCGTGCCAACACTCAGGGCGATCGCACGCTACACCTGCGCCAACGGGTATTGCATCAATATCGAGATCAAGCCTGTCCCGGGCCGGGAGACGTTGACCGGTGCCGCCGTGGCGCTGGACGCGCAGAGCCTGTGGCGCGGCGCGCCAGTGCCCCCGTTGCTGTCGTCCTTCTCCGAAGACGCACTGGCGGCGGCGCGCCGGGTTGCGCCGGACCTGCCGAGGGCGCTGCTGCTCGACAAGCTGCCCGTGGACTGGCTGGACCGGCTGCGCGAGCTCGATTGCGTGGCGCTGGATGCCAACCACCGTGTGCTCAATGCCAAGGTGATTGCCGACGCGCATGCTGCCGGCTTCCGGGTCCTCAGCTACACGGTCAATGACCCGGAGCGTGCTGAACAGTTGCTGGCCTGGGG
The DNA here is from genome assembly GCF_054072015.1 of Cupriavidus sp. CP313. NCBI lineage: Bacteria > Pseudomonadati > Pseudomonadota > Betaproteobacteria > Burkholderiales > Burkholderiaceae > Cupriavidus > Cupriavidus sp. CP313. The sequence goes on along the minus strand of NZ_JBSVZB010000008.1, from coordinate 127,167 downwards.
CCTGGACGGGCTGATCACCGACGCCGTCGACCAGATAGCGCCTTGATGCAAATTGTTGTGCTGATGTTGCTAATTCGCTGATTGCGCACTGAATTGTCGTGGGTGGCTGTTTCGTATCGCGAAAAGTCCACATTGATCCAAGGCAATTCATGCTATTCTTACCGCCGTGAAGACTTTAGGTCCTTCCCCGCACAACTTGCCCTTTCGGGCCTTGTGAGGAAGCCATCACATGCAGCACCCTGGCGGTGCCGTTTGCGTAGGCGCCTCGTTCGGGCTCCCAAGAGTTGTTTGCGATCCGCTAACCGGTCAAGCCGTGTCGCGGAAGGTTGAATAACCCGCTGAACTCCGGCATTCCCGGAGAATAGTGAGCGTCCCATGATGCAGCAGTATCAGAGCAACTCGTACCTCTTCGGCGGTAACGCCCCGTATGTCGAAGAACTGTACGAAGCCTACCTCCAGAACCCCGCCTCGGTTCCCGACAATTGGCGCGCGTATTTCGACGCCATGCAGAACGTTCCTGCGGTCGACGGCACCAGCGCCCGGGACATCCCCCACGCCCCCATCGTTGCCTCGTTCGCCGAGCGCGCCAAGCAAGGCCCCATCAAGACCATCGTTGCCTCGGCCGATTCCGACATGGGCCGCAAGCGCGTCGCTGCCACCCAGCTGATCGCCGCCTACCGCAACATCGGTTCGCACTGGGCCGACCTGGACCCGCTCAAGCGCCAGGAGCGTCCGCCCCTGCCGGACCTGGACCCGGCGTTCTACGGCTTCTCCGAAGCAGACCTCGACATCGTCTTCAATGCCAGCAATACCTACTTTGGCAAGGAGTCGATGAGCCTGCGCGAGCTGCTCAACAACCTGCGCGAAACCTACTGCGGCACCATCGGTTTCGAATTCATGTACGTGAGCGACCAGGCGCAGAAGCGCTGGTGGCAGGAACGCCTGGAAACCACGCGTTCCAAGCCCGTGTTCACGCTGGACAAGAAGAAGCACATCCTGGACCGCCTGACCGCGGCTGAAGGCCTGGAGCGCTTCCTGCACACCAAGTACGTCGGCCAGAAGCGCTTCTCGCTGGAAGGCGGCGAAAGCTTTATCGCCGCCATGGACGAACTGGTCCAGCACGCCGGCAGCAAGGGCGTGCAGGAAATCGTGATCGGCATGGCCCACCGCGGCCGCCTGAACGTGCTGGTCAACACCCTGGGCAAGATGCCCGCCGACCTGTTCGCCGAATTCGAAGGCAAGCACGTCGACGACCTGCCGGCCGGTGACGTCAAGTACCACAAGGGCTTCTCGAGCGATGTCTCGACCGATGGCGGCCCGGTCCACCTGTCGCTGGCGTTCAACCCGTCGCACCTGGAAATCGTCAACCCGGTGGTCGAAGGCTCGGCCAAGGCCCGCCAGGAACGCCGCGGCGAAGTCGGCCACAAGGAAGTGCTGCCGGTGCAGGTGCACGGCGACGCGGCCTTTGCCGGCCAGGGCGTGGTGATGGAGACGCTGAACCTCGCGCAGACCCGCGGCTACGGCACGGGCGGCTCGATGCACATCGTCATCAACAACCAGATCGGCTTCACCACCTCCGACCCGCGCGACGCGCGTTCAACGCTGTACTGCACGGACGTGGTCAAGATGATCGAGGCCCCGGTGCTGCACGTGAACGGCGACGATCCCGAAGCCGTGGTGTACGCCATGCAGCTGGCCGTGGACTTCCGCATGGAGTTCAAGAAGGATGTCGTGGTCGACATCATCTGCTTCCGCAAGCTGGGCCACAACGAGCAGGACACCCCGGCGGTGACGCAGCCGCTGATGTACAAGAAGATCGCCCAGCACCCCGGCACGCGCAAGCTGTACGCCGACAAGCTGGCCGCGCAGAACCTGGTCCCGGCCGAGTTCGGCGACGAGAAGGTCAAGGAATACCGCGCCGCGATGGACGCCGGCAAGCACACTGCCGACCCCGTCCTGTCGAACTTCAAGAACAAGTTCGCCGTGGACTGGATGCCGTTCCTGAACCGCAAGTGGACCGACGCCGCCGACACCGCCGTGCCGGTGACCGAGCTCAAGCGCCTGGCCGAACGCATCACCACCACGCCTGAGACGCTGAAGCTGCACCCGCTGGTGGAAAAGGTCGTCAAGGACCGCGCCAACATGGGCCGCGGCGACCAGCCGCTGGACTGGGGCATGGGCGAGCACCTGGCCTTCGCCTCGCTGGTGTCCTCGGGCTACCCGGTGCGCATCACCGGCCAGGATGCCGGCCGCGGCACCTTTACCCACCGCCACTCGGTGCTGCACGATCAGAACCGCGAGCGCTGGGATGCCGGCAGCTATGTGCCGCTGCAGAACGTGTCGGAAAACCAGGCACCGTTCACGGTGATCGACTCGGTGCTGTCCGAAGAAGCCGTGCTCGGCTTCGAATACGGCTACTCGGCCGCCGAACCGAACGCGCTGGTGATCTGGGAAGCCCAGTTCGGCGACTTCGTCAACGGCGCCCAGGTGGTGATCGACCAGTTCATCTCGTCGGGTGAAGTGAAGTGGGGCCGTGCCTCGGGCCTGACGCTGATGCTGCCGCACGGCTACGAAGGCCAGGGCCCGGAACACAGCTCGGCCCGTATCGAGCGCTTCCTGCAGCTTTGCGCGGACCACAACATGCAGGTCTGCCAGCCGACCACGCCGGCCCAGATCTTCCACCTGCTGCGCCGCCAGATGATCCGCCTGTTCCGCAAGCCGCTGGTGATCATGACGCCGAAGTCGCTGCTGCGTAACAAGGACGCCGTGTCGCCGCTGTCGGACCTGGCCAAGGGCCACTTCGAGACGGTCATCCCTGACCACGAAGAGCTCAACGCCAGCAAGGTCAAGCGCGTCATCATGTGCTCGGGCAAGGTCTACTACGACCTGGTCAACACGCGCAAGGAACGCGAGGCCAACGATACGGCCGTCATCCGCCTGGAACAGCTGTATCCGTTCCCGCACAAGGCCGTGGCAGCAGAACTCAAGAAGTATCCGAACGCCACCGAAATCGTGTGGTGCCAGGACGAGCCGCAGAACCAGGGCGCCTGGTTCTTCGTGCAGCACTACATCATGGAAAACATGACGGATGGCCAGAAGCTCGGTTATGCCGGTCGTCCCGCTTCGGCTTCGCCGGCAGTGGGCTACTACGCAAAGCACAACGAGCAACAGAAGGCGCTGCTGGATGCTGCCTTTGCCAAGCTCAAGGGCTTTGTTCTGACCAAGTAATCAAGCGGCAGCCGCGGCGGCGCGCGCAGATGGCCGCCGTGGCATAGCCAGCATAAAGACAACACGCATAACACGAGGAATTCACAACCATGGCTATCGTTGACGTCAAGGTTCCGCAGCTCTCCGAATCGGTCGCCGAAGCGACCATGCTCAACTGGAAGAAGAAGCCGGGCGAGGCTGTTGCACAGGACGAAATCCTGATCGAGATCGAAACCGACAAGGTCGTGCTGGAAGTGCCGGCCCCGTCGGCTGGTGTCCTGTCGATTATCGTCAAGAGCGACGGCGACACCGTCGTGGCCGATGAAATCATCGCCAAGATCGACACCGAAGCCACCGCTGGCGCCGCCGCACCGGCCGCCGCTGCTCCGGCACCCGCCGCTGCCGCCCCCGCACCCGCTGCTGCCGCTCCGGCCGCCGCCGGCGCCGTGGCGATGCCGTCGGCTGCCAAGCTGATGGCCGAAGCCGGCCTGTCGGCTGGCCAGGTTGCCGGCACCGGCAAGGATGGCCGCATCACCAAGGGCGACGTGCTGGGCGCAGCCGCTGCGCCGGCTCCCGCTGCCAAGGCTGCCCCGGCTCCGGCCGCCAAGCCGGCGCTGCAGCAGGTTTCGGCCCCGGTCGACTTCGCCGCGCTGGGCGACCGCCCGGAAGAGCGCGTGCCGATGAGCCGCCTGCGCGCCCGTATCGCCGAGCGCCTGCTGCAATCGCAATCGACCAACGCCATCCTCACCACCTTCAATGAAGTGAACATGAAGCCGGTGATGGACCTGCGCAACAAGTACAAGGACCGCTTCGAGAAGGAACACGGCGTGAAGCTGGGCTTCATGTCGTTCTTCGTCAAGGCCGCGGTGCACGCGCTGAAGAAATTCCCGCTGATCAATGCTTCGATCGACGGCAACGACATCGTCTACCACGGCTACTTCGACATCGGTATCGCCGTGGGCTCGCCGCGCGGCCTGGTGGTGCCCATCCTGCGCAATGCCGACCAGATGAGCCTGGCCGACATCGAGAAGAAGATTGCCGAGTTCGGCGTCAAGGCCCGTGACGGCAAGCTGTCGCTGGAAGAACTGACCGGCGGTACGTTCTCGATCTCCAACGGCGGCGTGTTCGGCTCGATGCTGTCGACCCCGATCATCAACCCGCCGCAATCGGCCATCCTGGGCGTGCACGCCACCAAGGACCGCCCGGTGGTGGAAGACGGCCAGATCGTGATCCGTCCGATGAACTACCTGGCGATGTCGTATGACCACCGCATCATCGACGGCCGTGAAGCCGTGCTGGGCCTGGTCGCCATGAAGGACGCGCTGGAAGATCCGGCCCGCCTGCTGCTGGACCTGTGAAACGGTCCCCCCGCGCACGTCTGCCGTGCGCGGGGCGCGCTTCCCCCGTGATGAAGGCGCGCCGGCACAAGCTGTCGCCGGCGCCCACAAAGGAATTCCCATGAGCAAACAATTCGATGTGCTGGTGATCGGCGCCGGCCCCGGCGGCTACATCGCCGCCATCCGTGCCGGCCAGCTGGGCCTGAACGTGGCCTGCTGCGAAGGCAATCCGTATGACGATCCCAAGGGCGAAGCCCGCCTGGGCGGCACCTGCCTGAACGTGGGCTGCATCCCCTCCAAGGCGCTGTTGGCTTCCTCGGAAGAGGTCGAGAACGTCCAGCACCACCTGGGCGACCACGGCATCACCGTGGGCGACGTCAAGGTCGACGTGGCCAAGATGCTCAAGCGCAAGGACGAGATCGTCGGCAAGATGACCAAGGGCATCGAGTTCCTGTTCCGCAAGAACAAGGTGACGCTGCTCAAGGGCTACGGCAAGTTCGTCGGCAAGACCGCCGAGGGCTTCCAGGTCGAGATCGCCGGTGAAGTCGTGACCGCGAAGCAGGTCATCATCGCCACCGGTTCGAAGGCCCGCCACCTGCCGGGCGTCAAGGTCGACAACGACCTGGTCAGCGATAACGAGGGTGCGCTCAAGTTCCCCGCAGTGCCGAAGAAGCTGGGCGTGATCGGCGCCGGCGTGATCGGCCTGGAGCTGGGCTCGGTGTGGCGCCGCCTGGGTTCCGAAGTGACCGTGCTGGAAGCGCTGCCCGCTTTCTTGGGCGCCGCTGACGAAGGCGTGGCCAAGGAAGCGCAGAAGCAGCTGACCAAGCAGGGCCTGAAGTTTAGCCTCGGCGTGAACGTCAACGAAGTGACGACCGGCAAGAACGGCGTGACCGTCAAGTACACCGACAAGGACGGCAAGGCCCAGACCCTGGAAGTCGATCGGCTGATCGTGTCAGTCGGCCGCGTGCCCAATACCGACAACCTGGGCCTGGACGCTGTCGGCCTGGCCGCGGACCAGCGCGGCTTCATCGAGGTGGACGACCACTGCGCCACCAAGGTGCCGGGCCTGTGGGCCATCGGCGACGTGGTGCGCGGCCCGATGCTGGCGCACAAGGCCGAGGACGAAGGCGTGGCCGTGGCCGAGCGCATCGCCGGCCAGAAGCCGCACATCGACTACAACTGCGTTCCGTGGGTGATCTACACCTTCCCGGAAATCGCATGGGTAGGCAAGACCGAAGCCCAGCTCAAGGCCGAAGGCCGCGAGTACAAGGCCGGCCAGTTCCCGTTCATGGCCAACGGCCGTGCGCTGGGCATGGGCCATGCCGACGGCTTCGTCAAGATGCTGGCCGACGCCAAGACCGACGAGATCCTGGGCGTGCACATCGTTGCCGCCAACGCCTCTGACCTGATCGCCGAAGCCGTGGTGGCGATGGAGTTCAAGGCCGCCAGCGAGGATATTGGCCGGGTCTGCCATCCGCACCCGTCGATGTCGGAAGTCATGCGCGAAGCCGCGCTGGCCGTCGACAAGCGTCAGCTTAATATGTAAGGCGCATGCTTCGCATTGCCTGAGTACCGGCGCGCCGCATCCGCGGCGCGCCGTTTTCACTTGCGGCCCGTGCCGCAGGAACCCGTCAGCATGAACGTCACCGAGTACTACGAGAAGGAACTGAAGGAGCGCGGCTACCAGTCCGACGAAGCGCAATTGCGCGCCGTGGCCCGGCTGCAGCAGTGCTACGACGAATGGGTGGCCTACAAGAGCCGCCGCAACAGTGCGCTGAAGAAGCTGCTGGTCCGTCCCGACGTGCCCAAGGGCGTCTACTTGTGGGGTGGGGTGGGGCGCGGCAAGTCCTTCCTGATGGACAGCTTCTATACCTGCGTGCCGGTGGTGCGCAAGACGCGGCTGCATTTCCACGAGTTCATGCGCGAGGTCCATCGCCAGCTCGAAGAGCTGCGCGGCCGTCCCGATCCACTGGATGAGCTGGCCAAACGTATCGCGCGCCGCTTCCGGCTGATCTGCTTCGATGAATTCCACGTCAGCGACGTCGCCGATGCGATGATCCTGCATCGCCTGCTGCAGCAGATGTTCGAGAACGGCGTGCAGTTCGTGATGACTTCCAACTACCGCCCGGACCTGCTGTATCCGGATGGCCTGCACCGCGACCGCGTGCTGCCGGCCATCGCGCTGCTGCAGCAGAAGCTCGACGTGCTCAACGTCGACGCGGGCATCGACTATCGCAAGCGCGCGCTGGAGCAGGTGCAGGCGTACCACACGCCGCTCGGCGCCAAGGCGAGTTCCGCGCTGCGCGACGCCTTCACCTCGATCGCCGGCGTGGCCGACGAGTCACCGCTGCTGCATATCGAGCACCGCGAGCTGCGCGCGCTGCGCAAGGCCAACGGCGTGGTGTGGTTCGACTTTGCCACGCTGTGCGGCGGCCCGCGCTCGCAGAACGACTACCTGGAACTGGCGTCCCAGTTCCATACCGTGATCCTGTCCGACGTGCCGCGCATGACGCCGCGCATGTCGTCCGAGGCACGCCGCTTCACCTGGCTGATCGATGTCTTCTACGACCACAAGGTCAAGCTGCTGATGTCGGCGGAAGTGCCCGCGGACGAGCTCTACACCGAAGGCCAGATGGCCAATGAGTTCCATCGGACCGTATCGCGCATCATCGAGATGCAATCGCGCGAATACCTGGAATCCGAGCGCCGCACCATGGATACCACGCTCACCTGAGCGTTGTTTTCCGGCCCGGCGCGACAATAGCCGGGCCGCATTGACCTATATCAAGGTCGATTCGGGGACCCGCATATACCCTCCATTGGGTAGAAAAAGGTCCCCATGTCGTCGCCCCCAGTCACCAGTCCTTCAGCCAGCTTGCTGGCACCGTACCCGCCGGCCGCGCTCCGTGACGCCGCGGGCCCGGCTGCGTCCGGCGCCGGTGCGCGGCTGGCCTGCTTCCATTGCGGCCTGCCCGTCACGGACACCGAGCCGCTTGCCGCCGAGCTGGACGGCAGCCGCCGGGTGTTCTGCTGCGGCGGTTGCCAGGCACTGGCGCAGACCCTCCATGCGGCCGGCTTTGCCCACCTGTATGGGGAAGAAGCCCGCTTCGCCCGCCCCATCGACGACGACGCCCGGCGCGAGGCCGAGCCGATCTGGGCCGCCTACGACACCCCTGAGTTGCGCTCCCAGTTTGTCCGCCCGCTTGACGGCGGCCGCGCCGAGATCACGCTGGCACCCGAAAACATCCGCTGCGCCGCCTGCGCGTGGCTGATCGAACAGCACCTGAGCCGCCAGCCGGGCGTGGAGTCCGCGGTCGCCAATGTCACCACGCGGCGCGTGGTGGTGCGCTGGCGCGATGGCGCCCAGACGGTGGCGGGGCTGCTGGCCGCGCTGGCCGGGATCGGCTACATGGCCTGGCCGTTCGAAGTCTCGCGCACCGACCAGCAGGACCGCCGCGCGCGCCGCGGGCTGCTGATGCGCATGGCCGTGGCCATGCTCGGCATGATGCAGGTCATGATGTACGCTTGGCCGATCTACACCCATGAGGCCACCATCGACCCTGGCCAGCTCCAGTTGATGCGCTGGGCCAGCTTTGCGCTGACGCTGCCGGTCGTGTTCTATGCCGCCTCGCCGATCTTTGCCGGTGCCTGGCGCAGCCTGCGCCAGCGCCATATGGGCATGGACGTGCCGGTGGCGATCGGCATCGGCGCCGGCTTTGCCGCCAGCGCGCTGGCAACAATGCGCGGCGTGGGCGAGGTGTATTTCGATTCGGTGACGATGTTCGTCGCCTTCCTGCTGCTGGCCCGCTACCTGGAACTGCGCGTGCACCAGGCCTCGCGCAGCGGCGCCGAGATGCTGGCGCGCCAGCTGCCGGCCACCTGCGAACGGCTGGCCGCCACCGGTGCCGCCGGCGAGCGTGTCCCGGTCGCGCGCCTGCGCGCGGGCGATCTCATCCGCGTCAAGGCCGGCGAGATTGTTCCCGCCGATGGCGCCGTGGTGGCGGGCGCGAGCGAACTCGATGAATCCATGCTGACCGGCGAGAGCCGCCCGGTGCGCCGCGCCGCCGGCGAGACCGTGCTGGCCGGCAGCTTCAATACGGCAAGCCCGCTCGAACTGCGGATCACGCGCGTCGGCGCCGGCACCCGCCTGGCCGAGATCGTCGCCGTGCTGGACCGTGCGCTGGCTGAAAAGCCGCGCCTGGCCACGCTGGCCGACCGCGTCGCGGGCTGGTTCGTGGCGACGCTGCTGGTGCTGGCGGCGCTGACCGGGCTGGTATGGGGCCTCTGGATCGATCCGTCGCGCGCCTTGCTCGTGACGATTGCGGTGCTGGTGGTCAGTTGCCCGTGCGCCTTGTCGCTGGCCACGCCGGCCGCACTGGCCGCGGCCGGTGCGGCGCTGTCGCGCCGCGGCGTGCTGCTGACACGCGGCCACGCGCTGGAGACGCTGGCGCGCGTCACCGACGTGGTGCTCGACAAGACCGGCACGCTGACCGAAGGCCGCTTTGCCGTGGCCGCGGTCGAGCCGCTGGCTGACGCCGATCGGGCCCAATGCCTGGCACTGGCCGCCGCGATGGAGCGCGGTGGCGAACATCCGATCGCGCGCGCACTGGTGGCCGCGGCACAGGGCAACGCCGGCATGCCGCTCCAGGTGTCCGACATGCGCAACGTCCCGGGCCAGGGCCTGGAGGCGCTCGTCGATGGCCGACGCCTGCGGCTTGGCCGCGCCGACTTTGTCGCGGCGCTGAGGCCTGACAGCGGCCAGGCACCGGACACCGGGCGCAGCGACGCAGACCATCCTGGCGCCACCGTGGTGTGGCTGGGCGCGCAAGCGGGCCCGCTGGCGCGCTTCGTCCTGGCCGATGTCGAGCGGGCGCAGACGCCGGGGCTGCTCGCGCGGCTGAGCGAACTGGGCGTGCGCTGCCACCTGGTATCGGGCGATCACGCCGATGCGGTCCGCTGGTGGGCATCGCACTTCGGCATCGAATGCGTGGCCGGCGCGGTCACCCCGGAAGGCAAGCGCGACTACGTGGCGCAGCTGCAGCAGGGTGGGGCGGTGGTGCTGGCCGTGGGGGACGGCATCAACGACGCGCCAGTGCTGGCGCAAGCGCAGGTATCGATTGCCATCGGCAGCGGCGCGCCGCTGGCCCAGGCCGGGGCGGACGCGGTGCTGACGCACGGCGGCGTGGCCGAGATCGCCACCGCGCTGGCGGTGTCGCGCCAGACGCGCCGGGTGGTGCGCCAGAACCTGGGTTGGGCCTTCTTCTACAACGTGGTGGCCATTCCGCTCGCAGCGACGGGGCTGGTCACAGCCTGGATGGCCGGCATCGGCATGTCGCTGTCGTCGTTGCTGGTGGTGGCCAATGCCTGGCGCCTGCTGCGCGCCGGCAAGCCGCGCCACAAGGGAGTCTGACTGATGGAAACGCTTTACCTGCTGGTGCCGATGAGCCTGGTGCTTGTCGTGGTCATCGCGGGCGCGCTGTGGTGGGCCCTACATGCCGGGCAGTACGACGACCTGGACCGGCCCGCCGAATCGATCCTGCTGGACAACGACAAGCCCTGAACCCGCCGGGCGACGCGCCCTCCGACCGGGGCCCCGCACGCAGGTTCCTCATGCCCTGAGCGACTTGATAAAGATCAACGCACACGCAGCATGGTTTTTCTAAAGTCACACTGTCGGTAGGTTTTTTCTCTTCTCTAAGCTTTGGGGGTCTGAATGGATGTCACTGCCGCGTCTTCACGCGTCGACACCTTCAATTACGGCGTCGTAAGACAGTTCGCTGTCATGACGGTAGTCTGGGGGATCGTCGGCATGGCCGTCGGCGTGCTGCTGGCAGCACAGCTGATCTGGCCCGAACTCAACTTCAACACACCCTGGTTGTCGTTTGGCCGGCTGCGACCGCTGCATACCAATGCGGTGATCTTCGCCTTCGGCGGCAGCGCGCTGTTCGCGACCTCGTACTACGTGGTTCAGCGCACCTGCCAGGCCCGCCTGTTCTGCGGCCCGCTGGCCGCGTTCACGTTCTGGGGCTGGCAACTGGTTATCGTCGCCGCCGCCATCACGCTGCCGCTGGGGATCACCAGCTCCAAGGAATACGCCGAACTGGAATGGCCGATCGACCTGCTGATCACCGCGGTCTGGGTGGCCTACGCGATCGTGTTCTTCGGCACCATCGTCAAGCGCAAGACCCGGCATATCTACGTCGCCAACTGGTTCTTCGGCGCCTACATCCTGACCATCGCGCTGCTGCATATCGTCAACAACATCGAGATGCCGGTGTCGCTGTGGAAGTCCTACTCGGCCTATGCCGGCGTGCAGGACGCGATGATCCAGTGGTGGTACGGCCATAACGCCGTGGGCTTCTTCCTGACCACCAGCTTCCTGGGGATGATGTACTACTTCATTCCCAAGCAGGCCGAGCGCCCGATCTACTCCTACCGGCTGTCCATCGTCCACTTCTGGGCGCTGAACTTCACCTACATGTGGGCCGGCCCGCACCACCTGCAGTACACCGCGCTGCCGGACTGGGCGCAGTCGCTGGGCATGGTGTTCTCGCTGATCCTGCTGGCGCCGTCGTGGGGCGGCATGATCAACGGCATCATGACCCTGTCGGGGGCCTGGCACAAGCTGCGCACCGACCCCATCCTGAAGTTCCTGGTGGTGGCGCTGTCGTTCTACGGCATGGCCACGTTCGAAGGCTCGATGATGTCGATCAAGACCGTCAACGCGCTCTCGCACTACACGGACTGGACCATCGGTCACGTGCACTCGGGCGCGCTGGGCTGGGTCGCGATGATCTCGATCGGCTCGCTCTACTACCTGATCCCGCGTCTGTTCGGCGAGAAGCAGATGTACAGCGTCCGGCTGATCGAGTGGCACTTCTGGATCGCGACCATCGGCGTGGTGCTGTATATCGCCTCGATGTGGATTGCCGGGGTGATGGAAGGCCTGATGTGGCGCGCCACGCAGCCTGACGGCACGCTGACCTATGCCTTCGTCGAAGCGGTCAAGGCCAAGTACCCGTTCTACCTGATTCGCTTGCTGGGTGGCCTGTGCTTCCTGTCCGGCATGCTGCTGATGGCCTACAACGTGCTCAAGACCATCGTCGGCAAGCCCGCCGTGGATGCGCCGATCCCGGCCAGCATCCCTGCCTCTGCCCACTGATCAATCCAGGATAGAAAGATGTCCGACAAACAACGCTTCTTTTCCCACGAAACGCTGGAGAAGAACATCGGCTGGCTGATCATCTGCACGATCCTCGTGGTCAGCATTGCGGGTCTGGTCCAGATCGTGCCGCTGTTCTTCCAGCACTCCACCACCGAGCCGGATCCGGGCATCACCCCGTATTCGCCGCTGCGGCTGATGGGCCGCGATATCTATATCCGTGAAGGCTGCGTCGGCTGCCACTCGCAGCAAGTGCGCACGCTGCAGGCCGAGACCGAGCGCTACGGCCACTTCTCAACGGCGGGCGAGTCGGTCTACGACCACCCGTTCCTGTGGGGCTCCAAGCGCACCGGTCCCGACCTGGCGCGCGTGGGCGGGCGCTACTCGGATGACTGGCAGCGCATCCACCTGCGCAATCCGCGCGACGTGGTGCCGGAATCGGTGATGCCGTCGTACCCGTGGCTGGAAAAGGCCGAGCTGCCCACCAACGATATCCAGGCCCGCATGCGCGCGCTGGTGCGCCTGGGCGTGCCGTACACGGATGCCGAGATCGCCAAGGCACCGGACGAGCTCAAGGGCAAGACCGAAGAGGATGCGCTGGTTGCCTACCTGCAAGGCCTGGGCACCAACCGCCGCAACGTCCGCGTGGATTCCGCCGCGGCCGCGGCACCCAAGGAGTAAGCCGTGGCCATGATCACTGCCATTGCGACCGTCGTGTCGATGGTCGTCTTCCTGGGGATCTGCTGGTGGGCCTGGTCCGCCGGCCGACAGGCCGCCAACCGGGAATCCGCCATGCTGCCGTTCGCGCTGCCTGACGAAACTACGACAACATCGAGCCGGAACACCTAGCCATGAGCGATTTCATTTCCGAATTCTGGAGTTATTACATTGCCGCCATCGCGCTCATCGGCATCGTCTGGTGCGTGTGGCTGCTGTTCTCGCAACGCAAGGTCACCAAGACCGCCGGTGGCACTGAAGACACCGGCCATGTCTGGGACGGTGACCTGCGCGAGCTGAACAACCCGCTGCCGCGCTGGTGGATGTGGATGTTCCTGCTGGCCTGCATCTTCAGCCTGGCCTACCTGGTGCTGTACCCGGGACTGGGTTCGTATGCCGGCGTGCTGAAGGTCTCCACGCAAGGCGAACTTGCCGCCCACCGCGCGGCGCAGGAGAAAATGCAGAACGAGATCTACGCCAAGTACCTGAAGATGGACGTCAAGCAGGTGGCGGCGGATCCGCAGGCGCGCGAGATCGGCCAGCGCCTGTTCGTGAACTACTGCGCGCAGTGCCATGGCTCGGACGCACGTGGCAGCCGCGGCTTCCCGAACCTGACGGACAGAGACTGGCTCTATGGCGGCGAACCCGACACCATCCAGCAGACCATCACCAAGGGCCGCAATGGCGTGATGCCGCCGCTTGCCACGACCATAGACGCCAAGCAGGCGGGCGACGTCGCGCAATACGTGCGCTCGCTGTCGGGGCTGTCGTCGGACCCGATCCGTGCGTCGCGTGGCGAGGGCACCTTCAAGACGACCTGCGTGGCATGCCACGGCGCCGGCGGCAAGGGCAACCAGGCGCTCGGTGCGCCCAACCTGTCGGACAACGTCTGGCTGTATGGCAGCTCAGAAGGCAGCATCGTCGACGCCATCCTGAAGGGCCACAACAACCACATGCCCGCGCATGAGGAGATCCTGACGCCTGAACGCATCCGGATGCTGACGGCCTATATCTGGGGTTTGTCCAACACCGGGAGCGGAGCCGGGCAATGAACGACGACTCATGTGAGCGGGCGCTGGTGGCTCGCGGGAGAGCATGCCCATGAACGCACCCGGGACCGAAGAAATGGCCCGGGCGGCCGACCTGCAACGGTCGGCCGCTGCGCCGGGCGAGACCTCTGACGAAACGCTCTACGAGGTCCGCCGCAAGATCTACCCGCGCTCGGTGACGGGCGCCTTCTCCAGCTGGCGGGTCTGGCTGGTGATCCTGACCCAGCTGGTCTACTACGGCACGCCCTGGCTCCAATGGAATGGCCGCCAGGCCGTGCTGTTCGACCTTGGCGCGCGCAAGTTCTACATCTTCGGGCTGGTGCTGTGGCCGCAGGATGTGATCTACCTGGCGGTGCTGCTGGTGATCTCGGCGCTGGCGCTGTTCCTGTTCACGGCGATCGCGGGGCGGCTGTTCTGCGGCTATGCCTGTCCGCAGACGGTCTATACCGAGATCTTCATGTGGATCGAGCGACGGGTCGAAGGCGACCGCATCGCCCGCATCCGGCTCGATGGCGATCCGTGGAGTCTGCGCAAGTTCCGTCTCAAGGCGACCAAGCACTTCCTGTGGGTGCTGATTGCGCTCTGGACTGGCTTTACCTTCATCGGCTATTTCGCGCCGATCCGCGGGCTGGGCGGCGAGGTGCTCAGCCTGTCGCTGGGGCCGTGGCAGTCGTTCTGGATGCTGTTTTACGCGTTCGCCACCTGGGGCAATGCGGGCTTCATGCGCGAGCAGGTGTGCAAGTACATGTGCCCGTATGCGCGCTTCCAGAGCGTGATGGTGGATCGCGATACCTATGTCGTGACCTACGACGTCGGCCGCGGCGAGCCACGCGGCAGCCGATCGCGCAAGACCGACCACTATAAGGCGGGGCTTGGCGACTGTGTCAACTGCAGCATCTGCGTGCAGGTGTGCCCGACGGGCATCGATATCCGCGACGGCCTGCAGTACGAGTGCATCGGCTGCGGCGCCTGCATCGACGCCTGCAACCAGGTCATGGACAAGATGGACTATCCGCGCGGCCTGATCCGGTACACCTCGGAAAACGCGATGCGCAAGGCCTTGTCCGCGGCGGCATCGCGCAAGCGCCTGCTGCGTCCGCGCGTCATCATCTATTCCGTGATCTGGGTGGTGCTGCTGGCCGGCTTCATGGCGTCGATCGCGCTGCGCACGCCGCTGAAGGTCGACATCATCCGCGACCGTGGTGCGCTCGGCCGTGAAGTGGAAGGCCGCTGGATCGAGAACGTCTATCGCCTGCAGCTGATCAACACCACCGAAGCGCCGATGAAGATCAGCGTGCAGGCCGACAGCGACGAGCTGAAGAACCTGAAGGTGGAGTACGACAAGCAGGCCGAATCGCTGGCGCCGACGTCCAACCGGTTGCTGCCGATCCGGATCCGCGTGCCGATCGAGGCCGCGGCGCAGGGCACGCACAAGATCAACGTGACAGTGACGAGCGAAGGCACGGAGGGGGGGCATGCCGAAATCCGGCAATCCACCAGTTTCATCGTGCCGCGCGATTTGTGAGGCTAGTGTCCTGTTCCGTAAATGGCTTGCCAAAATGAAATCGTCCAGTTGGTCGTCAGGCTAGGCGCGAGGAGGCGCCATAGCCGTAGCTATGGCAACGACGAGCAACGACGCATGGCGGCCAACTGGGCGATTTCATGGCAAGGTATTTGCGGAACAGGACACTGGGCAGACGCGGACGTAGTCGTCAAGATGAAGGGGGCAAGATGAGTCAGCAAGGCAATCCGTGGTGGAAGGAGCCGTGGCCGTGGCTGTTGATGAGCGGTCCGCTGGTGGCGATGGTGGCGTGCGGCGTGACGATCTGGCTGGCATCCACGCATCCGGACATGCCGGTGCAGGGTGCAACGCGCCATGGCCTGGTGGTGGAGAAGGCCGATGCCGCGCCGCCCAAGGCTGCTGCAGCGAGGCAGCCATGAGGTTGCGCTGGCTGATGTGGGTACTCTGGCCGGCGTTCCTGATGGCTGGGTTTGCGACCGCGACGGTGTTTTCGGTGGTGGATCCCGGTGACCTGAACTTCTTCGGCCAGCCGATCGAAGCGTCCCGCGAATCGGTCTACACCATCGGCTTCCTGATGGCCTGGGTGTTCTGCGCGTTGTCCAGCGGACTGACGCTCTACACCATGCCGACGCGGCTCAGCGATACCGACGAACTGGAATGAGCGCGCTGGCGTGAGGTCTGCGCTGCCATGGCCGGATGCGGCACTGGCAGCGCTTGGCCGCCTAGCAGGAGCGGCTGTAGAGTTGCTTGATGCCGTCGATGTCCACCAGCTTGACGTGGCGCTGGCGAATCTGGATCAGGCCGGCTTCGGCAAAGCGAGAGAACAGGCGGCTGACGGTTTCGAGCTTCAGGCCCAGGTAGCTGCCGATCTCTTCGCGGCTCATGCGCATCACGAACTCGGACGCCGAATAGCCGCGCGCCGACAGGCGCTCAGAGAGGTTGATCAGGAAGGCGGCAAGGCGTTCCTCGGCGCGCATCGAGCCCAGCGTGACCAGCATCAGCTGGTCGTGCGTGATTTCCTTGCCCATCAGGCGCAGGAACTGCTGCTGCAGCGACGGCAGGTCTGCCGACAGGGTCTGCAGTTCGCCCATGCGGACCACGCAGACTTCGGTATCTTCCAGCGCGGCCGCATCGGAGGCGTGCTGCATCTCGCCCAGCCCGTCGAGACCTACAATTTCGCCAGGCAGGTGGAAGCCGGTAATCTGCGAGCGGCCGTCTTCGGTGGTGACGTGGGTCTTGAGCGTGCCAAAGCGCACGGCATAGACCGCGGTGAGCGGATCGCCCATGCGATACAGGGTTTCACCCTTGTGCACACGGATGCGTTCCTGCACCAGCGTGTCCATCTTGGCGAGGTCTTGCTGCGACATGCCGACCGGAAGGCACAGCTGCCCCATCGCACAGGTGGAGCAGCGGGGCGACATCTCGGTAATGGGAATGGAGGTGAGCAATTGGAACCTGCTAGAAATGGCAGCGTGGGCGCGATTAGGACATTTTACCGTGCGATGTGATGTGGTAGGGAGTGAGAATTGACATTTGGCGTGCTGATCAGCGTTTTTCTGCTGGCTTTGCTGGGCGGGGTCCACTGCGCCGCCATGTGCGGCGGCGTGGCGCTGGCCGTGGAGCAACGCCGCGGCGCGGCGGCGACGATCAGTTTGGTGCCCAGCCGCGCCGCCTGGCTGGGCGAGTTGCTGACTATGCACGTGGGCCGGATTTCGACCTATATGCTGCTTGGCGCCGCGCTCGGCGCGGTCGGTGCCTCGGCGTGGAAGCAGGACTACATGCCGCTGCAGCGCTGGCTGTTCGGCGCGGGCAGCGTCATGCTGCTGTGGTCGGGCTGGCGGTTGCTGCGCGGCAACATTTTTACCGTCAACTGGCTGGAGCGGCTGGCGGCGCGCGCCAGCGCAGCCGTGGCGCGGCGGCTGAATGGCCTGGCAGGTGGCTTGCCGGCCTTCATGCGGGTGCGCGGCGGCCTGGCGCGGCGCTATGGCGTGGGCCTGGCATGGGGCCTGGTGCCGTGCGGCATGGTCTATGGGGCGCTTACGCTGGCGCTGCTGGCGGGCAACGCGGCGTCCGGCGCACTCGTGATGGGCGTGTTCGGGCTCGGCACACTGCCTAACCTGCTGGTGCTTTCCGGCCTGTCGGGCTACTTGCGTACGCTGTCGCGACGTCCCGGCGTGCGCCTGGGGGCCGGCCTGGCGGTGATGGCGTTCGGCGGCCTTGGCATTGCGCGAGCGGTGCTGCTGCCACATTCGCTGGCCGAGCATGGATTCTGCCTGGTGTTCTGAGGCGCCGGCGCCGCCCGGGCAACGGATGATGGTTGCAGGCGGGGGCGGGAATGCCATACAATCGCCAACATTGCGGTATCGCGCGGTGTAATATGAGCCGCGGTAAGCAGCGGGCGAGCAGCGCCAGGCGGCCTTCATACCAGAAGGCGCGTTCAGGGCAGGGGAAGCGGAAGGTTTTCGATGCCCGTCCCGTCCCCACAGTCCATCCGGTTCAAAAGATCTGGTTCAAAAGTCCGGCTGGCACTGCGGTGTTGGCGATGCCGGCCTTGCTCCCGATACCCGTTTTTCTTGCGTCCGAGGCCTTCAGTTCGCTGACAGCGACGTCCGATATGTGCGGACGCGCTACGCAAGAGGTTCGCTGGCCGGCCCATAACGGCATGCGAACGATCTCCTGCCGGAACGACCCGGCAACTCGATGCAAAGATAGGGAAGTGCACGGCCTTGGATGCAGCAGGTATCCGGCTAGCTGCGCAATGAGATGGCGGTGGCTTTCGCACCGCTGTATCCAAAATCTCCGGTGCCCCGGATCCGTCCGGGAGCAGGTGCAAAGACAGGCTGCACACCATCAACATGAATACCCAAGAGGCGAAGATCGTCCTCGAGACGGCGCTGATCTGCGCGCAGGAACCGTTGCGCGTCAATGATCTGCGGCGGCTGTTTGACGACGACGTCGGCGCAGACACCATCCGCGTGCTGCTTGAGGAACTGCGCCAGGACTGGCGGCCGCGCGGCGTGGAACTGGTGGCCCTGGCCAGCGGCTGGCGCTTCCAGAGCCGGCCGGAAATGCGTGAATACCTCGATCGGCTGAATCCCGAAAAGCCGCCAAAATATTCGCGCGCCGTGATGGAAACACTGGCAATCATTGCCTACCGGCAGCCGGTGACCCGCGGCGATATCGAAGAAATCCGCGGCGTGACGGTCAGCACGGAAGTCGTCAAGAAGCTTGAGGACCGCAGCTGGATCGAGGTGATCGGACACCGCGACGTGCCGGGCAGGCCGGCGCTGTATGCGACCACCAAGGCATTCCTGGACGATCTTGGCCTGCGTACGTTGGATGAGCTGCCGCCGCTGGAAGATGCCCAGGCGCAGGCGCAGGCAACCCTGCTGGAACAGCAGGCCATCAATTTTGAAGACCTGGCTGCAAACAAGGCGGCCAGCGCCGACGAAGAGGCATTTGCCGACCCCGCCGCGCAGGCAGCGGATGTGGCCGAAGCATCCGTCGCAAACGAAGCCGAGACGACCGACCCGGTCGACGAAGGCGCCAATGGCTTTGACGTGCAACCGCTGCAAGCTGCAGCCGACGATGCCGCCGAGGCCGCTTCCACCGAACCAGCCGCACCCAATCCGGACGGGGCGCGGGGCGATTTGCCGGACAACGGCACCCCGCCGCACCCGAGCGAGCACGACGAGCGCGTGCCGAACTGAACAACATGCAACATCCGATAGTGAATATCTTGTCTGATTCCGTTGAGCAAGACACCCGCAATGCGGGTGCACCCGCCGACACCGGCGCCGCAGAACCCGGATCGGGCAGCGAAGCCGCGCCCCGCCGCAAGGGGCTGCGCCGCGGGCTGAGGAACCTGGTCGCATCGCGCCGCCAGGCGGCGCAGGACCGCGGCGAGGGCGCCGAAGGCGCCAGCGCCGGCGGCCAGGGCGATGCCGGTGAACCGGGCGCCGCACAGGCGGCGGGCGGCGCGCGCGGTGGCCAGCGTGGCCGCGGCAAGCGCAAGACGGGGCAGGGCGAGGGCGGCCAGAGTAGCCAGGGCGGCCAGGGCGGCCAGGGCACCAGCAAGGCAGACAAGGTGGACCGCGCTGCCAGGGCCGAAGGCACCGACAAGCCCGAGCAGCCCGGCCGCAAGCGCAAGCCGGTCCAGCGTTCAGGCAAGGCGGCAGCGCCGGGCGAGGCGCAGGGCGCCGGCGCGCGGCAGCAGGGCCGCCGCAGCAAGGATGGCGGCAAGCCGCAGACGCCCCGCAAGGGCCCGGGTGGCGGGGACAAGACCGCGGCGAGCAGCGAAGACCTGTTCCGCTTCGTGATCTCCGAGCAGTACGACACCGAAGACACCGTCATCCCGCGCACCAAGGCCAAGCCGGTGCGCGAGCTGTCGGCCGACGACGACGCGCCCAAGCTGCACAAGGTGCTGGCCGAGGGCGGGCTGGGCTCGCGCCGCGAGATGGAAGAGCTGATCCTGCAGGGCCGCGTTTCAGTCAACGGCCTGCCGGCCCATATCGGCCAGCGCATCCTGCCGGCGGACCAGGTCCGCGTGAACGGCAAGCTGATCCACCGCAAGGTGTCGAGCAAGCCGCCGCGCGTGCTGCTGTACCACAAGCCCGCCGGCGAGATCGTCAGCCAGTCCGATCCGGAAGGCCGTCCGACCGTGTTCGACAGCCTGCCGCGCATCAAGAGCGGCAAGTGGGTCGCGGTGGGCCGCCTGGACTTCAATACCGAAGGCCTGCTGATCTTCACCACCTCGGGTGACATTGCCAACCGCTTCATGCACCCGCGCTACGGCGTGGAGCGCGAGTACGCGGTGCGTACGCTGGGCGAACTGGCCGAAGCCGATCGCCAGCGCCTGCTGCACGGCATCAAGCTCGATGACGGCGAAGCCAACTTCCTGCGCATTGCCGACGGCGGTGGCGAAGGCGTCAACCAGTGGTACCACGTGGCCCTGACCGAAGGCCGCAACCGTGAAGTGCGCCGCATGTTCGAGGCGGTCGGGCTGACCGTGTCGCGCCTGATCCGCACCCGCTACGGCCAGTTCCTGCTGCCGCGTGGCCTCAAGCGCGGCCGCTGGCAGGAAGTCGAGCCGAATGACGTCAAGGCGCTGATGGCCGGTGTTGGCCTGAAGGTGCCCGGCAAGGGCGAGCAGGCCCCCAAGGGTGCCACCAAGGTGGGCGGCCGCAAGCAGCGCACCGAAGCCGCGATTGCCGGCATGCCGATGCCCACGGGCATGGACGGCCTGCCGCGCTTCGACCAGGGCGGTGCCCGGGGCGCTGGCGGCGGCCGCAGCAGCCAGCCGGATCCGATGAAGACCTCGATGGGCTATATCAGCCACGGGCCCACGCTGCTGACCTCGCACGCGGCCAACCTGGGCGGCGGGCGCGGCACTGGCGCACGCCAGGGGCGCGGTGGTGCCGGCATGGGCGGCATGGGTGGCATGCGCGGTCAGGGTGGCCAGGGCCAGGGCGCTCTGGGCGGCCAGGGTCAGGGCAAGCCGCGTCGCGGCGGCGGCGGCGAAGCCAACGGCAATGTGATGCCGAAGGCGTCGAAACCGGGCGGTAACCGTTCCCCGCGCGGCGGTAGTGGTGGCGGTGGCGGCGGCAACCGTGGTGGCAACCGCGGCGGCAACCGATAAGCGCTGATTGCGGCGCATGGCGGGCTGAATGCTTGCCGGCGCCGCATGCAGTGCGCGGTAAATGTCTGGCTTTTGCCTTTTCGACATAATCCGCGTATAATTCAACTCTATTCAAAAAGCCATCCTCGTCGAGGATGGGCGAATGATGGGCATTGCGCCCATTTTTTTTTTGGTTCGCCCGTTTTTCGGTTCTCTCCGCTGGAGCGGGGGGATGGCGGACAGGCAGGGCTGCAGCAGGGTCGTCCCGGACGGCACCGGCGGGTTTGCCTGCCACGGTGTTGATGGCCATTACTCGGGATAACAGTGCATCTGGCAGATTTGATCGAAACCACCCTAAGCGGCATGGGATATGAGCTGGTCGAGCTCGAGCGTGCCCCGGCCGGATTGCTGCGTGTCTATATCGATCAGCCTGAAACCGGCATTGCCATCGAGGATTGTGAAAAGGTGAGCCGCCAGCTCACCCACGTGTTCACGGTCGAGAACGTCGACTATGAACGCCTCGAGGTCTCGTCGCCCGGACTGGACCGGCCGCTGAAGAAGCTGGCCGACTACGTTCGCTTTGCCGGCGAGGAGGTGCGCGTGACGCTGCGCCTGCCCGTCAACGGACAGAAGAACTTCACAGGCATCCTGCGCGAGCCCACCGGCGCGGCGGGCGAGGAGAAGATTGGCCTGGAGTTCGAGGGCAAAGATGGCCCGGCGCTGCTGGAATTTGCCGTATCCGATGTCGACAAGGCACGCCTGGTGCCGGTGATCGACTTCAAAGGAAATCAAAGAAAAGGGAACAAGCAATGAGCCGCGAAGTTCTGTTGCTCGTCGATGCGCTTGCGCGTGAGAAGAACGTCGACAAGGATGTGGTATTCGGTGCCCTGGAGGCGGCGCTCGCCTCGGCCACCAAGAAGCGTTTCGAGGAAGACGTGGATATCCGTGTCGCGATCGATCGCGAGTCGGGCGAGCATGAAACCTTCCGCCGCTGGCTGGTCGTTCCCGACGAGCTGGGCCTGCAAGAGCCGGACAAGCAGATCCTGCTGTTCGAGGCCCGCGATGAAACCCCCGGCATCGAGCTGGGTGATTTTATCGAGCAGCAGATCGAGTCGGTCGAGTTCGGCCGCATCGGTGCGCAGGCTGCCAAGCAGGTGATCCTGCAGCGCATCCGCGACGCCGAGCGCGAGCAGATCCTGAACGACTACCTGGATCGCGGCGAGAAGATCATGACCGGCACGGTCAAGCGCGCCGACAAGAAGGGCCTGATCGTCGAGTCCGGCCGCGTGGAAGCGCTGCTGGCCCGCGACCAGATCATCCCCAAGGAAAACTTGCGCACCGGTGACCGCGTGCGTGCGTATATCCTGAATGTGGACCGCGCCGCGCGCGGCCCGCAGATTGAACTGTCGCGCACCGCGCCCGAGTTCCTGATCAAGCTCTTCGAGAACGAAGTGCCGGAAATGGAAGAGGGCCTGCTGGAGATCAAGGCGGCTGCCCGTGATCCGGGCGTGCGCGCCAAGATTGCCGTGGTCGCGCATGACAAGCGCATCGACCCGATCGGCACCTGCGTGGGCGTGCGTGGTACGCGCGTCACCGCGGTGCGTAACGAGATCGGCGGCGAGGCCGTGGACATCGTGCTGTGGTCGGAAGACCCGGCGCAATTTGTGATCGGCGCGCTGGCGCCGGCGCAGGTGCAGTCGATCGTGGTGGATGAAGAGAAGCACAGCATGGACGTGGTGGTCGACGAGGAAAACCTCGCCGTCTCGATCGGCCGCAGCGGTCAGAACGTACGCCTGGCGTCCGAACTGACCGGCTGGCAGATCAACATCATGACCCAGGAAGAATCGGCGCAGAAGCAGGCCGAAGAGAGCGATGTCGTACGCAAGCTGTTCATGGCCAAGCTGGACGTGGACGAGGAAGTTGCCGACATCCTGATCGAGGAAGGCTTCTCCACGCTGGAAGAAGTGGCTTATGTCCCCATCAGTGAAATGATGGAGATCGAGGCCTTTGACGAAGACACCGTCAACGAGCTGCGCAATCGCGCGCGTGATGCGCTCCTGACGATGGAACTGGCCCGGGAAGAAAAGGTGGAAGAGGTGTCGCAGGACCTGCGCTCGCTCGACGGCCTCAACCCGGAATTGATCGGCAAGCTGGCCGAAGGCGATATCCATACGCGTGACGACCTGGCCGAACTGGCCGTGGACGAGCTGGTCGAGATGACCGGTGTCAGCGAGGAAGAAGCCAAGTCGCTGATCATGAAAGCACGGGAACATTGGTTCAACTGAGGGACACGGCCGGGCCGGCCTACACCTGGCCCGGGCGCGCTTTCCGCAACGATTTGTCCCGACGTAGAAACCAAGCATTGAAAGGGTTTGAATGGCAAGCACAACAGTTGCCCAACTGGCCGCAGAACTGAGTCGCAGCGCAGCTGCCCTGCTGGAACAATTGCAGGCGGCTGGGGTGGGCAAAGCGACGCCAGAAGACATCATCACGGAATCGGATAAGACCAGCCTGCTGGACTATCTGAAGCGTTCGCACGGCCAGGCCGACGACAGCTCCCGCAAGAAGATCACACTGACCAAGCGCGAAACCTCCGAGATCCGCCAGTCGGATGGCACCGGCAAGACCCGCACGGTCCAGGTGGAAGTGCGCAAGAAGCGCGTGCTGATCAAGCGCGACGAAGCTGCGCCTGACACCCAGGCCGACGCGGCCGAAGCCCAGGCGCCTGTCGTCGATGCTGCCGACGAGGCACGCCGCGACGAGGAAGAACGCCAACAGGCCGAACTGCTGGCGCGCCAGGAAGCTGAAGCCAAGGCCGCCCGCGAGGCCGCCGAGCGTGAGGAAGCCGAGCGCCGCGCCCGCCAGGAATCCCTGGAGGCTGAACAGCGCCGCCAGGCCGAACTCGCCGCCCGCAAGGCGGAAGAAGAGGCTGCCGCATCGCGCGCCGTGACCGAAGCCAACGAAGACTCCTCGCGCAAGAAGGCTGAGGACGAGAAGGCCCGTGTCACCGCCGAACGCGCCGAGGCGCAGAAGGCTGCCGACGAGGCCAAGGCTGCTGCCGACAAGGCCCGCGCCGAACAGGAAGTTGCTGCGCGCAAGCGCCGCGAGGCTGCCGAAGCCGAGGCCCGTGCGATCCAGCAGATGCTGAACGCCCCGCCCCGCGTGCTGAAGGCGCCGTCCGAGCGCAAGGCTGAAGAGAAGAAGGCCGAGCAGACCGGTACGCTGCACAAGCCGGTCAAGCCGGCCGGTGCGACCACGGAAGCGAAGAAAGACGAAAAGAAGCCGGCCACCACGACCACGACCACGGCGACCGCCGACAAGAAGGGCAAGGTCGTGAAGGCGGGCTGGCAGGACGACAGCAGCCGCAAGAAGGGCAGCGGCCTGAAGACGCGCGGCGATTCGTCGGGCGGCGTAGGCGGCTGGCGCGGTGGCCCGCGTGGCCGCGGCGGCAGGCAGCAGCAGCATGACGACAGCCGCAGCAGCTTCCAGGCGCCGACCGAGCCGGTGGTGCGTGAAGTGCACGTGCCGGAAACCGTCTCCGTGGCCGACCTGGCACACAAGATGGCCGTCAAGGCGTCCGAGGTCATCAAGCAGATGATGAAGCTCGGCCAGATGGTGACGATCAACCAGGTGCTGGACCAGGAAACCGCCATGATCGTGGTGGAAGAAATGGGCCACAAGGCGTATGCCGCCAAGCTGGACGATCCGGAAGCGCTGCTGGTGGTGGGCGGTGAGGAACACACCGACGCCGAGTCGCTGCCGCGTCCGCCGGTGGTGACCGTGATGGGTCACGTCGACCACGGCAAGACCTCGCTGCTGGACTACATCCGCCGCACCAAGGTGGCCGCGGGCGAAGCCGGCGGGATTACGCAGCACATCGGTGCCTACCATGTGGAAACCGATCGCGGCGTGATTACGTTCCTGGATACCCCGGGTCACGAGGCCTTTACGGCCATGCGTGCCCGCGGTGCCAAGGCGACCGATATCGTGATCCTGGTGGTGGCCGCCGACGACGGCGTGATGCCGCAGACCAAGGAAGCTATTGCGCATGCCAAGGCTGCCGGTGTGCCGATCGTCGTGGCGATCAACAAGATCGACAAGCCCGATGCCAACCTGGACCGCGTCAAGCAGGAACTGGTGGCGGAGCAGGTGGTGCCGGAAGAATATGGCGGCGATTCGCCGTTCGTGCCGGTTTCCGCCAAGATGGGTACCGGTGTGGAAGACCTGCTCGAGCAAGTGCTCCTGCAAGCCGAAGTGCTGGAACTGAAGGCGCCGGTGGATGCCCCGGCCAAGGGCCTGGTGGTGGAAGCCCAGCTGGACAAGGGCAAGGGTCCGATCGCAACCATCCTGGTCAGCAGCGGCACGCTCAAGCGTGGCGATGTGGTCCTGGCTGGCAGCGCCTACGGCCGCGTGCGTGCCATGCTGGACGAGAACGGCAAGCCGACCAAGGAAGCCGGCCCGTCGATCCCGGTGGAAATCCAGGGTCTGTCGGAAGTGCCTGCCGCGGGTGAAGAAGTGCTGGTGCTGCCGGACGAGCGCAAGGCACGTGAAATCGCGCTGTTCCGCCAGGGCAAGTTCCGCGACGTGAAGCTGGCCAAGCAACAGGCCGCCAAGCTGGAGAACATGCTTGAGCAGATGGCCGAAGGCGAAGTGCAGACGCTGCCGTTGATCGTCAAGGCCGACGTGCAGGGTTCGCAGGAAGCGCTGGTGCAGTCGCTGCAGAAGCTGTCGACCGCGGAAGTGCGCGTGCAGATCGTGCACGGCGGCGTGGGTGGCATCTCCGAATCCGACGTCAACCTGGCGACGGCTTCGAAGGCGGTCATCATCGGCTTCAACGTGCGTGCCGACGCTGGTGCGCGCAAGCTGGCCGAGCACAACGGCATCGATATCCGCTACTACAACATCATTTACGATGCGGTAGACGAGATCAAGGCGGCGATGTCGGGCATGCTGGCGCCGGAGAAGCGCGAGACCACCATCGGCCAGGTCGAGGTGCGCCAGGTGTTCCGCGTGCCGAAGATCGGTGCGGTGGCCGGCTGTATGGTTACCGACGGCCTGGTCAAGCGCAACTCGCTGGTGCGCGTGCTGCGCAACAACGTGGTCATCCACGACGGCGAGCTGGATTCGCTCAAGCGCTTCAAGGACGACGTCAAGGAAGTCAAGCAAGGCTTTGAGTGCGGTCTGTCGATCAAGAACTTCAATGATGTTCAGGAAGGCGACCAGCTCGAGGTGTACGAAATCACAGAGGTGGCGCGTACGCTGTAAGGCGTCGCAAGCAACGGCAGGCTTCGGCCTGCCGTTGTCATCTCGACTAGACAGTATTGAATGGCCAAGAAAGGCAACATCTCCTCCCGCAATCTCCGCATCTCCGACCAGATCCAGAAGGACCTGGCCGAGATGATCCAGCGCGAACTGCGCGACCCGCGCCTCGGCCTGGTCACGCTGCAGTCGGTCGCGCTGACGCCTGACTATGCGCACGCCAAGGTGTACTTCACCGTGCTGGGCGCTGAAGCCGCCGAGGCGGAAGCCATCCTGAACGAAAAGGCCGGCTACCTGCACTCGCTGCTGTACAAGCGCCTGCACATCCATACCGTGCCGACGCTGCGCTTCTTCCACGATACCTCGGTCGAACATGCGATCGAGATGTCCAAGCTGATCAACGAAGCGAACGCCACGCGTTCGAAAGACGACTGAAGCCGGCGCCCATGCCGCCCTGGCATGGGTTTCGCGGCCACTACGTTTACGTTGCCGCCATCCGCGCCGCATCGCCGTCCCGCCTCCCGCTTTCTCCCGATGACCGATTCCAACGCCAACCGTCCGCCGCGCCTGCCGCGCCGCGAGGTCCATGGTGTGCTGCTGCTCGACAAGCCGCTGGGCCTGTCGTCCAACGACGCGCTGGTGCGCGCCAAGCGCCTCTTGCGCGCGGCCAAGGCCGGCCATACCGGCACGCTGGATCCGCTTGCCACGGGGCTGCTGCCGCTGTGCTTCGGCGAAGCCACCAAGTTTTCGCAAGACCTGCTGGAAGCGGACAAGACCTATGACGCCGAGGTGCGCCTAGGGGCGCGCTCGAGCACGGGCGACGCCGAAGGCGAGTTGCTCGACGTGCGCGAGGTCACCTGCGACCGCGCCGCGGTGGAGCAGGCGCTGGCACGCTTCCTCGGCGAGATCGAACAGGTGCCGCCGATGCATTCGGCGCTGAAGAAGGACGGCCGCCCGCTGTATGAATACGCGCGCGCCGGCCAGACGGTGGAGCGCGCGGCGCGCCGCGTCACCATCCGTTCGATTGCGCTGCTGGACTGCGCCTTGCCCGATGCCCCGTTGTTCACGATGCGGGTGACGTGCAGCAAGGGCACCTATATCCGCACGCTGGCCGAGGACATCGGCGAAGCCCTGGGCTGCGGCGCGCACCTGACCGGATTGCGCCGGATCGCCGTGGGCGACCTGACGCTGGACGGCGCGGTGACGCTGGCGCAGATCGAACAGCAGGACGACGCGCAGCGCCCGGCCATGCTGGCACCTGTGGACGCCTTGCTGCAGAAGTGTGCGCCGGTGCATCTGGATGAGGCCGCAGCGGGGCGCTTCCTGCAGGGCCAGCGCATCGCCCAGCGCGACCTGCCGGCCGGCACCGGGCTGGCGGAAGATGCGCTGGCGCGCGTCTATGCCGGCGAGCCGGCCCGGCTGCTGGGCGTGGCGCGCATGCGCGAAGGCGCGTTGCGGCCGGAGCGGCTGGTCAAGCTGTAATTTGCGTGAGGGGCGTAAGCGGCCGCCCCGTCAGCGATTACTCTAGCGTGATCCTGGCGGTCTTGATGACATCGGCCCACATCTTGCGGTCCTGGGCGAGGAACCCGGCGAAATGCTCCGGTGTATCGCCCACGGGCTCGGAGCCGAATTCAGCCATTTTCTTCCTGACTTCCGGGTTCGCCAAGGCCTTGACCAGCGCCTGGTTGTAGCGGACCACGATCGCCTTCGGCAGGTCCTTCGGCCCGAAGATGCCTTGCCAGGTCGGCATGTTGAAGTCCTTCAGGCCGCTCTCGGCAAGCGTCGGCACCTCCGGCAACAAGGGCGAGCGCTTGCTGCTGGTGACCGCCAGCGCCTTGACCTTGCCGGTCTTGGCCAGCGTCGCCGCGGTGGTGATGTTGTCGACCGTCATGGCGATATGGCCGCCCATCAGGTCGGTGATCACCGGGGTGGCACCCTTGTACGGCGCATGAACCATGTCGATGCCAAGGCCGTGCAGCATGGTTTCGGCAATCAGGTGATTCGACGTGCCGACGCCGGCGGTGCCGTAGGTGACCTGCGGCGTCTTTTTGACGTAGGCGACGAAGTCGGCCATGGTCTTGACCGGCAGGGCCGGATTGATGATCACGACATTCGGCTGCGTGGCCAGCATGGCGATGGGCGTGAAATCATCCGCCTTGTATGGCGTGCCCTTGGGGTTGAGCAGGTGGGTCACCGCCATCGCGCCGGCGGCGCCCATGCCGATGGTGTAGCCGTCGGCCGGGGCCTTGGCCAGCTTGTCGGCGGCGATATTGCCACCCGCACCCGGCACGTTCTCCACCACCACCGGCACCCCCAGGCTTTCCGACAGCGGTGCCTGCACCAGGCGCGCCAGCAGGTCGGCCGAACCGCCAGGCGCAAAGCCCACCAGCAGGCGCACTGGCTTGGCCGGCTTCCACTCCTGCGCCTGCGCGCCCGGGATCACCGCCGCGCCCACGCTCATCCACATCATGCCGCGTGCCAGCGGCCCCATCCACTTCGCCACCTTTTCCATTGTTACTTCCACTCCAGCAGTGTCATGGGCAATCTGTCAGCGGGCTTGCCCTTACCCGAAAATGCATTCGCTTCGTGCCTTGATTCAGGCCGCTGCACCCGCCAGCACCTGTCCCAGCAGCCTTGCCACCATGCGGTTGGAGAGCAGCACCGGCGCGCCGGCATGGCGCGCCACCTCGGCCCGCATGGCTTCCATGTAGCCCATGCAGTGCATCACCACCAGGTCGCAGCCGCGCAGCGTCTCGCCCGCCTGCGCGAAGCGATCGGTGCTCAAGTCGGTATAAGGCGAGGCATGCGTGACGCGCAGTTCGCAGGGCACCGGCTGGATCAGATGGAAGCCGCTCACCTGGGCTTCCAGCGGCAACACGATGCCGAGCCGCTTGCAGCCCTGCGCCAGCGCCACGGTCAGGTGGTCCACCACCTGCTGCGGTTCGATGACCAGGGTCTGCATCGGCGGCAGGGCGGTGCCGGTGCACAGTGGCACCAGGGCGTCGAAGCGGCCGTCGTCCAGCGAGGTCATCAGCCGGGCCAGCATCGCCTCGGCCACCGGCTTGCCCATCACCGCCTGCGTGCCGTCACGCAGCCGGCTGGCAAAGCGGTACTCGCCGGGCGCGGGGGCCAGCGCGGCAATGTCTTGCGGGCCCAGCGCGTCCAGGATGCCGAACTCTTCCACAGTGGCCGGCAGGCCCAGGTCGGCAATCATCTGCGGGACCACATCTGTCCTGGGCGCCTGCCCGATGGTGACGAAAGCCACGCGTGGCTGGCGTGCGGCAGCCGTGTTCATGCCGCGGTTCCCGCGGTCTGCAGATGGGCCAGCGAGCCATAGCGGCGCTGCAGCTCGGCCCACTCGGCCGCATCGTAGAAGTCGCACTGGCCCTGGCCGAACTGCTTCGCCACCTCGATGCAGAAGCGCGTCGCCACGTCGATGTCGAAGGCGTTGGTGACGCCGGTTGCGCAGCCTGGCACAGTGGTCTGCGCGGTCAGCGCCACGCCCACCACCGGGGCAGGGGTCACGATGGCCGGCTGCATGATCGAGTTGACATGCCACAGGCCGTTCTCATACGGCGTGATGTCCTGGGTGGTCAACGGCAACACCATCGGCAGTTCGCCGCTGACCCATCCCATCAGGTCCAGCAGCCGCTCCGGCAGGCGCAGCAGCCAGCCTTCCTTGGCCACCGGCGTCAGCGCCACGCCGCGGCGGTTGACGAAGCGGTTGCCGCGCGTGGTGTCGACCGACAGGATCGCCGCCATCCGCGGGTGCACCTCATGCGACATCATCTTGCGCATCGCAAAGGGCGATTTCATCATCGGCACCGGCTGGTGCGGCCGGGTGGCGGCATGCGGGCAGATATGGGTGTGGATGCGCACCGGCCCGGCCAGCACGTCGCCGGTGGCGGCCATGTCGGCCAGCTTCAGGGCGCTGGCGACGGCCACGATGGCGCCGTCGGCATCGGACACCAGGCCCGTCACGGCCGGGCGCGCGCCGACGCCGCCCAGCCGGCCCACCACGCCAAGTGCGGGCGCATCCGGGTTCTGTCCGGGTACCGTGCAGGCGAGGAAATCGGTGTAGAGGCCGTTCTCTTCCACGCGCGTCACGGCGACATCGTCCAGGCCGCGCGAGCGCAGCAGTGAGGCGACAGCTTCGCCGTCGACATTCGCTGCCGACAGCAGCTCGATCGATTCAATAACCTGCTTGATAGACATCTTGCTTGACTTCCTGGGGCTGGGGTGGGGTTCCGTACGCTGGGGCTCAGGCCAGCAAATTCAGCGCGGCAGCGACAGCGCGCCGGGCTGCACGTCGGCAATGTCCGCGCCCCTGAACCATCGTGCGGCATGGGCGCCGCCCATTTCGAGGCGATCGTCCGAGACCCGCACCCAGTTGCCTTCGGGCAGGCCCAGCACCGGCATGTCGGGCTGCAGCACGGTGAATTCGGCCAGGCGCTGGTCGCGCGTTTCGCCGCGGAAGCCGGGCACGACCAGGTTGAAGTAGTGCGGGTTGATCTGGAAGGGGACTAGCGCCAGTGCGTCGAGGCCGCCTGGATCAGCCACCGGCATGTCATTGGTGGTGCGGATGGTCGGGCAGGCCAGGTTGGCGCCGGCGCTCCAGCCGATATAGCGCGCCGCACCGGATCGCACCCGCGCTGAGATCGCCGCCAGCAAGCCGCGCTCGCGCAGGCATTGCAACAGCCGGAACGTGTTGCCGCCGCCAACGACGATCAGTTCGGCCGCCTCGATCGCGCGCGCGGCTGCAGCCGGCTCGGCCACCCGGTGCAGCGATTGCACCGCGATGCCGACCGGCGCAAAAGCGTCGCGCACCAGCATTTCGTAGGTGTCCCAGTCGCGCGTGACGCCGGCGAACGGGATAAAGCAGGCAGTCTTGCGGCCGGCGGCCAGGTCGCGAATTGCTGCCTGGGCGTGGACCAGGTAGCCGGCGTCGCTGCTGGAGTTGCTGAGTAACAGGAGTTCCATGGGTCGTTGCGGCGAAGTCTAGATAAGGGGGGCGGCGTCGAGCCACAGTGGGTCGCCGATGCGCTGTCCCAAGGGTGCCACGGCCTGCACCAGCGTCGCGCGCAGCGCCTGGGCCTGGGCCTGGCTGACCTGCATCGCGGTGAATGACAGGCACAGCCCGCGCACGTCGCCTGAGAGCGGGTCTGCCAGCGTGGTGGCCACGGCGCCGATGCCGGGCATGCCTTCATTGACGGCGATGGCGCTGCGCTCGGCGCGGGCCGTCGTCACGCGCTCGCGCAACTCGGCAATCGTGGCAGGACAGCCAGCGGGTGCATTCGGCAGCTTGCGGGCGCCGGCGGCGCCGTAGCGCACGCTGAATTCAGGCTCGGGCAGGCGCGACAGCAGCACCCGGCCCATCGCCGTCGTGAATGCAGGCCGGCGTGCGCCGGGCGGCGACAGCACCTGCACCGGGTTGCTGCCGTTCAGGCGTTGCAGCACGACAGTGTCGGTGTGGTCGAGCATGGACAGATAGGCGGTGAAGCCGGTGGCATCGGACAGCGTGGCCAGGATCTCGCGGCATTGCTCGTCGAAGGGATGGGCCTGCGTAGCCGCCTGCGCTGCGCGGATCAGCAGCGCGCCGGGGCGGTAGCGCCGCGTGGTCGGCTGCAGTTCCAGCAGGCGATAGCGCACCATCTGGGCGAGCAGGCGCGAGGCCGAACTCTTGGCAAGGCCCAGCTCGTCCAGGACATCGTTAAAAGTGATCTCGTGCCGGTGATGCCCGAACAGGTCCAGCACGCTTTCCACGCCTTCAAGAATGCTCACTCCGCCACTCCACGCTCCGCATCTCTCTTACTTGTCTGGTTCCGTTTTTCGGAACCAAGGTTCCGTAATTCGGTTTAGAAATAATAGAGGCACGAAGACAGGAACACAAGGGGGGCATTCCCGGCGCAGCAACCCGGCGCGAAGCAAAAAAAAAATGGCCCCGATCAGGGGCCAAGTCTTGAAAACCGGAGAGGTTGGGTCAGTGCGCCGCCATCGCATCCGCCGACCCGCCGCCGCCCTTGACCGGCCGCGTCAGCCAGACAAAGCCGATCAGCACGAAGAACAGCATCCCCGAGATCCAGAAGATATCGTTGGCGCCGAGCATGGCCGCCTGCTGCGAGATATTGCGCTCGATCACGCCTACCGCCTGGGCCTGGCTCATGCCCATCTGCATCAGGTGGTTGAGCTGGTCGTGGTAGGCCGGGTTGTACGGGTTGACCTGTTCCACCAGCTGCGCGTGGTGCAGCGCCGTCCGGTTTTCCCAGAGCGTGGTCGAGATCGACGCCCCGATGGCGCCGAACGTGATCCGGACGAAGTTAGACAGCCCTGACGCCGCCGGAATTCTTTCCGGTGGCTGGCCCGACAGGATGATCGAGGTCAACGGGATGAAGAACATCGCCATGGCCGCGCCCTGAATCAGGGTCGGGATCATCAGCGTGCGGGTGTCCACCTGCGTCGTGAAGCCGGCGCGCATCAGGCTGACGATGCCGAAGGTGATGAACGCGACCGTGGCCACCCACCGGGCATCCATTTTCGGCAGGTTCTTGCCAATCAGCGGCGACAGCAGGATCGCAAAGATCCCCACCGGCGCCATGACGATGCCCGCGTCCGTGGCCGTATAGCCGACAATCGTCTGAAGCCACAGCGGCAGGATCACCAGGTTGCCGAAGAACAGCCCGTATGCCACGGAGATGGCCACCACGCCGGCGCTGAAGTTGCGGCCCTTGAACAGGCTGATATCGACGACCGGGTGCTTCTCATGGCTTTCCCAAATCAGGAAGAACAGGAAGCCGACAATCGCCACCAGGGTCAGCACCACGATCTCGGTCGAGTGGAACCAGTCCAGCTCCTTGCCCTTGTCGAGCATCAGCTGCATCGAGCCCACCCAGATCACCAGCAGCGCCAGGCCGATGCGGTCGATCGGCAGCACCTTGGTCGGGGTTTCGCGGTCCTTGTAGATGGCCCAGGTGACATAGGCAGTGATGATGCCCACCGGCACGTTGATGTAGAAGATCCACGGCCAGGTCATGTTGTCGGAGATCCAGCCGCCCAGCAGCGGGCCCATGATCGGCGCCACCAGCGTGGTCATGCCCCACAGTGCCAGCGCCATGGTGCTCTTCTGCCGCGGATAGCTCGACAGCAGCAGCGACTGCGACAGCGGGATCATCGGCCCGGCCACCGCGCCCTGCAGGACCCGCGCGGCCAGCAGCGTCTCGAGGTTGGGCGCGACGCCGCACAGCCACGATGCCAGCACGAACAGCAGGATCGAGGTGATGAACAGCCGCACCGCGCCGAAGCGCGTGGTCAGCCAGCCGGTCAGCGGCACCGAGATCGCATTGGCCACCGCAAACGAGGTGATGACCCAAGTGCCCTGGTTGGGCGCCACGCCCAGGTCGCCTGAAATCGCCGGGATCGACACGTTGGCGATCGACGAGTCCAGCACGTTCATGAACGTGGCCAGTGACAGCGCGATGGTGCCGACCACCAGCTTGCCGCCGGTCAGCGGCTGCGGCTGCGGCGGCGCCAGCGGCGGGACGGGCCGCGCCGGCGCCTGGCTGCCGCCGGACTGCGCTGCGGTGAGGGAGTTGGCCATGATCAGGTGTTGGCGGGCTTGGCGTTGGCTGCGCTGGCCGAGGGCAGGCCGGTGCTGCGGCCGCCGTTGTTGGCGGCGATGATGCGCGCGATCAGCTGGTCGGCGTCCTGCGCAACCTTGTCATAGACATCGGTCTGCATCGGCTTGGCCGGCGCGGCGGCGGCCATGGCGGCGCCTTCCTCGCGGCGCACGTCGACCTTGACGGTCATCGACAGGCCCACGCGCAGCGGGTGGTCCTTGAGCTGCTGCGGGTCAAGCGCGATGCGCACCGGCAGGCGCTGCACCACCTTGATCCAGTTGCCGGTGGCGTTCTGCGCCGGCAGCAGCGAGAAGGCCGAGCCGGTGCCGGCCGAGAAGCCGGCGATCTTGCCCTGGTATTCCACCTTGGAGCCGTACACGTCGGCTTCCAGCGTCACGGGCTGGCCGATGCGCATATGCGTGATCTGCACTTCCTTGAAGTTGGCGTCGACCCAGACCTGGTCCAGCGGCACCACGGCCATCAGCGGGGCGCCGGCGGCCACGCGCTGGCCGACCTGCACCGAGCGCTTGGCAACGTAGCCGGTCACCGGCGCAGGCATGGACGAGCGAGCGAACGACAGGTAGGCCGAGCGCAGGCTGGCGGCGGCGCGCTGCACGTTGGGGTGCTTCTCCACCGTGGTCTGGTCGGTCAGCACCTTGTTCGACGCCAACTGCTCGCGCGCGGCCAGCAGCGCCGACTCCGTACCCTTGAGTGCGGACTGCGCGTGCGAGATCTCTTCATTGGAGACCGCGCCCGAGCCGGCGATGGCCTGGCGGCGGCGCAGGTCGTCGCGGGCCTTGGCCACGTCGGCTTCGCGCAGCGCCACGTTGGCGGCTAGCGAGCCATTGTTGACGTACAGCGTGCGCACTTCGCGCACGGCCTGTGCCAGCTGGGCTTCGGCCTGTTCCAGCGCCACTTGCGAATCGGCGCGGTCAAGCTGGATCAGCGGCTGGCCGGCGGTGACCAGTTGCGTGTCGTCGGCGGAGATCGACACCACGGTGCCGCCCACCAGCGGCGTGACCTGGACCACGTTGCCGGCGACATAGGCGTCGTCGGTATTTTCAAAGTGGCGGGCGTACATGCCCCAGTAAACGCCATAGCCGATGCCGGCGACCACGATTGCCGCGGTCAGCGACAGCAGCATGCGCTTGCGCTTGCCGTTGTTGTTGTTGGTGGCTGGCGCTTGCTGGGCAGGGTGCTGGGGGGGGGTGGTGCCGGCCGCTTGCTGGTTGTTGCTCATGATGTCTTCTGAATAATCTTGTCTTCGATCACTGGGTGCGCGGATCAGCCGCGGGCGCCCGCCTGGGTGTTGTGCTGTTGCTGCGCCTGGTCGTGGCCGGCGCTCTCGTGGCCTTCCGCAGGCTCCTCGTAGCCGCCGCCGAGCGCCTTCATCAGGCCCATCTGCAGGTCCAGCCGGCGCGCCTGCAGGTCGGTCGCCAAGCGGCGCTGCTGCAGCACATTGCTTTCGGCGTTCAGCACGGTCAGCTGCGTGCCCAGGCCGGCCTTGTAGCGGGTGGTGGCCAGGGCATAGGCGTGCTCGGCCAGGTCCAGGGCTTCGCGCTGGGTCTGGATCTGCTTGTCGACACTGCGGATGCTGGTCATGGTGTCGGCGGTCTCGCGCAGCGCATCGACCAGGGCCTGGTTGTAGTTGGCCACGGCGATGTCATAGCCGGCGTACTTGCCCTTCAGGTTGGCGCGCAGCTTGCCGCCTTCGAAGATCGGCAGGCGGATGGTCGGGCCGATGCCGAAGGTGCGGCTGACGCCCATCAGCAGGTTGGACGGATCCAGCGCGGCCAGGCCGGCAAAGGCGGTCAGGCTGACGTCAGGCAGGAACTCCTTCTTGGCGACATTGATGTCCTTGGACGCCGCCTCCACGCGCCAGCGTGCCGCCACCAGGTCCGGCCGGCGGCCCAGCAGGCCGATGGTCAGGTTGTCGGGCAGCGTCGGCGTGGACTGCGCCAGCAGCACCGGGCGCTGGATCTGCAGCCCGCGGTCCGGGCCCTTGCCCAGCAGCGCTGCAAGCTGGTTGCGCGCCAGGGCGACTTCCTCGTCCACGCGCTGCAGGTCGGTGCGCGAAGCAGCCACCGTGCCGCGCGCCTGCGTGGTCTCGACCTGGGTGTCCAGGCCGGCAGCCAGGCGCTGGCGCGACAGCTCGGTCAGGTCGCTGCGCTGGGCGATGGCGCGCTCGGCCACGTCGCGCTGGGCGTACAGCGCCGCCAGGCGGGCGTAGTTGCGGGCGATCGAGGTGGCTAGGATCAGGCGCGAGGCCTGGCTTTCAGCCTCGGCGGCGCGGTCGTCGGAGAGCGCGGCTTCAAGCGCATCGCGGTTCTTGCCCCAGAAATCGAAGTCATAGGACAGGCCCACCTGCAGGCGCGACTGGTTCTGCCACGATCCCGCCAGCGGGGTGCCTTCAAACAGGTCTTTCTCGGAAAAGCGCTGGCGGATCAGGCTGCCTTCGAACTCCAGGTGCGGATAGAGCGCGCTGCGGGTGGCATCGGCCATGGCGCGCGAAGCTTCCACGCGGGCGAACGCGGCCTGCAGGCTCGGGTTGTCCTTGACCGCCTCATCGACCAGGGCGCTCAGCTGGGGGTCCTTGAACTGCGCGACCCAGTTCTGCGAGGGCCACTGGCCGTGCTCGTCGGGCAAGGTCTGCGAGGTGGCCATCGCGGCCGGGTCGGCCACGGTCTGCGTGCTGTGCGAATTGCCAAGGGCCGCGCAACCGGCCAGCACCGCCGCGGCCATGGCAGTCAGCGCAAGCGAGCTGGCACGGCGCGCCAGTTCGCGTGGGGTGGCGCGCTGGGGGGATTGGGAGGAGAGAGCTGGTTTCATGGTGTTGCTCCGTTACCGGAGCCATACGGTTTCTACGGGCTGATATGGTGTCCGGTTGACCCGACTGACCGGACGATCTGGCGTGCCGGAGGCCGGCGCACAGCCCGCTACCCGCTGTTGTTATCGATGATCCGACGCAGCATGCTGCGCAGCAGTTGGATTTCGTCTTCGGAAAAACCGCGGAAGTGGTGTGCAAGTACCTTGCAGAAGATGGCGGGCAGCCGTTCCACCAGTTCCTGGCCCTGTGGCGTGACCGACAGGTCGACCACGCGGCGGTCGGTGTCGCGGCGCCGGCGTTCGATCAGCCCGCGCTTTTCCATGCGGCTGAGCAGGCGCGTGACCGAGCCCATGTCGGTATTCAGTTCACGGCCCAGGTCGGTGACGGTCGAGGCGCGTCCGGTGGCCAGCATCATCAGGCAACTGGCTTGCGCCTGCGTGATGTCCAGGCCGCTGACTTCCTGCTCGACCCCGTGCGCCAGCATGTTCTTGGCGCGCTGCATCAGGTAGCCGACGCTGTCGGACATCTGGTACTGGGCGGGATCGAACTGGCCGGCCGTGGATTCGGCTGGCTGATCGGAGGAAGGGAGCCGTGACATCTTTGCCTTTGCAATCTTTGCTGAGGCAAATATATGTTCACGTTTAACGATGCGCAAGAACGGAAATTGGTTATTCCACTTTTCGCAATGATATTCCCTAGGTAAGTGGCGGTTCCGATCAACGCGTCTTGCGCTGCAACATGCTAGAATATTGGGTTACCTCAGATTCTCCAAAGCGAGACGCAGCAATGACCCGCGCCATCCGAAATATCGCCATCATCGCCCACGTCGATCATGGCAAGACCACCCTGGTCGACCAGCTCCTGCGCCAGGCAGGCACCTTCCGCGACAACCAGCAGATCGCCGAACGTGTGATGGACTCGAACGACCTGGAAAAGGAACGCGGGATCACGATTCTCGCGAAGAACTGTGCCGTCGAATACAACGGCACCCATATCAATATCGTCGACACCCCGGGCCACGCCGACTTCGGCGGTGAAGTGGAGCGCGTGCTGTCGATGGTCGACGGCGTGCTGCTGCTGGTCGACGCGGTCGAAGGCCCGATGCCCCAGACCCGCTTCGTCACGCGCAAGGCGCTGGCGCTGGGTCTGAAGCCGATCGTGGTGGTCAACAAGATCGACCGCCCGGGCGCGCGTCCGGAGTGGGTGATCAACCAGACCTTCGACCTGTTCGACAAGCTGGGTGCCACCGACGAGCAGCTCGATTTCCCGGTGATCTACGCCTCGGGCCTGAACGGCTTTGCCGGCCTGACCGAAGACGTGCGCGACGGCGACATGAAGCCGCTGTTCGAAACCGTGCTGGACAAGGTGCCGGTGCGTGACGACGACCGGGACGGCCCCCTGCAGCTGCAGATCATCTCGCTGGACTACTCCAGCTACGTCGGCAAGATCGGCGTGGGCCGCATCTCGCGTGGCCGCGCCCGTCCGCTGCAGGACGTGGTGGTCAAGTTCGGCCCGGAAGGCAACCCGATCAAGGGCCGCATCAACCAGGTGCTGAAGTTCCAGGGCCTGGAGCGCGAGATCGTGTCCGAGGCCGAAGCCGGCGACATCGTGCTGATCAACGGCATCGAAGAACTGGGTATCGGCTGCACCGTGTGCGCGCCGGACGCCCAGGACGCGCTGCCGATGCTGAAGGTGGATGAGCCGACGCTGACCATGAACTTCTGCGTCAACACCTCGCCGCTGGCCGGCCGTGAAGGCAAGTTCGTGACCAGCCGCCAGCTGCGCGAGCGCCTGGACCGCGAACTGAAGTCGAACGTGGCGCTGCGCGTGGCCGATACCGGCGACGACACCATCTTCGAAGTGTCGGGCCGAGGCGAACTGCACCTGACCATCCTGCTGGAAAACATGCGCCGCGAAGGCTACGAGCTGGCCGTGTCGCGTCCGCGCGTGGTGTTCAAGGAAATTGACGGCGTCAAGCACGAGCCGTACGAACTGCTGACCGTGGACGTCGAAGACGGCCACCAGGGCGGCGTGATGGAAGAGCTGGGCCGCCGCAAGGGCGAACTGCTCGACATGGCCTCGGACGGCAAGGGCCGTACCCGACTGGAATACCGCATCCCGGCCCGCGGCCTGATCGGCTTCCAGGGCGAGTTCCTGACGCTGACGCGCGGCACCGGCCTGATCAGCCATATCTTCGACGACTACGCACCGGTGCGCGAAGGCGGCCTGGGCGAGCGCCACAACGGCGTGCTGATCTCGCAGGACGACGGCGACGCTGTAGCCTACGCGCTGTGGAAGCTGCAGGACCGCGGCCGCATGTTCGTCAAGCCGGGCGATGCGCTGTATGAAGGCATGATCATTGGCATCCACAGCCGCGACAACGACCTCGTGGTCAACCCGATCAAGGGCAAGCAGCTGACCAACGTGCGTGCTTCGGGTACCGATGAAGCCGTGCGCCTGGTGCCGCCGATCCAGATGTCGCTCGAATATGCGGTGGAATTCATCGCCGACGACGAGCTGGTCGAACTCACGCCCAAGAGCATTCGCCTGCGCAAGCGTCACCTGAAGGAGCACGAGCGCAAGCGTGCTTCCCGCGAAGGCGCATAAGCGCTGACGCCGCCAACAAAAAACCGCGCCCGTGAGCGCGGTTTTTTGTTGGCGGCGGGGCAATGAGGCACCTGCTTACCATGCGTACTTCACCCCGGCACGCAGCGCGTACTGATAGAAACTTTGTGCCCCCCACGCGCCGGCCACATTGGCCCAGCCGCTCCAGTGCTTGCCGATGTCGGCGTTGACGCCGAGCTTGAGCTCATAGCGGTTGGACGGGTACAGGCTGCCGAGCGGCAACCGGTTGAACGAGATATTGCTGTCGATGCCGGCGTGCCACCAGTTCAACGTCGCGTATGGCTGTATCTTGCGGCCGTCGACACGCAGGAAAGTGCGGTGCAGGCGCGCACCCACGCGCGTGACCACGCCGCTGGAGTCGGCGCCGGTGATGCGCGTGCCGTTGGGCTCGGTGACGTCATCGGCGCCGTACTTCACGTAGACGAGCTGGGCCTGCGGCTCGGCCACCCATCCGCCGCGCAACGGGAACGCATAGCCGGTCTCGCCGGAGATGGCCCAGCCGTTGGCGCCATAGCCGACCGTCGGCAGGCGGTCGCCTTCCACCTTGTTGTCGAACCAACCGTACTGCAGCCACGTGTCGACATAAGCGCCGAGCTTGTGCTCGTCGTTCTGGTACCAGGTGCCGTAGGCGCCGATGCTCCAACCCTGCACGCTGCCCTTGGCGCGCGCCGGATTGCCGTCGGCGCGGGCATCACTGCCGGCGTTGCCGTAGCTGCCCATTGCGCCCACGTGCAAGCGATCGGAGCCGGTGGCCACGCGCCAGCGCGCCAGCTCGACGCCGCCCTGCAGCAGGAATGCTTCAGTGCCGAGCTTGAAATTGCCATCGCGGCTGCGGCTGCCTTCCCAATTGCCGAGCGCGCGCAGCCAGCCCGAACGGATGCTGCCGGGGGCGCTGTCAGGGCCGCTGCGGGCATCCATGCCTTCGGCGTATTGCGGCTCGCCGAGGCGGTCATGCAGGCTATGCACGAACATCTGCCCGACCAACCGCTGGTTGGCGAGGTAGGCGGCAACTTCAGGGCGGTATTGGGGCCGCGGTGGCGCAGGCGGTTCGGGCGGTGAGGGAGTGGGGCCGGGACCCGGTGGCGCCGGCTGCGGCGGCTTTGCCGAACGCAGGTACCAGGCCTGCGGATTGCTGCCGTCCGTGCCGCCGCGGAACAGGCGGTACTCGTAAGCGCCGGCCACGGCGCGGCCGTCCAGCGCGAACGCGGCGGGCGTGGTGGTGCCGGCGTTGACAGTATCGACAACCAGTATGCCGTTGGCCGTGGTCAGCGCGCCCGCGCCGCCGGCATTGATGATGCGCAGGCCGGTGGTGCCGGTCGCCGTGCCGCCATCGATGACGAGCCGGTCCGATGCGGCGCCGTCGCCGGCAAGGACGGTCTTCAGGCGCAGCGTGCCGCCGCTGCCGGCGTAATTGCTGGCGAACAGTAGCTGGCCGGCGCCGCCCGACGCCGAGGCCAGGTCGACCAGCCCGCCATTTGCCAGCGTGCCCGTCACCCGATAGACACCGGCGCCGGAGCCATTGGCAAAGCTGAGCGTGCCCTGGGTGCTTGCATCCCCGATCAGCGTTCCGCCATCGCCGCTGAAGCGCAGCGTGGCGCCGCTGTCGATCCGGAACAGGCCGGCCTCATACAGCGTGCCGCTGGTGAACGTGACATCCGCGCCGCCGGTGACAGCGACCACGGTCCAGGGATCGATGCTGCCCGGCACGCTGCCGCGATAGCCGTCGAAGGCCAGCGTGCTGCCGCCGGTGCCGCCTTCATACAACGGCACCCGGCTGATATCCGCATCGGCGAACACGGTCACGCGGTCGGCGCCGGAACCCATGCGCAGCGCGCCGACGGTGACGGAGCCGGCGTGCAATGCCAGCGTGTTGTTGCCCGCCATAAACTGCACCGCATTGGGCGCGCCCTCGATCGTGGCGTGGCTGTTGATGATGGCGCCACCGGTGGCCTGCACGCCACTGCCGGCCTGCGCCACGATCTGGCCGCCCAGGTGTTCCACCGTGCCGCCGTTGGCCAGCGCTATGCCGGCCGTGGTGCCGCCACGCACGATGCCGCGGTTGATGACCGTGCCGCCGCTTTC
Organism: Cupriavidus sp. CP313; assembly: GCF_054072015.1. Taxonomy (NCBI): domain Bacteria; kingdom Pseudomonadati; phylum Pseudomonadota; class Betaproteobacteria; order Burkholderiales; family Burkholderiaceae; genus Cupriavidus; species Cupriavidus sp. CP313. The sequence goes on along the minus strand of NZ_JBSVZB010000008.1, from coordinate 86,150 downwards.
CAGCCGGATGCCGTTTTCCAGGCCGTCGATGGTGCCATGGTTGTCGACCGTGCCGGACGCGCCGGCCATCAGGACGCCTGCATTGCCGTTACCCCTTATCGTGCTGCCGGCAAAGTTGACCACGTTGCCGCCGCTGCCGCCGATCCACAGCCCGTATGTGCCGCCGGTGATCTCCGCGCCGGTGGCGATGGTCGTGCCGCCGTCCGTCGAGCCATTGGCCACGTTGCCGCCGCTGTCCAACAGAACGCCGATCAGTCTTCCAGAGATCGCACCTGCATTGGCGACGCTGCCGCCATCGTTCACGACGCTGATGCCGTGTCCGCTGCTGGCGCCAATCACCGAGCCGGCCAGGTTCGTCACCGTGCCGCCGCGCTCCAGCAGCACGCCGGTGGTGCCGCCGTGGATGGCGCCGCCCTGGTTTCGCACCACGCCGGCCATGCCGCGGATACGGATGCCATCGCCAGTGCTGTCGCTTTCGACCAGGCCGGTATTGACCACCGTGCTGCCCGCGTCGGCGGAGCCGAGCAAGACCCCCGCCGACTTGGTGCCACTGGTGCGGATCGTGCCGCGATTACGGAACACATAGGACCTGGCGGAACCGCCGTCGGTGACCGCATCGGTATCCGCAACGAAGGCGCTGCCGATAAATGTCACGTCCGTGGAGGCCGGGTCTCCGGTGACGGTATAGGTGCTGAACGACGCAGGCTGCCGCAGGTCGATCTGTGCGATGCCATCGCCCGAGATGGCCTTCTGCGCGTAGGCAGGGCAGGGCAGCAACTGGGCGGCGGCGGCCACCGCGAGCGGGCCCATCGTTACGGCGGTGAATCTCGACCATGCGCACGCCATTGCCGCGATCTCCACATCGGGTGCTTTGCCTGCCCCTGTCGAGGATCGCTACGATGCGCAGCAACGCGCTGCATCGGCACGGGCACCGGATGGAAGTAAATGCCGGTGCCAGCGGCCGGTCAATTTCGTATTTTCTGCGCAGAAATTAATAGTCTGGTTCCTGCGGAAACTTGTGAAGGCGATGGCTATTGCGCGCCAGGCACGACTTCGAGCGCCGGTGCGCGCGGGCTGCGCCACTCGGGCGGCTTCCACAGGTAGCGCAGGTCGCGGTCGCGCCAGGCATCGGCGAACATGTCGCGCCATTCGTGGAAGGTCAGCGTCAGCGGGTTGTGCGTGCGCACCTGCCGCGTGATGCCATAGACCGGTGCTTCCTGCTCCGGCACGAAGGTGCCGAACAGGCGGTCCCAGATCGTCAGCACACCGGCGTAGTTGCGGTCGATGTACTGCGGGTTCTTCGCATGGTGGACGCGATGAACCGATGGCGTATTCAGTAGCGACTCGATCAGCGGCCAGCGTTGCCCCAGCCGCGTATGCACGAAGAACTGGAAGGCCAGGTTCACGCCTACCGCCAGGATCACCCAGTCCGGCGTGAAGCCGATCCACGCCAGCGGAATCCAGAACAGCCACATGCCTGAGAGCGGATACGTCAGGCTCTGCCGGAACGCTGTCGAGAAATTCATGCCTTCCGACGAATGGTGCGTCACGTGCGAAGCCCACAGCCAGCGCACGCGATGGCTGGCGCGGTGGAACCAGTAATAGAGAAAGTCCTGCAGCAGCAATAGCAGCGCGAATGACCACAGGGCCTCCGGCATGGCGCGCAGGCCGTGCTGGTAGCACCACGTGTAGACCGTGCGGATCATCAGCCAGAGGAAGAACGCATCCGACGCCTGGTGCATCAGCGCCAGTGCCGCGTTGGATACGGTGTCCCGCGGGCTGTAGACGGTCGGGTCGCGGCGGGCCCAGTACCAAGCCTCGGCGCCGATGGTCAGCAGGAACACTGGCGCAAAGGCCAGCAGCACCAGTCCGGGATCGAGCGATTCAGTATTCATCTCGCCAGTTTGCATATTCCGCATGGAATTGCCACGAGGGGTTCCTCCAAACGGCGCGGCGCGGGGTTTCGCGGCGCATCCGCCACATGGTGGATTGCTGTACTGCCACGCAATTCTGTCACGCGTGTGAAGGTGGTCAATACCGGTAAAGGACGCAGCCAGCGCGCCGTAGTTGAACAGGGCGGCGGCGCGGCGCGCGCTCCCGATTTCCCTGATTCCTCTTCCCCCGGAGCCTTCATGTTCAAGAACACAACCATCGGAGCCAGATTGTGGTTCCTCACCATCGTCGCGAACTTGTTGTTGTTGATTGTCGGCGCAGTGGGCTGGCTCGGCATGTCGCGCAGCAACGAGGCGACGCACCAGATCTATGAGCAGCAGCTGTCGGCCGCGGTCAACCTGGCCGAAGCGCGTTCGAACCAGTTGCTGGTGCGCGTGCTGCTGGACCAGGCGACCTTCGCCACGGACCCCGTCGATGCCAAGGCGCGCGCCGCGACCGCGGAAGGCTTTGCGCGCGATTCCGAGAAAGCCTGGCAGGCCTATCTCGCCTTGCCGCGCCCGGCTGACGAAGACAGGGCGGTGGAGGATGTCACCGCCAAGCGCGATGCGCTCTTCAAGCAGGGCGTCGCGCCAATGATCGCCGCGCTGCATGCCGGCGACCGCGATGGCGTGATGAAGGCCGTGCTCGAGACCATCCCGCAGCTCGACATCGCCTTCACCGCCGTCAATACCGAACTGAACAAGCTGCAGATCGCCAGCGCGAAGCAGGTCTACGAGGCGTCGCAGCAACGCTACCGCAACCTGTTCACGCTGTCGGCATGCGTGCTGGCAGTGGGCCTGACCTTCAGCACCGTGGTGGCATGGCGCCTGCGCCGTTCGATCGTCCAGCTGCTGGATACGGCGATCGGGCGTTTCGAGAGGATCGCGGGTGGCGACCTGAGCGTCGCGGCTTCGGGCGGCGAGGTGCTGGCCGACGAGTCAGCGCGCAACGAGACCGCGCGCATGCTCGGCATGCTGGGCCGGATGCAGGCCAGCCTGGTGGCCATGGTGGGCGACGTGCGCGGCGGCGCGGACTCGATCGCCGCGGCCAGCAAGCAGATCGCCAGCGGCAATGCCGACCTGTCGCAGCGTACCGAGCAGCAGGCGGCCTCGCTGGAAGAGACTGCCTCCAGCATGGAGGAACTGACCAGTACCGTGCGCCAGAATGCCGACAGCGCGCGCGAGGCCCGCGGGCTGGCAACGGATGCCGCGACCCTGGCCGAGCGCGGCAGCGAGGCCGTGCTGCGCGTGGTCAACACCATGCAATCGATCGATGCCAGCTCGGGCAAGATCGTCGACATCATCGACGTGATCGAGAAGGTTGCGTTCCAGACCAATATCCTGGCGCTGAACGCGGCCGTGGAAGCCGCGCGTGCCGGCGAGCACGGCCGGGGGTTTGCCGTGGTGGCCGGCGATGTGCGCGACCTGGCCCAGCGCTGCGCCGGTGCATCGAAGGAGATCCGCGCGCTGATCGGCGCCTCGGTGGCCAATGTGCGTGAAGGCTCGGGGCTGGTCGATAACGCGGGCCGGGCGATGCAGGACATCGTCGATGCGGTGCAGCGCGTCAGCGCCATCATCGGCGATATCAGCGCGGCCTCGGACGAGCAGTCCAACGGCATCGAGCAGGTCAACGTGGCGGTGTCGCAGATGGACAGCATGACGCAGCAGAATGCGGCGCTGGTGGAGCAGGCGGCAGCCGCGGCGGCATCGCTCGAAGACCAGGCGCAGCGCCTGACCTCGCTGGTGGCGACGTTCCGGCTGGCCTGACGGTGCAGGGCGCATGCGCAGTGTCTGTGCATGCGCCGCAAGCTGCCCACAGGGGTGCGCTTGCCGATGCGACTGGCGTAAAATCGCGAGTTGCATTGGAGGAGTACGACATGACTGAATTCGTCACGACAGAGGTCCGCGGTGGCATCGGATACCTGACGCTGAACCGCCCGCAGGCGCTCAACGCCCTGTCGCTCGACATGATCCGCGCCATCACCCAGGCGCTGCAGACCTGGGCCGCCGCGCCCGAGGTGGTGGCAGTGGTGGTCGCCGGTGCCGGCGGCAAAGCCTTCTGCGCTGGTGGCGATATCCGCTATTTCCACAAGGCTGCGCACGAAGGCGATCCGCTGCTCGACCAGTTCTTTGTCGAGGAATACGCGCTGAACTTCCTGATCCACCGCTATGCCAAGCCCTATATCGCGCTGATGGACGGCGTGGTGATGGGCGGCGGCATGGGTATCTCGCAAGGGGCGCGGCTGCGCCTGGTCACCGATCGCACCAAGATGGCGATGCCGGAAACCAATATCGGCCTGTTCCCGGATGTGGGCGGCGGCTGGTTCCTGGCGCGCACACCGGGCCGCATCGGCGAGTACCTGGGGCTGACCGGCACCTTGATCCATGCCGCCGACGCGCTCTACGCCGGGCTGGCCGACGCCTATCTGCCGGGCAACCGGCTGGCCGAGCTGGTCGATTCGCTGCGTGCGCAGCAGTTTGCCAGCGGCGACGCCGTGCTGGCCCACATCGAAGGCTTTGCCGCTGCGCACCGCAATGACTGCGTGCCGGCGCAAAGCACGCTGGCCGGGCTGTCGGCACAGATCGACAGCCTGTTCGCGGGCAACACCATGCCGGATATCCTTGCCGCCGTCAGCGACGCCCCGGGCGACTGGGCCGCGCAGACCGCCGCCATGCTGCGCAGCCGCTCGCCGCTGATGCTGTGCGTCACGCTGGAGCAGATCCGCCGTGCGCGCAGCATGTCGCTGGACGACGAACTGCGCATGGAACTGGACATGATGTACTACGTGTTCCGCAAGGGCGACGGTGTCGAGGGCATCCGCGCACTGGCTGTCGACAAGGACCACAAGCCGCGCTGGCAGCATGCGCGGCTTGATGATGTCAGCCGCGAGAAGGTGCTGTCGTTCTTCGATAGCCCGTGGCGCGCCGAGGAGCATCCGCTGGCGGCGCTGGGCAAGACTGCCTGACATCCGCTGCGCAGGACGTGGCGGCGCCGACTCGGGTAGAGTGACGGCTGGATCCGCGCCCGTGGCCATGGCAAGCCTGGCCGCGGGCGCCGTCCGCGTCATTCCGTCCACACAGTCAAAGGAGCCGCAATGAGCAATCCTCGTGATGTCGTTGTACTGGTGGGAAGCCTGCGCAAGGAGTCGTACAACCGCAAACTGGCCAAGGCGCTGATCGAACTGGCGCCGCCGCAGCTGAGGCTGGAGATTGTCGAGATCGGCGAGCTGCAGTTGTACAACCAGGACCTGGACGACAAACCTACCCAGGCCTGGACCACCTTCCGCGACCGCGTCCGCCGCGCCGACGCCGTGTTGTTCGTGACCCCGGAATACAACCGCTCCGTGCCCGCGCCGCTGAAGAACGCCATCGACGTGGGCTCGCGGCCCTACGGCAGCAGCGTCTGGGACGGCAAGCCTGGCGCCATCATCAGCGCATCGCCCGGCGCTGTCGGTGGCTTCGGTGCCAATCAGCACCTGCGCCAGTCGATGGTGTTCCTCAATGTCCCGATGCTGCAGCAGCCTGAGGCGTATATCAGCGGCGTCGACAAGGTGTTTGATGAGCAGGGCGGGATTGCCAATGAGTCGACCAAGGGCTTTCTCGGCAAATTCCTGACGACGTTTGCAAGCTGGATCGAGCGGACTGCGCCGCGCTGAAACTGCAGCGGCGGGGCGCTGCGAACCTCGACGCGGTAGCCTGTAACTCCGGTGGGGGTGGACGTGCCAGGTTACGAAGGCGTGCGCATCCGCCCCGGTTCCTGTCAGCGAACGGTCAGAGGTCGAGTCGAGAACCGTCGAGTGCCATCCATACCCAGAGGAGAAGCACCGGCATTCCGGCCAGCCAGCGCAGCCAAATGCTGCGGTTCATCGCCAGCAATGCCCAAATTGCAAGGGAGCAACCGAGCAGGAATCCGAAGCACGACAGCAGGTAGTTCGCCTGTGATTGATATGCCCACATCGCCGCAGATGGTCCTTGGCCGCCGAACGGATATTCCTCGGGGGCTGTCCAGGCTCCCCATATCTCTACCAGCATCAGCATGGCGACGAGACCGAGGATGCCGGATCCGACAGCCTTAATAGCGAACTTCCAGTTCCATGTCTTTGGCATAGTACAAAAACTCTTTGGCAAGGGAATTCATTGAGCTGGTGAGGTCGATGCAACCTGCTGAGCCAGGGTAGCTTCCGCCTTGGATCGTGAAATTGCTTCGGCCAAACACGTTTGTTCCCTGGCGTGGCTGCAACCCAATGCGCCGGGTTCCCCAGGCTGTCGTACAGCCTAGCCATCGCCCGGCCTTGATGTTGATGAGCCTGAGAATGCAGGCAGCTCTGTTGAAGATGCTCGTATCTTCCCAGCGCTGAAAATCATCCTGCCGCGCGGTATACAGGCCTTCCGGTATGGGGCCTGCGTCCTTGGTGCTCTGATGCTCCTTGGTCTGGTAGCCCGTCCGCCCTGAGACGGCCGGCCAACGCATCCGCGTTGCGCCGCTCTCTATCCACTGCAGCGACTTGCCGTCGAAAAGGAGCTTGGCCTTGCGCCAATGAATTTCGCGCTCCAGTTCATCAAGCCTCAAGAGCTTGACAATCTCGTGCGGCGAATCCGGACGGTTGAGCGTGTAACCAAAGCGTTCTCTTACTAGCTCTTCAAGATCTTTGCGCAGGATGCTGTTATCCCGGATTTCGGATTCAAGGAAGTTCATCTGATTAAGCGACTCATAGCATATTGTGGGCGGGGTGCTGGGCCCCTGTTGGGGGCGGGCACGCACCTTCTTCCCATTTGCGCGCAGAAGCCTTCGGGAATCAATCAGCGGAGTCCGAATATGTATGTTATCTGTGCTGCACGCGTTGCCTCTATCGGTCTCGATCAGCCCCTCGATGGTAAACTCAAGCGCTTCCGCTCATCAGCGAACTCGCCGTTTCGCAGCTGACCGACGAGGCAATTTTTGAGTTTTTCTAGGTAGGAATATCGGTCCAGGTGGATCGCTGTGAAATGACTGATTATCAAGGGAAAATCGCTGCTACAAGCCCGCGCCGGGTATCCGTAGCACCGATGATGGACTGGACCGACCGCCATTGCCGCATGTTCCACCGCCAGCTCAGCCGCCACACCTGGCTCTACACCGAGATGGTGACCACCGGCGCGCTGCTGCATGGCGACGTCCCGCGCCACCTGGATTTCGATGCGGCCGAACACCCGGTCGCGCTGCAGCTGGGCGGCAGCGAGCCGGCCGACCTTGCCATGGCGGCCAAGCTGGGCCAGCAGTGGGGCTATGCGGAAGTCAACCTGAACTGCGGCTGCCCGTCCGAGCGCGTGCAGCGCGGGGCCTTCGGCGCCTGCCTGATGGCCGAGCCGCAACTGGTGGCCGACTGCGTCAAGGCGATGCGCGATGCGGTGGACATCCCGGTCACCGTCAAGCATCGGATCGGCATCGACAAGATCGAGCACTACGATTTCGTTCGTGATTTCGTCGGCCGGGTGGCCGAGGCGGGTTGCGGCACGTTTATTGTCCACGCGCGCAATGCGATCCTGAAGGGCCTGAGCCCGAAAGAAAACCGCGAGATTCCGCCGCTGCGCTATGAGGTGGCGTACCAGCTGAAGCAGGAGTTTCCTGACCTGGAGATCCTGATAAACGGCGGCATCGTCAGCTATGACGAGATGGCGGCCCACCTCGAGCACGTCGATGGCGTGATGATCGGTCGCGAGGCATACCATCAGCCCTATGTATTGGCCGAAATGGATGCGCGCTTCTATGGCGATGCGAGCGCGCCGGTGCCGTCGCGGCTCGATGTCGAGCTGGCGATGCAACGCTATGTCGGCGACCTGGTGGAGCGCGGTGGTTATATGGGCGCGGTCACGCGCCACATGCTTGGCCTGCATCGTGGCATTGCAGGCGGGCGCGGCTGGCGCCGCGTGCTGTCGGATGCCAAGCGCATGAATGCGGCACGCACGCGTGCCGATGTGGATGCGCTGTTCGAAGAGGCGCGCGCGCACTTGCGGCCGCAGGCACAAGAGCCACTGGCCGCGTAAGCGAGCGTGGGCCGCGCGCGCACTGCCGAGGCCGCGCTCTAACTCCGAATCGTGAAAATGTGCATGGCTGCGCGGGGGGTACCGCGCGCCGCACTTGCAATGCCTGATCGCCCGGAAACCGGCGCCAGGAAAGGGATTCCCCTAATTCGCTGAGGCAGGGCACTTCCATACACTGTGCCTGCCCTCGAATACAGGGCTTTCTTCAACTGATTATTAGCCCGCTTCGGCGGGCTTTTTTTTGTCGGCGCTTTTTTGCTGCTACGCCAGGCTTGTTGCTCTTCGTTTACCCGAATGGTGCATTCCCGGCATGACAGTTACAGTGCAACCGCCTTCAGGGCATTTGAGATCGCTAAATTTAAGAGTCCGCGCTGCGGACTCTTTTTTTGCGCGCTCGCTTTGCATGCGCAAGACGAGGGGATTAGACGGTCGCCCTCGTAAAGAGTTCCATCGGTCACGCTAGCAGGCTAGCGCGTATGGCTGATGCCTACGTCCAGCGTGCCGTATGTCGTGATGCTGGATTCCCTGCCGTCGACCCCGCCGCCAGCGCATCCGCCGAGCAAGGCCGCCAATGCCGTCAGCGCAAGAATCCGCGCAGGCCATCTACACTTGATTTGCATTCCCGTTCCCTGCGTTCGTTGACGTGCCGATTTTGTCGATGACGTCGATTGGGCTCGCATACGCTCGTGAGGTTCCATCGCCAGGTGCTGGCGCCACGGCAATGAGAGGGCAGGGTGGCCAAAAAGAGGCAGGCGGCCCGATGGGGCAGGCCGCCTGACGGGAAGGTCGAGGGGGGGCAATGTCCCTCAGGCACAAGTATCGCTTCGCGCATTTGCGGCATGAACCCTGCAGAGGTAGGGGCTGTGCACAGCATATTTGCACGAGCGATCAACGGCGTGCGCGAAGGTGCCAGCCGGGCTGGGCTCCCTGATCGACGGCCGTGATACGATCCCTCGAATTGCCCCAGGCGAGACAAGGCATGGTATGCGGACCGATGCCGGCAGGGGGAGCAGCGTGGAAAAAGCAAACGTGGAAAACGAAGCGCCGTTCGGCGTTGTCTATGAAGACTTCAGAGTGGTCTGGGTTGCCGAGCAACTGCAGGACGGCAAATGGACGGCACGCTACTGCTGGCACCCCGGCACTTCAGAAGCCGCTGGCAAGGCGTTGCAGGAAGCTGTGCTGAATGGCAAGTCGCGCCGCCTGTTGGGGCAGTTCGATACCGAAGCCGAGACCGTCGAAGCCATCAAGCAGGCAGTGCTGCTTGAGGCAAAGTGGAGCCCGTCCCGAACCTGAGCTTTCCTCTCAAAAAAAATTGTGCGGGATACTAGCCATCCCGGGAAACTGTTTGTATAATCTTGTTTTTCGTCGATCAGCAACGTAACGCGCTGATGACCTCTACGGTGGCTGTAGCTCAGTTGGTAGAGTCCAGGATTGTGATTCCTGTCGTCGTGGGTTCGAGTCCCATCAGCCACCCCAAAGCATTTTCCAAAACGGCGCCTCGCGAGGGCGCCGTTTTGCATTCCCCGGGGGTGGTATGTCTGTTCGAGCGGCAGTGATTGGCGTAGCGATGGCAGCCATGGTGGCAGGGTGTGCCACCGGTACTTCTGAAAAGGACATTCGCGCGCGTGCGCCTATGCGCTTGTTCACGCCTGCCAAGATGGGCGATGTTGCGAAATGCCTTCGCAACAATCTGGGCGATGACGCCGCGGTCGTCAACTATCCGGCGAAGAGCCAGACTGAGATTCGCATCGGCCAGACCACGTCTGGCGGTGAATACCAATACGCCTATCTGATTTCGCTGACGGCGAAGCCGGATGGTACGGCGCTGGAGCTGCGCAAGAGCGATACGTGGTTCCCGCAGCTGACACCGCAAGAGCTGGAAGCAGAAGCCAAGGCGTGCGCGCGTAGCTGAGGGCAGGGCCCACGGCTACGCGGGCTGCACCCGTAGGGTTCAGGCAGCCAGCTTTTCGGCGGTTTCGAGTTCAAGCATGCGGCAGATCGCCGCCATGCTGCCGACCATGGTGCGTCGCTGCGTACCCTGGTAGACGCGTACGCCCTTGCTCTGGCGGAACGGCACGGGCTTGACCGGGCGACGGGCGGCGACTTGGTGGATTTGCGGCATGGTGGCACCTCTTTTAGGCAAAGCGGGGTCAACACCCGGCAAGCCGGGCGGCGTCTGCAAAGCAATGGAAGCGGGTGGGCCCGCGCAGGCGGTTGGCCTGCGGTGCCCGGCTAGAAGCCGGAGGATCGGATCAGCCCGACGGCGATGCCTTCCAGCGAGAACTCCTCGCCAGGCTCCACGATGATGTTGCTGAAGTCCGGGTTTTCTGCGATCAGTTCGATATGGCCACCGCGCCGCTGCAGGCGCTTGACGGTCACGTCATCACCCAGGCGCGCCACCACGATCTTGCCGTTGGCGGCTTCGCTGGCGCGGCGCACGGCCAGCAGGTCGCCATCGAGGATGCCGGCGTCGCGCATGCTCAGGCCGCGCACGCGCAGCAGGTAATCAGGGCGTTCGTCGAAGACCGAGGCGTCGACCTGGTACTGGCGGTCGATATGCTCGGCGGCGAGAATCGGGCTGCCGGCAGCAACACGGCCCACCAGCGGCAGCGTCAGCTGCATCACGCCGGCCATCGGCAACGAAAACTGGTCGGGCATTTCCGAATCGCTGCGTGCCACCTTCAGGCGGATGCCACGTGAGGCGCCCGGGGTCAGTTCGATCACGCCCTTGCGTGCCAGGGCCCTCAGGTGCTCTTCTGCGGCATTGGGCGAGGAGAAGCCGAATTCTGCGGCGATCTCGGCGCGCGTGGGCGGAAAGCCGGTATGGCGGATCGTGTTGCGGATCAGATCGAAAATCTGCTGCTGCCGGGGTGTCAGGGTCGCCATGGGATCGCCGTTCCGTGCAGGGCCACGGGGATTCCGGGTAAGGGATCGGTCGATCCTTTATCCTGCATCCGGCTGGCCAGGCACTGTATGTTTAAACAGTATGCTGTGATTTTATACAGTATCGGCCTGAGCGCAAGCAGAATTTTTGGGGCGAGTCGCATGGACGGAATGTGGATCGCCAGCGCGGGCCGGCGGCGAGGCGGGGCGCGCCCGTTACAATCGGCATTCCTGTTTTCCCACTTTCTTTGCACGCCCCCATGACCCAATTGCCTCGCATCGTCGTACTGGCCACCGGCGGCACCATCGCTGGCGCGGCCGGCAACTCCGCCAGCAGCGCACGCTACCAGGCGGCGACCGTGCCGGTGTCGTCGTTGCTGGCAGCGGTGCCCGCGCTGCAGTCGGCGGCCCGCATCGAAGCCGAGCAGGTGGCCCAGGTCGACAGCAAGGACATGACCTTCACGCTCTGGCAAACGCTGGCGGCGCGGGTTGAGCACTGGTCCGCGCAGCCCGACGTGGCCGGCATCGTGATCACGCACGGCACCGATACGCTGGAAGAAACCGCGATGGCGCTGCACCTGACGCAATCGTGTCCGGTGCCCGTGGTGATGACGGCGGCAATGCGTCCGTCGACGTCGCTGTCGGCCGATGGTCCGCTGAATCTGCTGGATGCGGTGCGCGTGGCCGCTCATCCCGATGCGCGCGGCAAGGGGGTGCTGGTGGCGCTGAACCAGCAGATCCACGCTGCGCGGGATGTGGCCAAGGCCCACACGTCGGCAGTTGACGCCTTTGTCTCGGCCTGCGGGCCGCTGGGTTTCGTGCAGGATGACTACGTGCGCTTCGCCCGCGCGCCGCGCGCGGCCTGGGTGATCGGGCCGATGCCGGCGGCGTGGCCGATGGTGGAGATCGTGGCGAGCTACGCCCAGCCGGGCAGGGTGGCTGTGGATGCGCTGGTCCGCGCGGGCGTTGCCGGGCTGGTGGTGGCTGCCGCCGGCAATGGCTCGGTGCATGAGGTACTGGCCGAGGCGCTGGCCGATGCCGCTGCCGCGGGCGTGGCCGTGGTGCGCAGTTCCCGCACCGGGGCCGGCCATGTGGCGATTCCGCCCCAGCTCAGCCCGGCGGATGGGGCTTTTGTTTCCGCAACGGACCTCAATCCCTATAAGGCGCGCGTGCTGCTGGCCCTGGCGCTGGCAGCCGATGCAGGGCTGGCGCGAGATCCGGCAAGGCTGCAGGCCATGTTTGCCAACGCCTGATTTGCCTGTGTAAACAGCGGCTTGCGCACTTGCTGCTATGCGCGCTATAATTTAAGGCTATTCAACCTTGCCACACCGGACTCGTGACGCCCGGGTGGCTAATCCAGAAGGAGCGTCAATGCGTCATTACGAAATCGTCTTCATCGTCCACCCGGACCAGAGCGAACAAGTGCCGGCCATGATCGAGCGCTACAAGCAGCTCGTGACCTCGCAGAACGGCAACGTTCACCGCGTGGAAGACTGGGGCCGTCGCCAGATGGCTTACATGATCCAGAAGCTGGCCAAGGCTCACTACGTTTGCCTGAACATCGAATGCGGCAAGGAAACGCTGGCTGAACTGGAACACGCGTTCAAGTTCAACGACGCCGTCCTGCGCCACCTGATCGTGCAGACCAAGAAGGCCGAGACCGCACCTTCGCCGATGATGAAGGAAGTGCAGCGCGAAGAAGCCCGCAAGGCCGCGCAAACGACCACCGAAGGCCAGGCCGCCTGAGTGCGGACTGCGGTGCGCGCCATGGCTGACAGCGTCGGCCACGGCAGCATGGATTGCAACCAGCAAGAGGTCCCGCGTTGAACCAGCTTCGGCTTGCCGCCACCCTGGCGGAACGCGATGCCCTGCGCTATACCCCGGCCGGGGTCCCCGTCGTGAACTGCATCCTGCAGTACAGCGGCGAGGCCGTCGAGGCGCAAACGCCGCGGCAGGTCGAGTTTGCAATCGCAGCGATGGGGATCGGACAGCTTGGCCAGCGTCTGGAGCGGTTACCGCTCGGCACGCTGCTCGACTGCGAAGGATTCCTGGCCCGCAAGCACCGCAACAGCAAGGCTCTCGTCTTTCACATCACTGGATGTAAAGCATTCGAAAAGGATTGAATCATGGCATTCGTCAAACGTGACAACAAGAACAAGAAGCGCTTCCAGCAACAGAACCCGCTGTTCAAGCGCAAGCGCTTCTGCCGCTTCACCGTGGCTGGCGTGGAACAGATCGACTACAAGGATCTGGACACCCTGAAGGACTTCATCGGCGACAACGGCAAGATCACGCCGGCCCGTCTGACCGGTACCAAGGCTCACTATCAGCGTCAGCTGGATACGGCCATCAAGCGTGCGCGTTTCCTCGCGCTGATGCCGTACACCGACCTGCACAAGAACTGATCAGGCCCTAGGTCCGTTAAGGAGAGAATACGATGCAAATTATTCTGCTGGAAAAAGTCATCAACCTGGGCAACCTGGGTGACATCGTCAAGGTGAAGGACGGTTACGCCCGTAACTTCCTGATCCCGGGCAAGAAGGCCCGCCGCGCTACGCAAACCGCGATCGCCGAATTCGAAGTCAAGCGCGCCGAGCTGGAAAAGGTCGCTGCCGAGAAGCTGGCCGCCGCGCAAGCCGAAGGCGAGAAGCTGAACGGCCTGACCGTCCAGATCAGCCAGAAGTCGGGTGTGGACGGCCGCCTGTTCGGTTCCGTGACCAACGCCGACATCGCTGAAGCCCTGGCTGGCCAAGGCTTCAAGCTGGAAAAGGCCCAGGTTCGCATGCCCAATGGCCCGCTGAAGATGGTGGGCGACCACCCGGTCAGCGTTGCGCTGCACACGGACGTCGTGGTCGACGTGACCGTGTCGGTCGTGGGCGAGAGCGTCTAAGGACGTGCCGCCTCGCCGGCGCGCTGCGCCGGCTGAAGCACCGCAAGCACTGCAAGCAAGAAAGGCAGGAGCCCTGGCTCCTGCCTTTTTTGTTGCCCGCTTGTCTTTGCGGGCCCCGTCGCCAAATGTCCGGCGAAGTGCGTCCGCCCGCCGTTATAATCCCTCCCCATGAACGCGCCCGTCGCCGACCCCCAACTCGAGAACCTCAAGGTCCCGCCGCACTCCATCGAAGCCGAGCAATCGGTGCTGGGTGGCCTGCTGCTGGACAACGCCGCCTGGGACCGCATTGCGGACTTCATTTCCGAGGCGGATTTCTACCGTTTTGACCACCGGATGATCTTCCAGAGCATCGCCCGGCTGATCTCGGCCACCAAGCCGGCCGACGTGATCACGGTCTATGAAGCGCTGCAGGTGGCCGGCAAGGCCGAGGAGGTGGGCGGGCTGGCCTACCTGAATTCGCTGGCGCAGAACACGCCCAGCGCGGCCAATATCCGCCGCTACGCGGAGATCGTGCGTGAGCGCTCGGTGCTGCGCAAGCTGGTGACGGCGGCCGACGATATCGCCTCGGCCGCGTTTGCGCCCAAGGGCCGCGAGGTGCGCGAGCTGCTGGATGAGGCCGAGTCCAAGGTCTTTGCGATTGCCGAAGAAGGCTCACGCGGCCAGAAGGGTTTCCAGGAAATCCAGCCGTTGCTGACCCAGGTGGTCGAGCGCATCGACGAGCTGTACCACCGCGATTCCACCACCGACGTCACCGGCGTGCCGACCGGCTTCATCGATCTGGACAAGATGACCAGCGGCATGCAGCCGGGCGACCTGGTCATCGTGGCCGGCCGCCCGTCGATGGGCAAGACGGCGTTCTCGCTGAACATCGGCGAGCACGTGGCGGTGGAGCAGGGCTTGCCGGTGGCAGTGTTCTCGATGGAAATGGCGGGCACCCAGCTGGCCATGCGTATGCTCGGCTCGGTAGGCCGCCTTGACCAGCACCGACTGCGTACCGGCCGCCTGCTGGATGAAGACTGGCCGCGGCTGACGCATGCGATCCAGCGCATGAACGACACCCAGCTGTTCATCGACGAAACCCCGGCGCTGAACACGATGGAGTTGCGTGCCCGGTCGCGGCGCCTGGCGCGCCAGTGCGGGCAGCTTGGCCTGATCATCATCGATTACCTCCAGCTGATGTCAGGTTCCGGCGGCGGCGAGAACCGCGCCACGGAAATTTCCGAGATCTCCCGTTCGCTCAAGGGCCTGGCCAAGGAACTGAACTGCCCGGTCATCGCACTGTCGCAGCTCAACCGAAGCCTGGAACAGCGTCCCAACAAGCGTCCGGTGATGTCCGACCTGCGCGAATCCGGCGCTATCGAACAGGATGCCGACGTGATCCTGTTCATCTACCGCGACGAAGTCTATAACCCGGACTCCCAGGACAAGGGCACGGCCGAGATCATTATCGGCAAGCAACGTAACGGCCCGATCGGCACGGTGCGCCTGACCTTCCTCGGCCAGTTCACGAAGTTCGACAACTTCAGCGGCGGCCCGGCTTTCTTCGACAACGACACCTGACGAAGTCAAGCGGGCCTGCAATAGGCTGTGCGGCGCCGTCTCGTTTGTGCCAAATTCGCGGGCAATATCCCCGTAACCCTGTAAAATATTGCGCTTTGATGACAGTCGCCCTCGCGACTGTCATGCAACGCGTCCGCTCAATCCTGCAACACAATCAGCAGCGCCACCACGCTGCCACAAGGAACATTCCATGTTCGGCCGATTCATGCCCACGGAGGGCAAGTTCTTCGAATATTTCAACCAGCATGCCGACTGCGCGGTGACCGCCGCCCATGAGCTCCAGGCACTGGTCAACGACTTGCCCAACGCCGAGGCCCATGCCCGCCGCGTCCAGGCCACCGAAAAGAAGGCCGACCGGATCACGCACGACACCATCGACCTGCTGCACAAGACCTTCATCACGCCGCTGGACCGCGACGAGATCCACAAACTCATCACGACCATGGACGATATCCTGGACCTGATGGAAGACGTGGCCGAGACCATCTCGCTGTACGACGTGACCAACCTGACCGACGAGGCGCTGCGCCTGGCGGCCATCTGCGTGCAGTGCTGCGACCAGGTCAAGATCGCGGTGGGCCTGCTCGAGGACATGGGCAACGCCAGCACCATACTGAAGACCGCGCAGCAGATCGACCAGCTTGAGTCTGAAGCCGACCGCGTGATGCGCTCGGCAATGTCCAAGCTGTTCCGCGACGAGACCGACGTCAAGCGCCTGATCAAGCTGAAGGCCATCTACGAACAGCTCGAGACGATCACCGACAAGTGCGAGGACGTCGCCAACATCATCGAAGGCATCGTCCTGGAAAACGCCTGAGGCGGCAATCGGCATGCAGACCATACAAATGAGCCTGTGGGTGATCGCCTTGCTGGTGGCGCTCGCGCTGCTGTTCGACTTCATGAACGGCTTCCACGACGCGGCCAACTCGATCGCCACGGTGGTGTCCACCGGCGTGCTCAAGCCGCACCATGCGGTGGCAATGGCGGCGATGTGCAACGTCGTCGCAATCTTTGTCTTTCACCTGAAGGTGGCGGCCACGGTGGGGACCGGCACCATCGACGTCAATATCGTCGACCACTACGTGATATTCGGGGCCCTGGTCGGGGCGATCGCCTGGAACGTCATCACCTGGTACTACGGCATCCCGTCGTCGTCGTCGCACGCGCTGATCGGCGGGCTGGTGGGCGCGGCGGTGGCCAAGGCCGGCACGGGCGCGCTGGTGGGCAGCGGCCTGCTGAAGACCGTGGCGTTCATCCTGATCTCGCCGTTGCTGGGCTTCCTGCTCGGTTCGCTGATGATGGTGATGGTGGGCTGGACCTTCTTCCGCACGCCGCCGTCGCGCGTGGACCGCTGGTTCCGCCGGCTGCAGCTGGTCTCGGCCTCGTTGTACAGCCTGGGCCACGGCGGCAATGACGCGCAGAAGACCATCGGCATCATCTGGATGCTGCTGATCGCCAGCGGCCATGTGGTGGCCGGCGGCCAGCCGCCGACCTGGGTGATCGTCAGCTGCTACGTGGCCATCGGCATGGGCACGCTGTTCGGCGGCTGGCGGATCGTGCGCACCATGGGGCAGAAGATCACCAAGCTCAAGCCGGTCGGCGGCTTCTGCGCCGAGACGGGCGGGGCGATTACGTTGTTCTTTGCCTCGGCGCTGGGCGTGCCGGTATCGACCACGCATACCATCACCGGAGCCATCGTCGGCGTCGGCTCGGCACAGAAGATGTCGGCGGTGCGCTGGGGCGTGGCCGGCAATATCGTCTGGGCCTGGGTGCTGACGATCCCGGCGTCGGCCTTCATGGCGGCGATTGCATGGTGGATCGGGCGGCATATCCTGTAAGGCAGGGGCCGCCGCACCAACAAAAAGCCAGGCTGATGCCTGGCTTTTTGTTTGGGCGCTTCACTGGTTGGCGAAGGCCGCGATGGGATCGTCGTCGACCGGAAGCGGTGCAGGGGCCGGCGCGGGCTCAGGCAGCGGTGGCGCGGC
This sequence comes from Cupriavidus sp. CP313, assembly GCF_054072015.1. Lineage (NCBI taxonomy): Bacteria > Pseudomonadati > Pseudomonadota > Betaproteobacteria > Burkholderiales > Burkholderiaceae > Cupriavidus > Cupriavidus sp. CP313. The sequence goes on along the minus strand of NZ_JBSVZB010000008.1, from coordinate 68,880 downwards.
CGGGGGTGCCACCGACGCTGGCGGCGCGGGCGGCTGGTTGACCGCCGCGACCACGCGGCGCGCGCCATTGTAGCGCGAGGCCCAGTAAGGCTTGCCCATGTCTTCGAGCCGGACCGTGCCGCCGGACGACGGTGCATGGACAAAACGGTTCTGCCCGACGTAGATGCCCACGTGCGAATTGGCGCGGCCGGTGGTGTTGAAGAACACCAGGTCGCCGGACGCCACCTCGCTGCGGTCCAGCGAGCTGCCGCGGGCGCCCATCGCCTCGGTAGTGCGCGGCAGGTTCACATTGGCCGCGCGCGACACCACGTAGCGCACCAGCCCGCTGCAGTCGAAGCCGGAGTCCGGTGTATTGCCGCCGTAGCGATAGGGTGTGCCGACCAGGGACATCGCCTGGATCGAAATCTCTTCCAGTCCGGCGCTGGGATCGACCATGGGCGTGCGCGGCAGGCCGGCGTGGCGGGAAGGCGGGGAACTGGCGCAGGCCGCCAGCAGCAGGGCGGTGGCGCAGAGCAGCGGCAGCCGCGCCTGGGCAAGCAGGCGCTGCAGGCGCAGCGGATTGGGAGAAAGACGGGTACGGCGCAATGGCATCCTGGGTTTCCGGTCGCCGGCCTGCCGGCGCACCGGAAGCCTTGCCGCTACCAGCGTAGCTGGGCGTTGCGCGTACCGGTGCTGACCTTGATGGACTTGGCCTGGCCCTTGTAACTGGCCTCGATATTGTAGCTGCCTTCGGGCGCACGTATCAGGCAGCGCGGGCCGGCGGCGCGGAAGCTGGCGACTTCCTGCTCGTCGCGCACCAGCCTGACTGCCACGTCCGACAGGAATTCACCGTTCGCGCCCTGTGTGAACAGGATGCCCATGTTGAAGTCCTTTTCCTTCGCGGCCAGCGCCTGGCGTTCGTCCTCGGCGACACCGCCGCAGACGTAGCTGACCGGGCCCATGGTGCGGATCACCATTTCTTCGGCGGCGGCATGGGCCGGGCGCCAGCTGGCGGCCAGCGCGATGCCGGCGGCTGCCAGCATGGCCAGCGCAAGGCGCTGCCTGTGCTGGCTGCGGGCGACGGCAGGCGCATGCCTGCCGGGCAGATGCTGGATATTCATCGACGCCTCCAGTGGGGATGCGGGGCAACGGCAAACATGGGGTCATCATAGCCCCAAAGTGCTTGTCGTTGACGACAGCGCCCCGCCACCGGCAGGGCGCGCCGCAGGCTGCCAGTGTCAGAGCACGTCGCCGGCGTGATCGGCCAGGCGCGAGCGTTCGCCGCGCGCCAGCGTGATATGGCCGCTGTGGCTCCAGCCCTTGAAGCGGTCGACCACGTAGGTCAGGCCCGATGAACCCTCGGTCAGGTACGGCGTGTCGATCTGCGCGATATTGCCCAGGCAGATGATCTTGGTGCCGGGGCCGGCGCGGGTCACCAGCGTCTTCATCTGCTTGGGCGTCAGGTTCTGCGCCTCGTCGATGATGACGAACTTGTTGACGAAGGTGCGCCCGCGCATGAAGTTCATGCTCTTGACCTTGATGCGCGATCGGATCAGCTCCTGCGTGGCGGCGCGGCCCCAGTCGCCGGCGCTGTCATCGCTCTTCTGCAGCACCTCGAGGTTGTCGTCGAACGCGCCCATCCAGGGCTGCATCTTCTCTTCCTCGGTGCCGGGCAGGAAGCCGATGTCTTCGCCCACCGGCACCGTGGCGCGTGTGACGATGATCTCGTTGTACTGCTTCTGGTCCAGCACCTGTTCCAGGCCGGCCGCCAGCGCCAGCAGGGTCTTGCCGGTGCCGGCCTGCCCAAGCAGCGTGACGAAGTCGATGTCCGGGTTCATCAGCAGGTTGAGCGCGAAGTTCTGCTCGCGGTTGCGGGCGGTCACGCTCCACACATTGTTCTTGTGGTGCGTATAGTCCTTGAGCGTCTGCAGCAGCGCGGTCTTGCCGTTGATCTCCTTGACCTGCGCGTACAGCGGCAGGCTGCCGTCGACCGGTTCCAGGTAGACGAACTGGTTGACCAGGAACGACGGCACCAGCGGACCGGTGAGCCGGTAGAACATGGCGCCGGACTTCGGGTCCTGCCAGCTTTCCACGCCCTTGCCGTGCCTGGTCCAGAATTCGCCGGGCAGCTGCATCACGCCGGCGTAGAGCAGGTCCTTGTCTTCCAGAACCTGGTCGTTGAAGTAGTCTTCGGCCGGCAGGCCCAGTGCGCGCGCCTTGATGCGCATGTTGATGTCTTTCGACACCAGCACGACCTGGCGCTCGGGGTACTGCTGCTGCAGCGCGCTGACCACGCCCAGGATCTGGTTGTCGGCCTTGCCCTGCGGCAGGCCTTCAGGCAGCTTGATGTCGTTCAGGCGCGTCTGGAAGAACAGCTTGCCCTGTGCGTCGCGGTTGCCCAGCTTGGCCAGCGGCAGGCCTTCGTCGAGCACGCCGTCGGTGCCGCCCACCAGCGAATCGAGCGTGCGGCTGACCATGCGCGCGTTGCGCGCGACTTCGCTCATGCCCTTCTTGTGGTTGTCCAGTTCTTCGAGCGTCATCATCGGCAGATAGATGTCGTGTTCCTCGAAGCGGAAGAGCGAGGCCGGGTCGTGCATCAGCACGTTGGTGTCGAGCACGAACAGCTTGCTCGGGCCTTCGGACTTGCGGGCGCGGCGCGTGGGGCCGGTGGACGGCTTGACCAGGCTGACCGGTGCGGCAGTGACGGCCGGCGTCGATACGGCCGGGGTCTCGGTGCTGCGGGCGCGGTTGCCACCGGCGGCGCGGGCCTGGACCTCAGGCACCTCGGTGTCGCCGGTTTCCAGCAATGCCACGCGCTCGAGCGCCGGCACAGGTTTCTTGCCCTGTGTGGCGGCTTTGGCCTTGGGCACCGCGGAGACCGGAGCAAACTCGCTCGGATCCAGCAATTGGGCAGGCTTGGCGGGCATGGTAGGCAGCGGCATGCTTGGCTTTCCTTTCAGGGGGACAAGAAGGGGGCGAGGGTGTCCGTGCCACGACGCCGCGATACGTCGGATACGGCGTGGCGGCCGATGGCCGGGGCATGCATGCGCGAGGCTCCCGGCGCGGACAGGCATGAGGACAGACGCGGCTGCAAACAAAAAAGCCGCCATGCCTGCTGAACAGGGTTGGCGGCTAGGATCCGGCGGCTTCTTTGGCGGACTGCCGACACGGCAGGTCCGCTACCGGCCTGTGGCGCGAACCGCCTGGGCCGGGGAGTCGAAACAGCGTGGCATCCGGAATCTGAACTCATTACGGGCCAATGTATCCGAAGGTTTTGGGTTTGGCAATTGGGTTTGCCAACGGCTTGTTGCGACACAGCACGTCCGGGTTGGCGTGGGTGTCGAGGCAAGGCCAGTACCGACGCGATACCTCAGATCGCGCGCACAATTTCCAGGACTTCGTCAACATGGTTCGGCACCTTGATGCTGCGCAGCTCGTGGCGCAGGATGCCCTTGCCGTCGATGATGAAGGTGCTGCGCTCGATGCCCCGGTGCTCCTTGCCATAGAGTTTTTTCATCTTGATGACATCGAACAACGTGCACACGGCTTCGTCGGCGTCGGAGATCAGCTCGAAGGGCAGTTCAAGCTTGGCCTTGAAGTTCTCGTGCGAGCGGATGCTGTCGCGCGAGATGCCGAACACCTGCACGCCGGCCTTCTGGAAATCCTCGTACTGGTCGCGGAAGTTCATGGCCTCCGTGGTGCAACCCGGTGTGTTGTCCTTCGGGTAGAAGTACAGCACCACCGTCTTGCCGCGGTAATCGGCAAGGCGGAAGGTGGCGTCGCCGGTCATCGGCGCGCTGAAGTCGGGTACGGCCTTGTTCAGACTGACGGTCATGCTTGTGGCTCCTGGGGGAGGGGCAGGGGATCGGGAGAATCGGGTGAGGGGGCTGCCACCTTGGCGGGGCAGATTGGGGCGCCCTGCCGGACTTCAAGCGTGGCGCCGGCTCAACTTTTGCAAAGGTCAGGCGGCTTCGGGTTCGAGCAGCAGCACCGCCGCCACCTTGCGGCCTTCTGCCATCAGGATGTTGTAGGTGCGGCAGGCGGCTTGCAGGTCCATGGCGTCCACCCCGACATGGCGGCGCGACAGCGACGCGGTCAGGCGCGGGTGCGGGAAGCGCAGCCGCGAGCCGGTGCCGAGCAGCACCACTTCGGGGCCGAGTTCCACCAGCTGCTCGAAATGCGCGGGCTCCAGGTCTTCGAAGCGGCTGACCGGCCAGGGCCGGACTTCGCCCTCGGGCATGACCAGGACCGAGTTGGTGTGACGGACGAGGTTGATCTCGATGTATCCCGGCCCATAGGCCGTGACGGTATTGAGCGACTGGGACTGGTCGGCGTGGAGTTTCACTTGGAGGCCTCTGCGGCGGCCGCCGCGGGCTGGCGGGCCGGCCCGTGGGACGGATGGCCGGCACCCCGGGCGGGTACGGTGTGGACGACAGGATGGGCGACAGCGCGCAGGCGCCTGGCGTGCGCGCGGCAAGCGCACGCTGCAATGCAAGAATCCCTGCCGAAGTCTGTCATAATCCGATAAATTATAGCTTTTGCCTCCCTGTCTGCCACGTTCGCGTTGCATTGCAGCGGACGGCGCCTCGGCGCGGGGCTTCCGCACGGGGCCTCGGCATTAATTCAGATTCGCCCAGATTCCCTGTCCGGTGCCGCCGACGCGGCACGCTACGCTTGCCCGACATCGCCGTGAAACCCATCCAGAAATCCAACAAACTCAATAACGTTTGCTACGACATCCGCGGACCGGTGCTGGAAAAGGCCAAGCAGATGGAGGAAGAAGGGCACAAGATCATCAAGCTGAATATCGGCAACCTGGCCGTGTTCGGGTTTGATGCGCCGGAAGAGATTCAGCAGGACATGATGCGAAACCTGCCGAATTCGGCAGGTTATTCTGATTCCAAGGGTATTTTCGCCGCACGCAAGGCGATCATGCACTATACCCAGCAAAAAAATATCGAAGGCGTTGGCCTGGACGATATTTATGTGGGCAACGGTGCCTCCGAACTGATCGTGATGGCCGTCAACGCGCTGCTCAATGCCGGCGACGAAGTGCTGGTGCCGGCGCCGGACTACCCGCTGTGGACCGCCGCGGTGAGCCTCTCGGGCGGCACGCCGGTGCACTATATCTGCGACGAGTCCAACGACTGGATGCCCGACCCGGCCGATATCCGCGCCCGCATCACGCCGCATACCAAGGCCATCGTCATCATCAACCCGAACAACCCCACCGGGGCGCTGTATTCGGACGAACTGCTGCTCGAGATCGTTGCCATCGCGCGCGAGCACGGCCTGATCATCTATGCCGACGAGATCTACGACAAGGTCCTGTACGACGGCCATACTCACACCTCGATCGCCTCGCTGTCGACCGACGTGCTGACCGTGACCTTCAACGGCCTGTCGAAGAACTACCGCTCGTGCGGCTACCGCGCCGGCTGGATGGTGGTGTCCGGCGACAAGCGCCCGGCCATCGACTATATCGAAGGCCTGAACATGCTGTCGTCGATGCGCCTGTGCGCCAACGTGCCAGGCCAGTGGGCGATCCAGACCGCGCTGGGCGGCTACCAGAGCATCAACGACCTGGTGGGCGAAGGCGGGCGCCTGCGCCGCCAGCGCGACCTGGCCTACGAGCTGATCACCGCGATCCCGGGCGTCACCTGCGTCAAGCCCAAGGCGGCGCTGTACCTGTTCCCCAAGCTCGACCTGTCGATGTACCCGGTGCAGGACGACCAGGAGTTCATCTATGAACTGCTGCAGGAGTCCAAGGTGCTGCTGGTGCAGGGCTCGGGCTTCAACTGGGCCAGTCCCGACCATTTCCGCATCGTGTTCCTGCCGCATGAGGAAGACCTGCGCGAGGCCATCAGCCGCATCGCGCGCTTCCTCGAGGCGTACCGAAAACGCCACGGCAAGGCAGCGGCCTGATTTCGCGGGCCGCGCCGCAATTCATCCTTAGCAACTCAGAAGATTGTCCATGAACCCCATCAAAGTTGGCCTGCTCGGCATCGGTACCGTCGGTAGCGGCACGTTCAACGTGCTCAAGCGCAATCAGGAAGAAATTCGTCGCCGCGCCGGCCGCGGCATCGAGATTGCCGTGGTGGCCGATCTCAACACCGAACGCGCGCGCGAACTGACCAACGGGGAAGTGGAGATCGTCAGCGACGCCAACGAGGTGGTCAACCGCCCCGACATCGATATCGTCATCGAACTGATCGGCGGCTACGGCATCGCACGCGAGCTGGTGCTCAAGGCGATCGAGAACGGCAAGCACGTGGTCACCGCCAACAAGGCGCTGCTGGCCGTGCACGGCAACGAGATCTTCGAAGCCGCGCGCCGCAAGGGCGTGATCGTCGCTTTCGAGGCCGCGGTGGCCGGCGGCATCCCCATCATCAAGGCGCTGCGCGAAGGCCTGACCGCCAACCGCATCCAGTGGATCGCCGGCATCATCAACGGCACCACCAACTTCATCCTGTCCGAGATGCGCGACAAGGGCCTGGATTTCGACGTGGTGCTGAAGGAAGCGCAGCAGCTGGGCTACGCCGAAGCCGACCCGACCTTCGACATCGAAGGCATCGACGCCGCGCACAAGGTCACGCTGATGAGCGCGATCGCCTTCGGCATGCCGGTGCAGTTCGACAAGGCACACGTGGAAGGCATCACCAAGCTGTCGGCCATCGACATCAAGTACGCCGAGGAACTGGGCTACCGTATCAAGCTGCTGGGCATCACCCGCCGCCGCGACGACGGCGTCGAGCTGCGCGTGCATCCGACGCTGGTGCCGGCCTCGCGCCTGATCGCCAACGTAGAAGGCGCAATGAATGCCGTGCTGGTGCAGGGCGACGCCGTGGGCGCGACGCTCTACTACGGCAAGGGCGCCGGCGCCGAGCCGACCGCCTCGGCCGTGATCGCCGACCTGGTCGACGTGACCCGCCTGCACACCGCCGATCCGAACCACCGCGTGCCGCACCTGGCGTTCCAGCCGGATGAGCTGTCGAGCGTGCCGGTGCTGCCGATCGAAGAGATCAACAGCTCGTACTACCTGCGCATGCGCGTGTCGGACGAGACCGGCGTGCTGGCCGAGATCACCCGCATCCTGGCCGAAGGCGGCATCTCGATCGACGCCATGCTGCAGAAGGAATCGCGCGAAGGCGAGCCGCAGACCGACATCATCATCCTGACCCACATCACGCGCGAGAAGCACGTCAACGCGGCGATCGCCAAGATCGAGGCGCTGCCGACCGTGCTGTCCGCCGTGACGCGCCTGCGCATGGAAGAACTGAACTAAGGGCCGGACCTGCTGATTCACATGAAATACAAGTCGACCCGCGGCCACGAACTGCCGCAAACCTTCTCCGAGATCCTGCTGGGCGGCCTGGCGCCGGACGGCGGCCTGTACCTGCCCGTCGAGTACCCGCAAGTCAGCGCCGACGAGCTCGAAGCCTGGCGCAAGCTGTCGTACGCCGACCTGGCCTACGAAATCCTGCGCAAGTTCTGCGACGATGTTCCCGCCGAGGACCTGCGCGCGCTGACGCGCAAGACCTATACCCCCGAGGTGTACTGCAACGCGCGTGAGGGCGACAACACCGCCGACATCACGCCGCTGCGCACGCTGGGTGAAGAAGGCGGCACCAAGCTGCAACTGCTGGGCCTGTCCAACGGCCCGACGCTGGCCTTCAAGGACATGGCGATGCAGCTGCTCGGCAACCTGTTCGAGTACGCGCTGGGCCGCGCCGGGCAGGAGCTGAACATCCTGGGCGCGACTTCCGGCGATACCGGCAGTGCCGCCGAGTACGCCATGCGCGGCAAGCGCGGCATCCGCGTGTTCATGCTGAGCCCGCACCGCAAGATGAGCGCGTTCCAGACCGCGCAGATGTTCAGCCTGCAGGACGCCAACATCTTCAACCTCGCCGTCGAAGGCGTGTTCGACGACTGCCAGGACATCGTCAAGGCGGTCTCCAACGACCTGGAGTACAAGGCGCGCCAGAAGATCGGCACGGTCAACTCGATCAACTGGGCGCGCGTGGTGGCCCAGGTGGTCTACTACTTCAAGGGCTGGCTGCTGGCCACCAGCGGTCCGGGCCAGAAGGTCTCGTTCTGCGTGCCGTCCGGTAACTTCGGCAACGTCTGCGCCGGCCATATCGCGCGCATGATGGGCCTGCCGATCGACAAGCTGGTGGTCGCCACCAACGAGAACGACGTGCTCGACGAGTTCTTCCGCACCGGCGCCTACCGCGTGCGCAAGTCGGCCGAGACGTACCATACGTCGAGCCCGAGCATGGATATCTCCAAGGCCTCGAACTTCGAGCGCTTTGTGTTCGACCTGCTGGGCCAGGACGCCGGCAAGCTGGCGGCGCTGTTCCGCGACGTGGAAGAAAAGGACGGCTTCGACCTGTCGGGCACGCCGGAATTCGACCGCATCCGCCAGTTCGGCTTTGTCTCGGGCCGCAGCACGCACCAGGACCGGCTGGCCACCATCCGCGACCTGTCGTCGCGCTACGGCATCACCATCGATACCCACACCGCCGATGGCGTCAAGGTGGCGCGCGAGCATCTCAGCGCCGGCGTGCCCATGGTGGTGCTGGAAACCGCGCTGCCCGCCAAGTTCGCCGACACCATCCGCGAAGCGCTCGGCCACGAGCCGGAACGCCCGGCCAAGTTCGAGGGCATCGAGAGCCTGCCGCAGCGCTTTGAAGTGATGCCGGCCGAGGCCGCGCAGGTCAAGGCCTACATCGCCGGCCACACCGGCCTGTAAGCGCGCCGGTATCGGGGCCTGACTACGGCCCTGGCTGCGGCGCTGCCGCGTGCCGGGCCCGCGCCAACTCGCTACAATCAGGCTGCGGGCCCGATCTTCGGCCCCCGGATTGCCTGCCCCAACCAAGTGGGTGCCGGCAATACGCGGGCCGTTTTTCGTGGGCCAACTCTTTCCGACATCGCACCATGACCCAAGCCGCAGCACCCTCCCGCCCCCCGATGCTGACCATGGCCCAGGCGCTCGATGCGCTGCTCGGCGCCGCCCGTCCGCTGGCGCAGGTTGAATCCATCGACACGCTCGACGCCAACGGCCGCGTGCTGGCCGCGCCTGTGACCAGCACGCTGCGCGTGCCGCCTGCCGACAACACCTCGATGGACGGCTACGCCATGCGCGCGGCCGATGTGCCCGTTGCCGGCACGCGGCTGCGCGTATCGCAACGGATTCCCGCCGGCCATGTCGGCACCGCGCTGGAACCCGGTACCGCCGCGCGCATCTTCACCGGCGGGCTGATCCCGCCGGGCGCCGACGCCGTGGTGATGCAGGAACAATGCGCCGCCGAGGGCGAGGACGTGATCGTCAACCACGTGCCGCAATCCGGCGAATGGGTGCGGCGCGCGGGCGAGGATATCGAAGCGGGCAGCGTGATCCTGCCGGCCGGCACGCGGCTGACGCCGCAGGCGCAGGGGCTGGCCGCATCGGTCGGCCAGGCGAAGCTGGATGTGGTGCGGCGCGTGCGTGTCGCGGTGTTCTTTACCGGTGATGAACTGGCGATGCCTGGCGAGCCGCTCAAGCCGGGCGCCATCTACAACTCCAACCGCTTCACGCTGCGCGGCCTGCTGGAAAACCTGGGCTGCGAGATCAGCGACTTCGGCATCGTGCCCGATACGCTGGCCGCTACCCGCGAGACGCTGCGCCGCGCGGCACAGGGCCATGACCTGATCATTACCTCGGGCGGCGTCTCGGTCGGCGAGGAAGACCATATCAAGCCCGCGGTCGAGGCCGAAGGGCGGCTCGACATGTGGCAGATCGCGATCAAGCCCGGCAAGCCGCTGGCCTTCGGGCAGGTCAACAACGGTGGCGAGCCGGCGTTCTTCCTGGGTTTGCCGGGCAACCCGGTGTCCAGCTTCGTGACCTTCCTGCTGTTCGTGCGGCCCTTTATCCTGCGCCTGCAGGGCGTGGCCGACGTGGCGCCGCGCCGGCTGCCGCTGCGTGCCGATTTCGAACTCAAGAAGGGCGACCGCCGCAACGAGTTCCTGCGCGCGCGTATCAACGCGGAGGGCGGGCTGGACCTGTTCCCGAACCAGGGCTCCGGCGTGCTGACCTCGACCGTCTGGGGCGACGGCCTGATCGACAATCCGCCCAACCAGGCGATCGCGCGCGGCGATACCGTGCAGTTCATTCCGTTTGACGGCCTGCTCGCGTAGCCGGCCAGCATGACCAGGACAGAAGCAGTGATGATCATCGAACTCCGATTCTTTGCCAGCGTGCGCGAGCAGCTGGGCGTGGCCGAAGAGCGCGCCGAGGTGCCGGCCGACGTGCGCACCGTGGGCGAGCTGCGCCAGTGGCTGCGCCAGCGCGGCGGCGCCTGGGCCGAGACCCTGGCTGAAGGCCGCGCGCTGCGCATGGCTGTCGACCATGCCGTGGCGCGCCCCGATACGGCGATTGCCGACGGTTGCGAAGTCGCCTTTTTCCCGCCAGTGACCGGAGGCTGAGATGAGCGTCAGGGTGCAGCGTGAGGATTTCGATCTCGGTGCAGAAGTCGCGGCGCTGCGAGCCGGCAATCCGGCGGTCGGCGCGGTCGCCAGCTTTATCGGCACCGTGCGCGATGTCAGCGACGGCAGCGCGGTCAGCGCGATGGAGCTGGAGCACTATCCGGGCATGACCGAGAAGGCGCTGGCGCAGATCGAGGCGGCTGCGTGCGCGCGCTGGGCGCTGCTGGGCGTGACCATCATCCACCGCGTGGGCCCGATGCAGCCGCTGGACCAGATCGTGATGGTCGCGGTGGCGTCGGCGCATCGCGGCAATGCCTTTGCCGCGTGCGAGTTCATCATGGACTACCTCAAGTCCGAAGCGCCGTTCTGGAAGAAGGAAGACACCCCGGAAGGCGCGCGCTGGGTCGATGCCCGCGTGACCGACGAAGCCGCCCTCCAGCGCTGGGGGATCGCATCGTTCAATGCCAGCGGCGACGATGCTGGCGCATCACCGGAGAAGCAGGGCGGGAGCCAGCCCTGATGGGGCCGCTCGGCTTTGTTGCTGTGGGCGTGGGCGCCGCGGCGGGTGCGTGGCTGCGCTGGGGCTTCGCGGTGCTGTGGAACGCGATCAATCCCGCGCTACCCTATGGCACGCTGGCGGCCAACCTGCTGGGCGGCTACCTGATCGGCCTGGCGGTCGGATTCTTCGATACGCATGCGGGCCTGCCGCCGGAATGGCGCCTGCTGGCCATCACCGGCTTCCTTGGCGGGCTGACCACGTTCTCGACCTTTTCCAGCGAGGTGCTGGCGAACCTGATTGCCGGCGACTACGGCTGGGCGGCGCTGCACCTGCTGCTGCACCTGGGCGGCTCACTGCTGCTGACCGCGTTCGGCCTCTGGACTTACCGCATGCTGGCCTGACGCGGCCCGGGCGATCAGGTCCAGCAGCGCGGCATTGAACGCCTGCGGCTGCTCCATGTGCGGGCTGTGGCCGGCGCCGGCCACCACGCTGAATCCCGCCTCGGGCCGCAGTGCGAGCGTGGCGGCGCCCACGGCGGGTGCATAGAGCCGGCTGGCTTCCCCGTACAAATGGAACAGCGGCCGCCCGGTGCCGCGCAGTGTCTCCCGGAAATCCTGGCGCGCCATGTCTTCCCATAGGGCGGCAAGCGCCAACGCATCGCACTGGCCCGCCATGTGCGCGATGCGCTGCATTGCGGCGCCTTCCGGGCGCTGTCCCGCCGACCACATTCCCAGCGCAACTGACGGCGCTAGCCGGGGCCAGTCGGCCCGGATGCGGGCCGCCATCTGCGCGGCGTGCGCTATCTCATAGTGGCCGTGCAGGCCATGCGGCCAGGCCGGATCGGTCACCAGCCTGGGCGTCATGTCGATGCTGCCGACCGCTGCCAGCGGAAGACCCGGATGGTCGCGCAGCAGCGCCCATGCCACCATCGCCCCCATCGACCAGCCCGCCACCACCACGTCTGTCAGCCCGAGGTGCGCAACCAGTCCGGCGACGTCGCGCGCCAGCGCCGTTATCGTGGTGCCGTCGCGCTCGCGCGACAGGCCGTGGCCGGCATGGTCGGGCGCGATCACGCGGAATCCCGCCAGTGCGAGCGCCCGCTGGCCGTCGAAGGCCTCGCCGGTGACCGACCAGCCGTGCAGCAACAGCAGCGGCCGTCCCTGGCCGGCTTCGCGCCAGCCTGGCAAGGCGCCGCGCGCCGGGTGGCTTGCGAAGGGCGGTGGAGCGGGGCCGGCAGGTGCCGAATCGGGAGCGTCCAACGATGGTTCTCTCCTGGCAGGAGGGTAAAGGGCAGCGGCCTGGATGCCACCGGGTGAGGGTGCCTCTCTATTGACATCCATGGGGGGCAATTTATACGATGAAACATGAATCAGCTATCAGGTTTTGCCTGAGTGTGGATTCACGGCGCAGGCAGGCGCGGAGGAGGCGCCTGCCTGCGCTGGCATGACATGAAGCGGCTGGCATTCCAATGACAAGGCGCGCAGCGCCACCGGAGACAAGATGTCCCAGACCGACACGGGCGCACCGCCCGAAACCGGCGCAACCCGCGAGCCCGGCCACGCCGGCGGCATCTGCCCGCCCAAGACCGCGCGCGGGCAGAAGACGCGCGAGGCGCTGCTGCGCGCGGCCGAGAAGGTGTTCGGTGAGAAAGGCTATTACGCCGCGTCGATCTCCGAGATCACGCAGGAAGCCAAGGTCGCGATGGGCACCTTCTACCTGTATTTCAAGGACAAGGAAGACATCTTCCGCGCACTGGTCGCACACATGCTGGAACTGGTGCGCGCCCACCTGCGCAAGCACGTTGCCGCCGCGGCCACCCAGATGGAAGCCGAGCGCCTGGGCCTGAAGGCCTTCCTCTCGTTCGTGTCGCGCCACAAGAACCTGTATCGGATCGTGCTGGATTCGTACTCGGTCGACGAGACCATCTACAGCAGCTATTTCCAGGTGTTTGCCGAGCTCTACAGCCGACGCCTGACGCGCGCCGAAGAGCAGGGCGAGATCGTGCCCGGCGATGCCGAGGTGCGCGCCTGGTGCCTGATCGGCATCAGCAACTTCCTGGGCATGCGCTATGCGCGCTGGAAGCGCCCGCCTTCGATGGAGAAGGTGGTCGATACCGCCTTCGACCTGATCTCGCACGGCCTGCAGCCGCGATGAACGCCCACGCAGAACCCCTGGTGCAGTGGGAGCGCGCCGATGGCGTGGCGCTGCTGCGCCTGAACCGGCCGCAGCGGCACAACAGCCTGGTGCCCGAGTTGCTGGAAGCACTGCTGGCCGCGTTGGACGAGATTGAAGCCGACCCCGCGATCCATGCTGTGGTGTTGACGCATGCCGGACCGACTTTCTCCACTGGCGGCGACGTCGCGGCGTTCGCTGCGCAGGGCGATGCGATAGCCAGCTACGCCGACCGGCTGCTGGCGCTGCTGAACCGGTCGATCCTGCGACTGGCAGCGTTGCGTTGCCCGGTGGTGGCGGCGGTGGAGGGCTGGCTGACGGGCGGCTCGCTTGGCCTGGTGCTGGCGTGCGACATGGCGGTGCTGGCGCGGGATGCGCGCATCGCGCCGTACTACACGGTGGTTGGCTTCAGCCCGGACGGCGGCTGGACCGCGATGCTGCCGCAACTGGTCGGCGCGCCGCGGGCGCGCGCCTGGCAGCTGAACAATACGATCGTCGCTGCGCCGGAGGCGGCGGCGCTCGGGCTGGCGACTGCGCTGGCCGCGCCGGGTTCGGCCGAGGCCGATGCCGTGACGCTGGCGCGCGGCGTTACGCGCAAGGTGCCGGGCAGCGTGGCCCGCACGCGCGCGCTGTTGCGCTGGGACGCCGACACCCTGGCGGCCGGCCTTGAGCGAGAGCGCGCGGCCTTTGTCGCACAGATCTCCAGCGCCGAGAGCGCCGACGGCATGCGGTGCTTCCTGGCAGGGCGCGCGCGCGAATAGTCCGTATAGCATTCCCAGGCAGTTGCAGCAGGTTTCATCCAGACAAACACAAACGAGACCGAACACAGGAGACAGCAATGCAACGCAACCCACTCGCCGTACGTGCCCTGGTCATGGCCGCCGGCCTGCTTGCCGCCGGTACCGCGCTGGCCAAGGACATCCGCATCGCGCACGTCTATGACAAGACCGGCGCGCTCGAGGCCTACGCCAAGCAGACCCAGACCGGCCTGATGATGGGCCTGGAGTACGCCACCAACGGCACCATGGCCGTCAATGGCAACAAGCTGGTGGTGATCGAGAAAGACACCCAGGGCAAGCCGGACGTGGCCAAGGCCCAGCTGGCCGCCGCCTACAGCGACGACCGCGCCGATATCGCGGTCGGCCCCACCTCTTCCGGCACCGCGCTGGCGATGCTGCCGGTGGCAGAGGAATACAAGAAGGTGCTGCTGGTCGAGCCCGCGGTGGCCGACTCGATCACCGGCGACAAGTGGAACCGCTATATCTTCCGCACCGGCCGCAACTCGTCGCAGGACGCAATTTCCAACGCCGTGGCGCTGGACAAGCAGGGCGTGCAGATCGCCACGCTGGCGCAGGACTACGCCTTTGGCCGCGATGGCGTCAAGGCCTTCAAGGGCGCGCTGAAGAACGCCAAGATCGTGCATGAGGAATACCTGCCGACCAGCACCACGGACTTCACCGCCGGCGCGCAGCGGCTGTTTGATTCGCTCAAGGACAAGCCGGGCCGCAAGGTGATCTTCATTATCTGGGCCGGTGCCGGCAACCCGTTCAAGATCGCCGATCTCGATCCCAAGCGCTACGGCATCGAGATTGCCACCGGCGGCAACATCTTGCCGGCGATGGCCAGCTACAAGAACTTCCCGGGCATGGAAGGGGCCACGTACTACTACTTCGGCATTCCCAAGAACAAGGCCAATGAGTGGCTGGTGTCCAACCACTACAGCAAGTTCAAGTCGCCGCCCGACTTCTTCACGGCCGGCGGCATGACCGCGGGCATCGCGCTGGTGGAGGCGCTGAAGAAGACCAGCGGCGAGACCGGCACCGAGAAGCTGATCACGGCGATGGAGGGCATGTCGTTCGACACGCCCAAGGGCAAGATGACCTTCCGCAAGGAAGACCACCAGGCCATGCAGTCGATGTACCACTTCAAGATCAAGGTGGATCCTGCCTTCGCCTGGGGCGTGCCTGAGCTCGTGCGCGAGATCAAGCCCGAAGAGATGGCCGTGCCCGTGCGCAACCACCGCTGATGAACGCGCCAGCCTCTTTCGCGCGGTCCGCGCCGGCGCCGTCGCAGCCGGCCGCCGGGCACGCCGGCGCGACTGCCGCCGGGGCGCAGCCGCTGCTGGAAACGCGCGGCCTGACTATCCGCTTTGGCGGCCATGTGGCCGTCAATGCGGTGTCGTGCGCGTTCCGGCCCGGCGAGCTGACCTGCATCGTCGGCCCAAACGGCGCCGGCAAGACCACGTACTTCAACCTGGTCTCGGGCCAGTTGCCGCCCACGGCCGGGCAGATCCTGCTGGATGGCGAAGACGTGACGCGCCTGCCGGTGTCGCAGAAGACGCGCCGCGGCATTGGCCGCGCCTTCCAGCTGACCAGCCTGTTCCCGCAGCTGTCGGTGCTGGAGAACGTGCGGCTGGCGGTGCAGGCGCGCCAGCAGCGCGGCATCGATCTGTTCTCGATGTGGACCAGCCACCGCGACGTGCAGGCGCAGGCCATGGCGATCCTGGAGCGCGTGGCGCTGGCCGGCAAGCGCCAGCTGACGGTGGCCTCGTTGCCGCACGGCGACCAGCGCAAGCTGGAGGTCGGCATCCTGCTGGCGCTGCAGCCGCGCGTGTTCATGTTCGATGAGCCCACCGCGGGCATGAGCGTGGATGAAGTGCCGGTGATCCTTGACCTGATCCGCGAGATCCGCCAGGACCGCAGCAAGACCGTGCTGCTGGTCGAACACAAGATGGACGTGGTGCGCTCGCTGGCCGACCGCATCATCGTGCTGCACAACGGCACCCTGGTGGCCGACGGCGACCCGGCCGAGGTGATCGCCTCGCCGGTGGTGCAGCAGGCTTACCTGGGCATGCCGGAAGAGGAGGGCAGCCATGGCTGACGCACAATCAACCGGGCCAATCCTGCGGCTGCAGGGCGTGCAGACCCATATCGGCCCGTACCACATCCTGCACGGCGTGAGCTTCGAGGTGCCGCGCGGCGGCGTGACCATGCTGCTGGGGCGCAACGGCGCCGGCAAGACCACCACGCTGCGCACCATCATGGGCCTGTGGCAGGCCAGCGCCGGCAAGGTGACCTTTGACGGCACCGACATCACGCGCCACAGCACGCCCGCGATCGCGCAGGCCGGCATTGCCTACGTGCCGGAAAACATGATCGTGTTCTCCGACCTGACCGTGGCCGAGAACATGCGCCTGGCAGCGCGCACCGGCGCCATCGATGAGCGCCGGCTGGACTGGGTGTTCCGCATGTTCCCGGCGCTGAAGACCTTCTGGCAGCAGCGTGCCGGCGTGCTGTCGGGCGGGCAGAAGCAGATGCTGTCGGTGGCGCGCGCCATCATCGAGCCGCGCCAGCTGCTGATCGTCGACGAGCCCACCAAGGGCCTGGCGCCGGCCATCATCCAGAACATGATCCATGTGTTCCGCGAGCTGAAGCAGACCGAGGTGTCGATCCTGCTGGTGGAGCAGAACTTCCATATGGCGAAGTCCGTGGGGGATACGGTGGCGGTGATGGACGATGGCCGCACGGTGCACACGGGCACGATGGCGGCGCTGGCTGAAGACGACGGGCTGCAGCAGAAGCTGCTGGGGCTGTCGCTGGCGGCGCACCAGTAACGCGGGACAACACACATGACCACTTCAACGACTTTGCCGGCCGCCGCACCGTCGGACCTGCCCAAGGTCCGGCTCGACTGGACCCCGCTGGCGCTGGCACCGCTGCTGATG
This sequence comes from Cupriavidus sp. CP313, assembly GCF_054072015.1. Lineage (NCBI taxonomy): Bacteria > Pseudomonadati > Pseudomonadota > Betaproteobacteria > Burkholderiales > Burkholderiaceae > Cupriavidus > Cupriavidus sp. CP313. The sequence goes on along the minus strand of NZ_JBSVZB010000008.1, from coordinate 52,042 downwards.
CTGCTGGCCTATCCGCTGGTCGGCAGCCCGTCGACCTGGCTGACGCTGACCATTGCCGGGCTCGCGATGGGGATGATCATCTTCGTCGTCTCCTCCGGACTGACGCTGGTGTTCGGCCTGATGGACGTGCTCAACTTCGGCCACGGCGCCTTTATCGCGCTGGGCGCCTACGTGGCGGCCTCGGTGCTGCTGCCGATGGCGGGCTGGGTCGAGGCCGACAGCCTGGCGCAGAACCTGGCCGTGTTTGCGCTGGCGATCGCGGCGGCCATGGTGGCCGCGGGCGCGGTCGGGCTGTTCTTCGAGCGCGTGGTGGTGCGCCCGGTCTACGGCCAGCACCTGAAGCAGATCCTGATCACGATGGGCGGCATGATCGTGGCCGAGCAGCTGATCAAGGCGATCTGGGGCCCTGAGACCATCGCGCTGCAGGTGCCCACCACCTTCCGCGGCGCGGTGCTGCTGGGCGATGCCGCCATCGAGAAGTACCGGCTGATCGCGATGGCGCTGGGGCTGGTGATCTTTATCGCCATGCTGTTGCTGCTCAACCGCACCCGCATCGGCCTGCTGATCCGCGCCGGCGTGGAGAACCGCGAGATGGTCGAGGCCCTTGGCTACCGCGTGCGGCGCCTGTTTATCGGCGTGTTCGTCGCGGGCGCGGCGCTGGCGGGGCTGGGCGGGGTGCTGTGGGGGCTGTACCAGCAGAACATCACCGCGGCGATCGGTGCGCAGGTGAATGTGCTGATCTTTATCGTCATCATCATTGGCGGGCTGGGTTCGACTACGGGCTGCTTTGTCGGTGCGCTGCTGGTGGGGCTGATGGCCAACTACACCGGCTTCCTGTTCCCTAAGGTGGCTCTGTTCTCCAACATCCTGCTGATGATGCTGGTGCTGCTGTGGCGCCCGCAGGGGCTGTTCCCGGTGGCGCGGCGCTGAGGGCAACGAACATGATCCGACTTCTCTCCGGCGACCTGCCGCGCAGCCGCGTGCTGACCGTGATCCTGCTGGTGATCCTGGTGGCGCTGGCGTGCGCGCCCTTTGCCTTCCCCGGCGCGCGTGCGCTCAACATGGCGGCCAAGATCTGCATCTTCGTGGTGCTGGTGGCCAGCTATGACCTGCTGCTGGGCTATACCGGCATCGTTTCCTTTGCCCACACCATGTTCTTCGGCATCGGCGGCTATGGCGTGGCGATTGCCATGTCGCGCATGGAGCCGGGCTGGGGTGCGCTGCTGGCCGGCACCGTCGGCGCGCTCGCGGTGTCGGCGCTGCTGGCTTTCCTGATCGGGCTGTTCTCGCTGCGGGTGCGCGCGATCTTCTTTGCCATGATCACGCTGGCGGTGGCGACCGCCTTTGCCACGCTGGTATCGCAGCTGTCGGAATGGACCGGCGGCGAGGACGGGCTGACCTTCAAGGTGCCGGAGGCGCTGCGCCCCGGCTTTACGCTGGGTGACACCGAATGGCTGGGCGTGCCGCTGAGCGGCAAGCTGCTGAGCTACTACCTGGTGTTCGCCGGCGCGGTGGTGTTGTTCCTGGCGCTGCTGCGCATCGTCAACTCGCCCTTTGGCCGGGTGCTGCAGGCGATCCGCGAGAACGATTTCCGCGCCGAGGCGATCGGCTACCGCACCGTGGTGTATCGCACCGTGTCGACGGTGCTGTCGGCGATGTTCGCCACGCTGGCGGGCGTGCTGATGGCGATCTGGCTGCGCTATAACGGGCCCGATACCTCGCTGTCGTTCGAGATCATGGTCGACATCCTGCTGATCGTGGTGATCGGCGGCATGGGCACGCTCTATGGCGCGGTGATCGGCACGGTGCTGTTCCTGGTGGCGCAGACCTACCTGCAGGACGTGATGAAACTGGCCAGCGATGCCACTGCTGCGCTGCCGCTGCTGTCTTCGCTGCTGCACCCGGACCGCTGGCTGCTGTGGCTGGGTCTGCTGTTTATCCTGAGCGTCTATTATTTCCCGCAGGGCGTGGTGGGGCGGCTGCGCGGCACCGGGCCCGTGCAGGACGTGGCAAGCTGAGCGGAGGCTAGCGCATGTACGTCATCGACTGGCTGCACAAGAACGCGCAGCATTTCCCCGACAAGGTCGCGCTGGTGGACGTGGAGAGCGGCCGCCAGGTGACCTATCGCCACTTCGACGAACGCGCCAGCCGCTTCGCGGAATACCTGCGTGACCACCTGCAACTGGCGCCGGGCACGCGCGTGGCGGTGCTGGCGCACAACAGCTCGGACTATTTCGAGATGCTGTATGGCTGCGCCAAGGCCGGCATGGTGATGGTGTGCCTGAACTGGCGCCTGCCCGCGGCGGAGTTGCTGCCGATCCTGCAGGACTGCACGCCCGAGGTGCTGGTGGCTGGCGACGGCTTCCTGGCCGTGGCCGCGGATCTGGCGCGCGCCATCCCGCTGCGCGCGGTGCTGCACCTCGCCGACGACGAGGCCGCCGACGTGCCCGGCGGCTGGACCGAGTACGAGGCGGTGCTCGACGCCGCCTCCGGCCGCATCATCGAGATGCCGTGCCGCGATGAGTCCGAGGTCTGGCACCTGCTCTATACCTCCGGCACCACCGGCAAGCCCAAGGGCGTGATCCAGACCTACGGCATGGTCTTCTTCAATGCCGTCAACGCGATGCTGGCCAACAAGATCACGCGCGACGACGTGTTCCTCAATGTGCTGCCGTTCTTCCACACCGGCGGCCTGAATCTGTATGCCAACCCGGTGCTGCATGCGGGCGGCACGGTGCACGTCATGCGGCAGTGCGAGCCGCAGGTGGTGCTGGGCAAGCTCGACCGCGCCAGCGGCGAGGGCATCACCATGTTCTTCGCGGTGCCGGCGGTCTACCTGTTCCTGAGCCAGCACCCGCGCTTCGCGCAGGCGGACTTCGCTGGCGTGCGCAATATGTCGGCGGGGGGCTCGCCGGTGCCCAGGCCGCTGCTGGAGGCCTACCTGGCCAAGGGCGTGACCATCTGCTTTGGCTTTGGCATGACCGAGACCGGCCCCACGGTCTTTGTCTGCGACGAGGACACCGCGCGCCGCAAGATCGGCACCATCGGCAAGCCGGTGGGGTCGATGCTGACGCGCATCGTCGATGCGCTGGGGGCGGACGTGGGCCCGGGCGAGCGTGGCGAACTGCTGATCAAGGGCCCCGGCGTGACGCCAGGCTACTGGAACCTGCCCGAGGCCACCGCGGCCGCGATCCGTGATGGCTGGCTGCATTCCGGCGATATCGCCTACCGCGACGAGGACGGCGACTACTACATCGTCGACCGGGCCAAGGACATGTTTATCTCGGGCGGCGAGAACGTCTACCCGGCCGAAGTCGAGAACGTGCTGTTCCAGCTGCCGGGCGTGGCCGAGGCCGCCGTGATCGGCGCGCCGGATGCACGCTGGGGCGAGGTCGGCATCGCGCTGGTGGTGCTGCGCCCAGGCGCCACCCTGGAGGCCGATGCCGTGATCGCCCACTGCAAGGCGCAGCTGGCCGGCTACAAGGTGCCGCGCCATGTGCGCTTTCTCGATGCGCTGCCGCGCACGCCGTCCGGCAAGGTGGAAAAGCACAAACTGCGCGCAAAGTTCTCTGGCTGAGGCGCATGGCCGTGCCAGCGGTTGCCGTGTTTTCGATTTCCGCAGTTCGCAGTCTCCGCAGTCCTCGATCTGAAGACAACTCGACAGCCCCGGCTATCCGGGTGCGACAGGAGGAGGTTGACATGCATTCCACGCAGATCCCGCCGCAGCAGAAACGCCGCCTCAGGCTCACGGTGCTGGCGGCCGCCGCATCGATGCTGGCCGCCGCGTGCGGCTCGGGCGATGACAACAACGGCAACGGCAGCAACCCCAACACCAAGCCGGCGAATATCGGCACGGTCACCATCAACAGCTACAACGGCACCACCGACGACCTGCTGACCGCGGGCCTGGGCAAGGACGGCCTGGCCAGCGCCACCGCGCCACTGCCGGCCAACCCCACCGCGCCGACCGCGGCGGAGTTGCGGCGCTACGCGATCCATACCAACTATCGTGCCATCGTCGACACCACCGCCAGCGGCGGCTACGGCTCGCTCTACGGCCCCAATGTCGACGCGCAGGGCAATGTCACCGGCTCCGAAGGCAAGGTGGCCGGCGTGGAGTACCTGGCCTTTTCGGACGATGGCTCGGGCCAGCAGAACGTGACCATGCTGGTGCAGATCCCCGCGTCGTTCAACACGTCGAAGCCATGCGTGATCACCGCCACCTCGTCCGGTTCGCGCGGCGTCTATGGCGCCATCGCCACCGGCGAGTGGGGCCTGAAGCGCGGCTGCGCGGTGGCCTATACCGACAAGGGCACCGGCGCCGCGCCGCATGACCTGGATACCGACACCGTGCCGCTGATCGACGGCACCCGCGCCACGCGCGCGGCGGCCGGCAAGAACGCGCAGTTTGCCGCGCCGGCGGGGGCCACCTCGCTGGCGGACTTCACCGCTGCCAACCCGCACCGGCTGGCGTTCAAGCACGCGCATTCGCAGCGCAACCCGGAGAAGGACTGGGGCAAGTTCACGCTGCAGGCGGTGGAATTTGCGATCTGGGCGATCAATGACCGCTTCGGCGCCGTGTCGACCAACGGCACCCGCCAGCGCACCCTGGACAAGGACAAGATCGTGGTGATCGCCTCCAGCGTGTCCAACGGCGGCGGTGCCGCAGTGGCGGCGGCCGAGCAGGATGCCGGCGGGCTGATCGACGGCGTGGCGGTGGGCGAGCCCAACCTGAACATGCCGCCCAATACCGGCATCGTGGTGCAACGCGGCGCGACGCCGGTGGCGGCTTCGGGCCGCACGCTGTACGACTACACCACCACGGCCAACCTGCTGCAGCACTGCGCCGCGCGGGCCACCGCGCTGACCCAGGCGCCGTTCTACACCAACCCCGCCACGGCGACGTTCTTTGCCAACCGCTGCCAGACGCTGGCGGAAAAGGGCCTGGTGAGCGGCTTGAACACGGACGAACAAAGCGCCAGCGCCCTGCAGGCGCTGCGTGCCGCCGGCTGGGAAGCGGAATCGGACGATCTGCACCCGTCGCTGGCCGTGTTTGACGTGGCCGCCGCGATCTCGGTCAACTATGCCAATGCCTATGCGCAGGCCAGCGTCACCGACCGGCTGTGCGGCTACAGCTTTGCCAGCACGCTGACCGACCTGAAGCCCGCGGCAATCGCGCCGGCGGCGCTGGCGTCGATGTTCGCCACCGGCAACGGCGTGCCGCCGCAGCCGCCGGTCCAGTTGATCAATGACCTCGATCCGCAGCATGGCCCGTTCCTGAACCTGGCGTCGGTTTCACCCTTGACGCTGCGTGAAGACCTGAACTACGACGGCGCCAACTGCCTGCGCAGCCTGCTGGCCGGCTCCGACGCCGCGGCGCGCGCCTTGCAGGCCGGCCAGGCGCTGACGCTGCGCAACGGCAACCTGCGCGGCAAGCCGGCGGTGATCGTGCACGGGCGCAGCGATGGGCTGCTGCCGGTCAACCATACCTCGCGCCCGTATCTCGGGCTGAACCGGCAGCAGGAGGGGGTGACCAGCAAGCTGTCATACGTGGAGGTCGAGAACGCCCAGCACTTCGATGCCTTCATCGGGCTGGTGCCGGGCTACAGCAACCGCTACGTGCCGCTGCACGTCTACCTGAACCGGGCGCTGGATGCGGTCTACGACAACCTCACCGCGGGCAAGGCGCTGCCGCCGTCGCAGGTGCTGCGCACCACGCCGCGCGGCGGCACCCTAAACACGCCAGCGCCGACGCTGCTGCCGTCCAACGTGCCGCCGTTCGCCGCATCGCCTGCGGCCGGCAACGCGATTACCGTCAACGCTAACACCGTACAGGTGCCTGACTGATGAACGATGCCCTGCCGCGCGTGCTGTCGCAGCGCGACTTTGACCGCTTCGCCGCCTTGTCGCACGACGACAACCCGATCCACTGCGATCCGGCCTTTGCCCGTGGCACGCATTTCGGCGCCACCGTGGCGCACGGCATGTTCCTGTTTTCGCTGCTGTGCGCTCATACCTGGCGGCGTCTGCCCGAGCCGGCGTTGCCGGTCGGGCAGACGCTGATGTTCCCGACGCCGGCCTTCGTTGGCGATACGGTGCAGATCGCGCTGGCGCCGCAGCCCGCGCCGGCCGGACTGGCGGGCTACGGCACGACCGTGGGCAGCGCGGGCGGGCCGGGCGAGGCGCCGCGCGTCACGGCCGTGGGCGAATCGCTCTGGCTGCCGGATGCCGGGCCGGACGCACTGGCCCGGCTGCCCGGCGAGGCGGCGCAGGCGCCAGAGGCGGGCGACGCCATCCTGTACGGCCTGCGCCCCGGTCAGGAAGCCAGTGCGGTACGCGCCTTCGCGCAGGCCGACCTGGACGAGTACATCACCCTGACCGGCGACGCCAACCCCTACCACGCCGATCCGGCCTTTGCCCGCGCGCGCGGGTTTGGCGGGCCGGTGGTGCCGCTGCCGCTGCTGGCCGGCATGTTCTCGGACCTGCTTGGCACGCGGCTGCCCGGACGGGGCACGGGGTGGATGAAGCAGTCGCTGCGCCTCGCTTCTGCCGCGCGGCTGGATGAGCCGCTGACGGCATGCGTGCGCATCGTGCGGCTGCGTGCCGGCAAGGACCTGGTCAACCTGGCCAGCGTGGTCACGGGCGCGGACGGGCGCGTGGTGGTGCAGGGCGAGTCACTGGTGCTGGTGCGCAATCTGGCGGACAAGGGCGCTGACCGCGCCGCCTAGCTGCATATCGCTTGCTGCACTTGTGAGCGTGGGAGCCGGGGTTGTCGACATAGCGGCTGATCGGGGTCATTGCGTGCCGGCGCGGCCTTGAAATGTCGCGACAAAGCCTTATCTTTCGGAAAGACATCCAGTGTCCGGCAGGGCAGACGGGCGCTCCGGCAGCGAAGACCGGCGCCGACGCCCCCGCATCAGGACACGACCTTATCCGAGAGAGGGATTCCTTATGCGTCTTGACAAGCTGACCACCCGGTTCCAGGAAGCGCTGGCTGATGCGCAAAGCCTGGCACTGGGCAACGACAACCAATACATCGAACCGCAGCACCTGCTGCGCGCGCTGCTGGCGCAGGACGACGGCGCCGCCAAGGCGCTGCTGGCGCGCGCCGGCGTCAACGTGCAGGGCCTGCAGACCGCGCTGGACGCCGCCATCAAGCGCCTGCCGCAAGTGCAGGGCACCAGCGAGGTCCAGATCGGCCGCGACCTAGTGAACCTGCTCAACGCCACCGAGAAGGAAGCCATCAAGCGCGGCGACCAGTTCATCGCCAGCGAGCTGTTCCTGCTGGCCGTCGCCGACGACAAGGGCGACGCCGGCCGCATCGCGCGTGAAAACGGCCTGAACCGCAAGTCGCTCGAGTCGGCCATCCAGGCCGTGCGCGGCGGCGATTCGGTCAACAGCGCGGAGGCCGAGGGCCAGCGCGAGGCGCTCAAGAAGTACACCGTCGACCTGACCGAGCGTGCCCGCATCGGCAAGCTCGATCCCGTGATCGGCCGCGACGACGAGATCCGCCGCGCCATCCAGATCCTGCAGCGCCGCACCAAGAACAACCCGGTGCTGATCGGCGAGCCGGGCGTGGGCAAGACTGCCATCGTCGAAGGCCTGGCGCAGCGCATCGTCAACGGCGAGGTGCCCGAGAGCCTGAAGAACAAGCGCGTGCTGGTGCTGGACATGGCCGGCCTGCTGGCCGGCGCCAAGTACCGCGGCGAGTTCGAGGAACGCCTGAAGGCGGTGCTCAATGACGTCGCCAAGGACGAGGGCCAGACCATCGTCTTCATCGACGAGATCCACACCATGGTCGGCGCCGGCAAGGCCGAGGGCGCAATCGATGCGGGCAACATGCTCAAGCCGGCGCTCGCGCGCGGCGAGCTGCACTGCATCGGTGCCACCACGCTGAACGAGTACCGAAAGTACATCGAGAAAGACGCCGCGCTGGAGCGCCGCTTCCAGAAGGTGCTGGTGGATGAGCCGAGCGTTGAGGCCACCATTGCCATCCTGCGCGGGCTGCAGGAAAAGTATGAGCTGCACCACGGCGTGGAGATCACCGACCCGGCCATCGTCGCCGCGGCGGAGCTGTCGCATCGCTATATCACCGACCGCTTCCTGCCCGACAAGGCGATCGACCTGATCGACGAGGCGGGCGCGCGCATCAAGATGGAAATCGATTCCAAGCCGGAGTCGATGGACAAGCTCGAGCGCCGCACCATCCAGCTGAAGATCGAGCGCGAGGCGGTCAAGAAAGAGACCGACGAGGCGTCGATGAAGCGCCTGGAGCTGATCGAGCAGGAAATCGCGCGCCTGGAGAAGGAATACGCCGACCTGGACGAGATCTGGAAGGCCGAGAAGGGCGCCGCGCAGGGCACGGCCGCGCTCAAGGAAGAGATCGAGAAGATCAAGCTGGAAATCGCCAAGCTGCAGCGTGAAGGCAAGCTGGACAAGGTCGCCGAGCTGCAATACGGCAAGCTGCCGGGGCTGGAAGGCAAGCTCAAGGCCGCGACCGACGCCGAGGCCAGCGAGCAGAAGCAGCCCAACAAGCTGCTGCGCACGCAGGTGGGCGCCGAGGAAATCGCCGAAGTGGTGAGCCGCGCCACCGGTATCCCGGTATCGAAGATGATGCAGGGCGAGCGCGAGAAGCTGCTGAAGATGGAAGACCGCCTGCATGCGCGCGTGGTGGGCCAGGACGAAGCCGTGCGGCTGGTGTCCGATGCCATCCGCCGTTCGCGTGCCGGGCTGGCGGACGAGAACAGGCCCTATGGCTCGTTCCTGTTCCTGGGCCCGACCGGCGTCGGCAAGACCGAGCTGTGCAAGGCCCTGGCCGAGTTCATGTTCGATTCGGAAGAGCATCTGATCCGCATCGACATGAGCGAGTTCATGGAGAAGCACAGCGTCAGCCGCCTGATCGGCGCGCCGCCGGGATACGTGGGCTACGAGGAAGGCGGCTACCTGACCGAGGCCGTGCGCCGCAAGCCGTACAGCGTGGTGCTGCTCGATGAAGTCGAGAAGGCCCACCCGGACGTCTTCAACGTGCTGCTGCAGGTGCTGGACGACGGCCGCCTGACCGATGGCCAGGGCCGCACGGTGGACTTCAAGAACACGGTGATCGTGATGACGTCCAACCTGGGTTCGCAGATCATCCAGTCGATGGTCGGCGAGCCGCAGGAAGCGATCAAGGGCGCGGTCTGGCAGGAAGTGCGCACGCATTTCCGGCCGGAGTTCCTGAACCGGATTGATGAAGTGGTGGTGTTCCACGCGCTGGACCAGAAGCATATCGAGTCGATCGCGCGCATCCAGTTGCAACGTCTGCAGGCCCGCCTGGCCCGCATGGACATGACGCTGGAGGTGAGCGAGACGGCGCTGGAGAAGATCGCCAGCGCAGGCTACGACCCGGTGTTTGGCGCGCGTCCGCTCAAGCGGGCGATCCAGCAGCAGATCGAGAACCCGGTGGCGCGGGCGATCCTGGAAGGCAAGTTCGCCGCCAAGGATGTGGTGCCGGTGGATTATGTCGATGGCGAGTTCACGTTCGGGCCGATGCTGCATTGAGCGAAGGCCCGGCGACTGACCGGATCGCCACGCACTTGATATTGGTCAAGCCGCGCCAGCGGCCTGGCCGATAAGATTCGTCCTGTCATGGAGATGCGGGGGCGCTCTTCATGACTTGTCTACCCGTTTCCAGAATGGAAACTTCGCCCGCACCGGCTTGCCGGTGCGGGCGTTTTCTTTTGGCGCCCGGCAAGTGATGTGTAGGTTACGCATGCCGATAGGAATCGATGTGCAGAACAACGTGCCGCCAGCTGGCGCGGGGGAAGCCAATTCGTGACCCGAAGTGTTTCGCGTGCCTGAGCGATGGCCTGCACGGCGTTGATATTCACTGGCTGCGCGCGGGCGGGGAGCCGTCCTGGCAGCCCGAAAGCGGCGTCACGAAATCGATACATCAGCGGCGGTATGAAGTCGCTGAACTACACAGGGGGGCGAACATCATGCCGGCTAAAGGCGATGGCCGCCCCTCTGGCGGCGGAGCGGAAACTTGCGGCATGACTTTCCCGCGCCAGTGGCAGCAGACATCGCAGTCGGCTAGCGCGGAGGCAACCGGTGTCGCGGCGCGGGGGGCATGGCATTGGAAGGCAGGCTACGCAATTGAAAGGACCTTCACAGTGCGTTCGGACTTTGCTGATTGATTTCCGTAGTCTTCTGCGAATAAATGGTCGAGCGCGAACGGGCAAACGAAAAACCAAAAGGGACCGATATGCAAGACAACGTGCTGCCAACTGGCGCAGCGGGAGCCAAGTCATGAATCGAAGTGTCGCGTGCGTCTGCGCCTGCGCCATGGCTGGCCTGGCGTTGATATTCACTGGCTGCGCAGGCGGGGAGCCGTCCTGGCAGCCCGAAAGCCGAGCCCCGAAATCGAAGTACATCAGCGGGGGGATGAAGGCGCTGAACTACACCCCTTACTACATTCATTCCTTCGAAGTTGAAGGTCCTGGCGAGGTCGGTGGTGGTGGCCCGAACATCATGCCGGCCGAATCCGATGGGCACCCATCGGGGGGAGGAAAAGAAAGCTGCTGCATGACTTTCCCGCGCCAGTGGCAGCCCGATCTGCGCGTTACCGTGCGTTGGCTGGTTGAGAAGGTGAGGGACGGCAAGACCCCAGGTTACTGGTACAAGGCCGAGAACGTACGTATCGCCCAATACGACGGTTCGCAAACCGGTGGTGCGTGGGCCATCTTCCTACCCGGCGATCGCGTCAGGCTGATGATTGTGGACGGCAATCACGATGGTGGAAACAACGTCAACAATCGACCGGCAGACGATGATCCTCTTATTGCCCAAGGCGTGCGCGATGACGAATGGAATCTGAAGTACCGCCGGGGAGGTCTCAGATGACGGTAGTGCCATGTGAGGGAACTGAGCCGGGCGGTATGCAGAATAACGTGCTGCCAACTGTCGCAGCGGGAGCCAAGTCATGAATCGAAGTGTCGCCTGCGTCTGTGCTATGGCGGGTCTGGCGTTGATATTCACTGGCTGTGCAGGCGGTGAGCCGTCCTGGCAGCCCGAAAGCCAAGCCTCGAAATCGAAGTACATCAGCGGCGGCATGAAGGCACTGAACTATACCGCGTACTACATCCATTCTTTTGAAGTGGATGGCCCAGGAGAAGTCGGCGGAGGCGGACCGAACATCATGCCAGCCGAATCAGATGGGCACCCATCGGGGGGAGGTAAAGAAAGCTGTTGCATGACTTTCCCGCGCCAGTGGCAGCCCGATCTGCGCGTTACCGTGCGTTGGCTGGTTGAAAAGGTGAAGGACGGCAAGACTCCAGGCTATTGGTACAAGGCCGAGAACGTTCGTATCGCGCAGTACGACGGCAAGGAAACTTATGGTGCCTGGGCCATCTTCCTGCCGGGCGATCGGGTTCGGATCATGGTCTCGGACGGAACGACCAGCCCGCGGGAAAATCTTCCCAATGACAGTCCTTTTGTTGCCCAAGGCGTGCGCGACGACGAGTGGAATGTCAAATACCGCCGGGGAGGTCTCAAATGACGGTAGTGCAATGGCCGGAACTGATGCCGGAAGGGGCGCTTGAACAATAAATCGTGACGAGACTCGCGTTTCAAGACTCACACCAAGGCGGCGCGCTTGTTCATGTGGCAAGAGAAGAGCAGACATCGCGGTCGGCTAGCGCGGAGGCAACCGGTGTCGCGGCGCGCGGGGGGCATGGCATTGGAAGGCAGGCTGCGCAATTGAAAGGACCTTCACAGTGCGCTCGGACTTTGCTGATTGATTTCCGTAGTCTTCTGCGAATAATTGGTCGAGCGCGAATGCGCAAACGAAAAACCAAAAGGGACCGATATGCAGAACAACGTGCTGTCAACTGGCGCGGCGGGAGCCAAGTCATGAATCGAAGTGTCGCCTGCGTCTGCGCTATGGCTGGCCTGGCGTTGATATTCACTGGCTGTGCGGGCGGTGAGCCGTCCTGGCAGCCCGAAAGCCGAGCCTCGACATCGAAGTACATCAGCGGCGGCATGAAGGCGCTGAACTACACCCCTTACTACATTCATTCCTTCGAAGTTGAAGGTCCTGGCGAGGTCGGTGGTGGTGGCCCGAACATCATGCCGGCCAAGAGCGATGGCCGCCCCTCTGGCGGCGGGGCGGAAACTTGCTGCATGACCTTTCCGCGCCAATGGCAGCCCGATCTTCGTGTCACCGTGCGCTGGCTCGTGGAGAAGGTCAAGGACGGCAAGACCCCAGGCTATTGGTACAAGGCCGAAAACGTTCATATCGCGCAGTACGACGGCAAGGAAACGTATGGTGCCTGGGCCATCTTCCTGCCGGGCGATCGGGTTCGGATCATGGTCTCGGACGGAACGACCAGCCCGCGGGAAATGCTTCCCGACGACAGTCCTTTTGTTGCCCAAGGCGTGCGTGACGACGAATGGAATCTTAAATACCGACGGGGAGGTCTGAAATGACGGTGGTGAAATGGCCCGACATGATGCCTGAAGGCGGCCGACTGGCGCAAAGTAAGGACGCCTGGGCATGGGGCGAGGGGACCGTGACAGACCCATTGTGTGAATGTCCCCAGACCATTCATATCAATCTGTTCTTCGACGGCACCAATAATAACGACGACAGGAACAACAGGAAGTGGCGAGACTCGCTATTCAAGACCCATACCAATGTGGCGCGCTTGTATAGCGTTGCAAGGGACAAGCCGGATAGAGGTATTTTTTCGTTCTACATCCCGGGGGTGGGTACCCCGTTCCCCGAGTTAGGGGAACTCGACTATTCCTCGAACGGCAAAGCTCTGGCCAAAGGCTTCGACCAGCGCTGCGTCTGGGGAATGATTCGCGTACTCAACGCGGTGCACTACGCGATCACCAGAGATAACAAGAAATCGTTGATTTCAGACGACAACGCCAAAGTCATCTGCGACGCCGTGGCAAAAGGCAACACTTCTAAACTGATGGACAAGATCCGCGTGCTGGGCATCTTCCACAGCAACCGCTTCGATGACGGTCCGCAGAGCCGGATGATCAAGAAGATCTGGATCAACGTCTTCGGCTTTTCGCGCGGGGCCGCGTCCGCCCGTGTCTTTGTCAGCAAGCTGATTAAGGAATGGGCGCCTGGCGGGCGGATCAGCGAGCAAACCGGGCGGCGCGCGTTACCCTATGAGGTCAACTTCCTCGGGCTCTTTGACACGGTCGCCTCGGTGGGCCTGCCCGATTCGACTCGCGCCACGGTCGACCTGGATATGTTTGACGGGCATTTCCGCTTTGCCCGCGACGGCGCGCTGAATATACCCAAAGAAGTTCGCAGGTGCGCCCACTTCTACTCGATCCACGAGCAGCGCATGAGTTTTCCGCTCGACACTATCCGGATCGATGAAAGCTACCCCCAGACGCGGGGCCGCTGGGAGGTGGGTTATCCCGGCGTGCACTCCGACGTGGGCGGCGGCTATGCTCCCAACGAGCAGGGCAAGGCGCGTGACGGCGATAGCAGCAAGCTCAGCCAGATTCCCCTGCATGACATGTACATCGCTGCGCTCAAGAGCGGCGTACCGCTGATGCTCGAGGAAGAGATTCGGAATTCCACTGCCCTGTCCGAAGATTTTGCGATCCACCCGGCGACGGTGGCAGCGTTCAACGACTGGCGCCGCACTCTTTTCAACGTATCCAGCGTGGAAGAGGCCTTGCGCTTTGGTATGGGGCAGCTGCTGAGCTGGCGTACCTTGCGCGCGCAAGTTGGCACCGGCCAGTATGTCACCGAGCGCACCTTTTTCCAGGCAGCGCCCGAGGATGCCAAGACGCCGCGCAAGATCACGCTGGGTGTACAGGAGGCCGAACGAGACGACCCGGAATGCCAGCGCCTGAAGGCCGAGATCGCCCGGTTGGAGCGGGAGCGATCCGACGCACGAAACCCGGATGATTTTCTAGCCAGTCACCGGCAGATCCTGGAACTCTCGGAGGAGATCGAGGCCAACAGGGCATTGCTGCAGCGTCGACGGGAGGTGCTATATGGCCAGCAAGCCGGAAAGCCAGCACCCGCCCGGCCCGGGGAAGGCGCGGATGAGACTGTCACGAACGACAAGAGCGACCTGTGCGAGGGCGCCGAGCAAATGCGGCTGCTGCTCGGCTATTTGTATCCCGACCAATTGGCTCGCTGGCAGGTAGACCGGCAGGAATTTGCCTGGCACCCGGCTGACAACCAGCCCCAGCGGGCGCCGGTGCTTTCCGTCAGGCACGAGCAGCCCAGCGCAGACACACCGCGCGTCACGTTGGCTGGCAGCGGCTTTCTGTTCCATTCGGCGCGCACGACGATTGTTCAGTCCTGGAATCCGGATGACGACGTGCTGGCGGCCCCCATGGCGGGTGTTGTGTCGTTCCTGAAGCAGCATACGTCGCCCGAGGCTGTGGCGCGCCTGGACAAGGTCGCGATCGCGCTCTACGACGATTACGTGCACGACAGCCGGATCTGGTTCCGCATCCCGTTCTTCAATGAATATGCGCCGGGCGGCTATGGCTGGCCACGGGTGATATTCACCGGCAGAGACCAGCGTAGGCCCTATCTGGCACTTGCACCGGCGACGAATCTGCCGGCTGCGAACGAGGGGCTCGCGGTGGCCTAGCGTAGGGGCACTACGCCAGCTAGTGCTGGCGCCCCTATGCCCATTTTGCGTAGCGAATACGCCACCTTCGAATGCCCTCGCGCCGTCCGCGCCTGATGTCCCCCGTGCGCCGGCATGTCCATATTTCCGTCCGATCTTATGCAAAAAACGGCAAAGGATCGGCGAAACCATTCGTTCCGTTCAGATAGCCCCCTCGGTAGTCTTGCTCCTGACACAGAGTCCGCCCGCCACGGCGGACAAAGCAAACAGCGCCCCGAGCGCATTCACGACACTGACGGGAGCAACACAAGATGATCCGCAAACTGGCTATCAGCCTGGCCGTACTTGGCGCCCTGAGCGCGGCGCAGACCGCAGCGGCCGCCAACCTGCTGAATGTTTCCTACGATCCGACGCGCGAGTTGTATGTCGATGTCAATGCCGCCTTTGCCAAGGCCTGGAAGGCCCAGGGCGGCGACGCCCTGAACGTGCGCCAGTCGCACGGCGGCTCGGGCAAGCAGGCGCGCTCGGTGATCGATGGGCTGGATGCCGACGTGGTCACGCTGGCGCTGGGCTATGACATCGACGCCATCGCGGACAAGGGCCTGATCAAGCCGGACTGGCAGAAGCGCCTGCCGCACAACGCCTCGCCGTACACCTCGACCATCGTGTTCCTGGTGCGCAAGGGCAACCCCAAGGGCATCAAGGACTGGGGCGATCTGGTCAAGCCGGGCGTGCAGGTGATTACGCCAAATCCCAAGACCAGCGGCGGCGCGCGTTGGAACTACCTGGCGGCGTGGGGCTATGCGCTGCGCCAGCCGGGCGGCAATGACGTCAAGGCGCGCGAGTTCGTGGGCGAGCTGCTCAAGCATGTGCCGGTGCTGGATTCCGGCGCGCGCGGCGCCACCACCACCTTTGTCGAGCGCAACCTGGGCGATGTGCTGATCGCGTGGGAGAACGAAGCCATCCTGGCCATCAAGGAGCTGGGTCCGGACAAGTTCGATATCGTCGCGCCGTCGGTGTCGATCCTGGCCGAGCCGCCGGTGGCCGTGGTCGACAAGGTGGTCGACAAGAAGGGCACGCGCAAGGCGGCCGAGGCCTACCTGCAGTTCCTCTACACCGATGAAGGCCAGGAGATCGCGGCCAAGAACTACTACCGCCCGATCTCGCAGAAGGTGGCGGCCAAGTACGCGGCCAACTTCCCCAAGGTGAAGCTGTTCACCATCGATGAAGTGTTCGGCGGCTGGCAGAAGGCGCAAAAGACCCACTTCGCCGATGGCGGTTCGTTCGACCAGATTTATCAGCCCGGCAAGAAATAACCCACGAGACCGGCGGGCCGGGGCCGCGTGGGGCGGCCGCGGCGCCGACCGGCCCACCAAGAAGAAGGAAGCCCCGATGTCCATCCTGACGCTCTCCGGCAGCCCGTCGGTCCAGTCCCGTTCCGGCCATGTGCTCGCGCACCTGCGCGCCGCGCTGGAGGCTGCCGGCGAACGCACCCGCCATCTCGACCTGCGCGAACTGCCGGCGGGTCCGCTGCTGGCAGCACGCGTGGACGAACCCGCGATCGCCGCCGCCACGCGCGCCGTGTCCGAGGCGCAGGTGGTGGTACTGGCCACGCCGGTGTACAAGGCTGCCTACAGCGGCCTGCTCAAGGCCTTCCTGGACCTGCTGCCGCAGGCTGGCCTGCGCGACAAGATCGTGCTGCCGATCGCCACCGGCGGCAGCCTGGCCCATGCGCTGGCGATCGACTACGCGCTGCGCCCGGTGCTGTCCGCGCTGGGCTCGCGCCAGATCCTGCCCGGCATCTTTGCCGTGGACCAGCAGATCGAATCCTTTGAGGCCGCCGGCGTGCGCCAGGCGCGCTTCGATGCCGCGCTGTCGGCACGCCTGGACGAAGGCGTGCTGCGCGTGCGCGATGCGCTGGCGCATTCCCGCATCGACGTGCCGCTCGACGTGGTGCCCGGCGCCTTTGTCCAGCGCGCTGCCGCGATCGCGGTGGCCGAGCGATGTTCCGCCTGAACTGACTGATTGACTGAAGTGGCGCCGGCCTGCCCGGCGCAACGGCAGCGACGCCATGCCACCCGCCACGCGGGGTCGGCAGGGATGCGTGCTGCCGCAACCATCCTGGACATCAATCCGGCCAGCAGGGCATTGCCCCGGGCCATGGAGGACATCGCATGACACTGACCAACCCGTTGCGCACGGCCAACCAGCGCCGCCGACTGATTACCGCCGCGCTGGTGCTTGCCACCGGCCTGGCCTACGGACTACTACCCGGCCGCGCCGAAGCGCAGTCGAAAAACATCGACCCCAAGGTGCTGCGCATCGGCTACCAGAAATACGGCACGCTGACGCTGCTGAAGGCGCGCGGCACGCTGGAAAAACGCCTTGCGCCGCAAGGCATCACCGTCAAATGGACGGAGTTCCCCGCCGGGCCGCAACTGCTTGAGGGGCTGAACGTCGGCGCAGTCGATTTCGGCACCGTCGGCGAGGCGCCGCCGATCTTTGCGCAGGCCGCGGGGGCGCAGCTGGTCTACGTCGGCAATGAGCCGCCGGCGCCGGTGGCCGAGGCCATCGTCGTGCCCAAGGGCTCGGCGATCCGCTCGGTGGCAGAGCTGCGCGGCAAGCGCGTGGCGCTGAACAAGGGCTCGAACGTGCATTACCTGCTGGTGCGCCAGCTGGAGAAGGCCGGCATCCCTTACAGCGAGATCCAGCCGGTCTACCTGCCGCCGGCGGATGCGCGTGCCGCCTTCGAGCGCGGCGCGGTCGATGCCTGGGTGATCTGGGACCCGTTCCTCGCGGCAGCCGAGAAGCAACTGGGCGCGCGCGTGCTCGCCGATGGCCGCGGCGCGGACGGCAAGAACGTGGTCAGCAACCACCAGTTCTACCTGGCCTCGCGCCCCTATGCACAAGCGAAGCCGGAGATCGTCAGCCTGATCCTGGACGAACTGGCCACCCTGGGCAGCTGGGCGCAAAAGAACCCCAAGGAGGCCACCACGGTGCTGACCGGCGAAACCGGGCTGCCCGCCGATGTGCTTGAGCTTGCCGTCTCGCGCTTCTCCTACGGCGCACGCCCGGTCAGCGCCGAGGTGCTGGCCGAGCAGCAACGCATCGCCGACGCCTTCCACTCGCTCAAGCTGATCCCCAAGCCAGTCAAGGTGGCCGATGCGCGCTGGGACGCGCCGCAGCAGCAGGCGCAGCGATAGCCACCTCCATCGCCAGGAACAAAAGGACAACGACATGCAAGTATTCTGGTTCATCCCCACCCACGGCGACAGCCGCTACCTCGGCACTTCGGAAGGCGCGCGCGAGGTCAGCTTCGATTACCTGAAGCAGGTTGCCGTGGCCGCCGATACGCTGGGCTACGAAGGCGTGCTGATTCCGACCGGGCGCTCTTGCGAAGACCCATGGGTGGCGGCATCGGCGCTGGCGGCCGTCACGCAGCGCCTGAAATTCCTGGTCGCGGTGCGCCCGGGGCTGATGGCGCCGACGCTGGCCGCGCGCATGGCGGCAACCTTCGACCGCATCTCCAACGGCCGGCTGCTGATCAACCTCGTCACCGGCGGTGATACCGCCGAGCTGGAAGGCGACGGCCTGTTCCTGGACCACACCGCGCGCTACGAGGCCTCGGCCGAATTCCTGCGCATTTGGCGCCAGGTGCTGGCCGCCAGCCATGACGGCGACAAGGTGGACTACGAGGGCAAGCACCTGAGCGTGAAGGGCGCCACTGTCCTCTATCCGCCCTTGCAGCGCCCGCATCCGCCGGTGTACTTCGGCGGTTCGTCGGCGCCGGCGCATGCGCTGGCAGGCGAACAGGTCGATACCTACCTGACCTGGGGCGAGCCGCCCGCTGACGTGGCGCAGAAGCTCGACGACGTGCGCCGCCAGGCCGCGCGCCATGGCCGCACGGTGAAGTTCGGCATCCGCCTGCATGTGATCGTGCGCGAGACCGATGCCGCCGCCTGGGCCGCGGCCGATGACCTGATCAGCCGGCTTGACGACGAGACCGTGGCGCGTGCGCAAGCCGTGTTCGCCAAGATGGATTCCGAAGGGCAGCGCCGCATGGCCGCGCTGCACGCCGGCGGCACGCGCCGCACGCGCGAGGCGCTGGAGATCAGCCCCAACCTGTGGGCCGGCGTTGGCCTGGTGCGCGGCGGTGCCGGCACCGCGCTGGTGGGCGATCCGCACACCGTGGCCGAGCGCATGCGCGAATACGCCGAGCTGGGCATCGACAGTTTCGTGCTGTCCGGCTACCCGCATCTGGAAGAGGCCTACCGCTTTGCCGAACTGGTGTTCCCGCTGCTGCCGCGCTCGGTGCGCGACAAGCTGCCGGGCAAGGTGCTGTCGGGTCCGTTTGGTGAAGTCATGGCGACTGGCATCGTGCCGCGCGCCGCGCAGAGTTGAGGGGAGGGCAACCATGAACGCTCCTCTATTGCAGCCGCCGCGCCAGGCACCCCAGGCACTGGCGCGCGCGCTGGCTCCGTGGATCGTGCCGGTGCTGCTGATCGTCGTATGGCAGCTGGCCTCGCAGAACGGCTGGCTCTCCAGCCGCGTGCTGCCGGCCCCGCTGGCCGTGGTGCAGGCTGCCTGGGAACTGGCGCGCTCGGGCGAGTTGTGGAAGCACGTGGGGGTCAGCACCTGGCGCGCGCTGGTGGGGTTTGCCATCGGCGGCGGGCTGGGCCTGCTGCTGGGGCTGCTGACCGGCACCTTCCGCACCGCGGCCACGCTGCTCGACAGCACGCTGCAGATGGTGCGCAACATCCCGGCGCTGGCCTTGATCCCGCTGGTGATCCTGTGGTTCGGCATCGACGAGAGCGCCAAGCTGTTCCTGGTGTCGCTGGGCGTGTTCTTCCCGGTCTACCTGAACACCTATCACGGCATCCGCTCGGTCGATACGGGGCTGGTGGAGATGGCGCGCAGCTACGGTCTGTCCGGCTGGCAGCTGTATCGCGAGGTCATCCTGCCCGGCGCGCTGCCGGGCATCCTGGTGGGCGTGCGTTTCGCGCTGGGGTTGATGTGGGTGGTGCTGATCGTGGCGGAGACCATCTCCGCGCAATCGGGCATCGGCTACATGACCATGAACGCGCGTGAGTTCCTGCAAACCGACGTGGTGCTGGTGGGCATCCTGCTCTATGCGCTGCTGGGCAAGCTGGCCGACTGGCTGTCGCGCGGGCTGGAGCGCTACTGGCTGCGCTGGCATCCGGGCTACGCCGCGGCCTGACCGGCCCGTCGCCCCAATCAAGCAAGGAGATCGAGATGCAGATGTATCCGGTAGAACAGGCTGCGCTGGCTGAACTGGAAGCGGGCCTCGCGCGCCGCGAGGCGGCACAGCCGGCGGCAGAGGCACCGCGCAAGGCAGGTGGCGTGGCGCTGCACGTGCGCCAGGTGGTCAAGCGCTACGACGGCCGCGAAGTGCTGCACAACGTGGCGCTGGACGTGGCGCCGGGCGAGTTCCTGGCGATCGTCGGGCGCAGCGGCTGCGGCAAGAGCACGCTGCTGCGGCTGGTGGCGGGGCTGGAAGCGGCCGATGGCGGCAGCATCACCGTCGATGGTGAATCCGCGGCGAAAGGCCGCGCGCGGCACGCCGACGTGCGCGTGATGTTCCAGGACGCAAGGCTGCTGCCGTGGAAGCGCGTGCTGGACAACGTCGCGCTGGGCCTGCCGCGCGCACGCCGCAGTGAAGCCGCCAATGTGCTGGCGCAGGTGGGCCTGGCCGACCGCGCCAAGGAGTGGCCCGCGCGGCTATCCGGTGGCCAGCGCCAGCGCGTGGCGCTGGCGCGCGCGCTGGTGCACCATCCGCAGCTGTTGCTGCTGGACGAGCCGCTGGGCGCGCTGGATGCGCTCACGCGCATCGAGATGCAGGGGCTGATTGAGTCGCTGTGGCGCCGCCTTGGCTTCACGGCGCTGCTGGTCACGCACGATGTGTCCGAAGCGGTGGCGCTGGCCGACCGCATCGTGCTGATCGAGGACGGCCACATTGCCATGGATGAACGCGTGGCGCTGGCGCGCCCGCGCGAACGCGGCGCGGCGGGCTTTGCGCAGCTGGAGGCGAAGGTGCTGCAGCGGGTGATGCGGCAAGCGCCGCAGGCGCAGGGGCAGGTACCGTCGCATGCCGGCGCGCATGCCGACCCCGCCGCCACGACCGCGCCGCTGAACGTGAGCTGGGCAGCGTGACCGTGCCACCTGCGGCAATGTGCGCCGCGCATATCGACAGGCCGTAATCTTCATTCGCTCGCGCCCGCTGACCTCCTATCATGAGCAGGCAGGCCGATGCGGTGCGACAGCACAGAGGGCGCATGGCGCGCCCGTCATCACTAATCCGACCATGAGGCCGAGGGGCCCGGTCAACCCAAGGAATGCCATGCCAGGCGTGCATGAACCCGCGGGCGCAGTGCCTGCGCTCCAACGTTATCTGGAATCGCTGCCGCGCCAGCCGCTGGCTGACCGGCAATTGTGGCGCGACGCGCGCGGGCAGGTGCAGGGCCAGTTCTTCAACTGCTCGCTGACCAGCGCGTTCGAGCCGCTGGTGACGCTGGCAGACCGGCAGGTGGTGGCGCATGAGGGTTCGATCCACACCTACGCAGAGGACGGCGTGGGCCTGGCGGCATGGAAGCTGTTTGCGATGGCGGCCGACGACAACACCCTGGTGTCGCTGGACCGGCTTTCGCGCCTGCTGCATGCCATCAACTACTTTGCCGCCGAGGGCGAGCACAAGCTGGTGCTGAACGTGCATAACCGGTTGCTGGCTGCGGTCACCGACGACCACGGCGCTGCCTTCCGGCGCGCATTACAATCGCTGGGCCTGCCGCTGGAACGCTTTGTGATCCAGGTGCCGGCCAGCGCCAATGACGACCTGGCATTGCTGTTGCATGTCGTTGGCAACTATCGGCGCAACGGTTTCGCGGTAAGCCTGCAAGCGTCCGATCCGGCGGAAGCCGGTGCGCTGATGGCGCACGCGTTGCCGGACTGGCTCAAGCTGGACATGCGCCGCACCTGGACCGACCGCCAGCTGTCGGGCCTGCGTGCCAGCGCGGCCAACGCCGGCGTAACGCTGATCGGGCGGCGCCTGCAAAGCGCCGAAAGCATCGAGCGCCTGCAGGCCGCGGGCATCGGCCTGGGGCAGGGCGCCTTCACTGGCGCGCCGGTCAGTGCGGCCGGACTGCGCGCAGGCCAGGTGAGCGCCGCGCATGCATTGGACAAGGAGGTGGTATGACGCAAGCGAACAGGCTATCCGGCGGTCATGGCACGCGCCTGGACATCCCGCGGCACCTGCAGGTGCTGACCGTGCCTGGGCTGCACGGCAGCGGCCCGGGACACTGGCAGAGCCGCTGGGAGCAGCGCTTCCCGGACTGGCAGCGGGTGGAGCAGCACGACTGGTCGCGCCCTAGCCTGCCGCTGTGGGCCGAGCGTGTCTCCGAAGGCGTGATGCGCGCCCAGCGCGTGGCCGCGCGCGGCGCGGTGCTGGTGGCGCACAGCTTCGGCTGCCTGGCGTCGCTGCGCCAGGCGGCGCTGGATCCGGTCGGCATTGCCGGCGCATTGCTGGTGGCGCCGGCCGATCCGGACAAATTTGCCGTGGCGGCGCTGCTGCCGTCGTACCGGCTGCCATTCCCCACCATCCTGGTAGCCAGCCGCAACGACCCCTGGATGCCGCAGCGCACCGCTTTCAGCTGGGGCACGCTGTGGGGCAGTGAACTGGTCGATGCGGGCAGCCTGGGCCACATCAATGCCGATTCCGGGCTGGACGAGTGGCCTGAAGGCCTCGCGCTGCTCGATACCCTGGTCCAGCGCATCGCGCAGGCAGGCGATGCTGGCTCAATAAGTGAGTCATCCGCCGCCTGGGAGTCGGGTATCGAGATGGTGTCTACCGTCCCTTATATCTAAACCGTCTAAGAAAATTCATAAAGATTCGTTCTGTTTATAAGGGCGACTCTGCAGAATCTGTCTCGTAGGCCGGCGCAATATGCGCTGGCGTCATAAAGAACGGCCCGCCGGGGCCAGCCATCAGGGTCCGGCGGCGCACCGCTCACAGACGAGACGACATGCCTCCATCCATTTCCCTCGCGGACACGCCGCCGCCAGCCGCTCCCCGCGCCCCTGACTCCGGCGCCACGCGCGCGCCGCGCAGCCCGTCCCGGCAGCGTTTTACGGTGCTGCCCGGTTTCGGCCTGTCGCTCGGCTTCACGCTGTTCTACCTGACGCTGATCGTCCTGATCCCGCTGTCGGCCACGTTCCTGAAGACGTTCACGATGACGTGGGACGCGTTCTGGACCTCGGTCACGGCGCCGCGCGTGGTGGCGTCGCTGCAGCTGAGCTTTGGCGCGTCGCTGGTGGCGGCCATCGTCAATACAGTGTTCGGGTTGGTGGTGGCCTGGGTGCTGGTGCGCTACCGCTTCCCGGGCAAGCGCCTGATCGACGCGCTGGTGGACCTGCCGTTTGCGCTGCCCACGGCGGTGGCCGGTATCGCGCTGACGGCGCTGTTTGCCGGCAATGGCTGGATCGGCCGCTATCTTGAGCCGCTTGGCGTCAAGGTCGCGTTCACGCCGCTGGGCGTGGTGGTGGCGCTGACCTTTATCGGCCTGCCGTTCGTGGTGCGCACGGTGCAGCCGGTGCTGGAGGACGTGGAGCAGGAGCTGGAGGAGGCCGCGGCCAGCCTGGGCGCCAACCGCCTGCAGACCTTCCAGCGCGTGATCCTGCCCGCCATCCTGCCGGCGCTGCTGACCGGGTTTGCGCTGTCGTTCGCGCGCGCCACCGGCGAGTACGGCTCGGTGGTCTTTATCTCCGGCAACATGCCGATGGTGTCGGAGATCGCGCCGCTGATGATCTATTCCAAGCTGGAGCAATACGACTACGCCGGCGCCACCGCGGTGGCGGTGGTGATGCTGGTGATTTCCTTCGGGCTGCTGCTGCTGATCAACCTGCTGCAGGCCTGGACGCGCCGCCATCAATCCGGTGTGCGCGCCGCGCTGGCACCTGAAGCGCCCGCCACGGGCAAGGAGTCCTGACATGGCCGGCGCAGTTGCGGGACGCCTGGGCGGGCAAGGCAACGCCCCGGCCCATCACAGGTTTGACGCCACTGGCGAAGCGCCGTGGGTGCGCTACACGCTGATCATGGTGGCAGTGCTGTTCCTCACGCTGTTCCTGTTCGTGCCGCTGGCTTCGGTGTTCTATGAAGCCTTGCGCAAGGGCGTGCAGACCTACTGGGAAGCATTGATCGAGCCCGACGCACTCGCCGCGATCCAGCTCACGCTGACGGTGGCGGCGATCGCGGTGCCGCTGAACGTGGTGTTCGGCGTGGCGGCGGCCTGGGCCATCGCCAAGTTCGACTTCCGCGGCAAGAACCTGCTGATCACGCTGATCGACCTGCCGTTCTCGGTGTCGCCGGTGATCTCTGGCCTGGTCTACGTGCTGCTGTTCGGTGCGCAGGGCTGGCTGGGCCCGTGGCTGGAAGCGCACGACATCAAGATCATGTTCGCGGTGCCGGGCATCGTGCTGGCCACCATCTTCGTGACCTTCCCCTTTGTTGCGCGTGAGCTGATCCCGCTGATGCAGGCGCAGGGCAGCGAAGAGGAGGAGGCCGCGATCGTGCTGGGCGCCTCGGGCTGGCAGACCTTCCGCCATATCACGCTGCCCAATATCCGCTGGGGCCTGCTGTATGGCGTGATCCTGTGCAATGCGCGGGCGATGGGTGAGTTCGGCGCGGTGTCGGTGGTGTCGGGCCATATCCGCGGGCTGACCAACACCATGCCGCTGCATGTGGAGATCCTCTACAACGAGTACAACTTCGCGGCAGCCTTTGCGGTGGCTTCGCTGCTGACGCTGCTGGCGCTGGTCACCCTCGGCATCAAGACGCTGGTGGAATTCCGCGCCCGCAAGGAAACCGAAGAGGCTGCACCAGAGCGGCCGCTGGCAAGTTTGCAAGGACAAGCATCATGAGCATCCAGGTCAAGAACGTAGAGAAGCGCTTTGGCGACTTTGTCGCGCTGGACAACGTCTCGCTCGATTTCGACGAGGGCGAGCTGACCGCGCTGCTGGGGCCGTCCGGCTGCGGCAAGACCACGCTGCTGCGCATCATCGCCGGCCTGGAGCGCGCCGATGCGGGCCAGATCGTACTGGCCGGGCGCGATGCCTCGGACCAGCATGTGCGCCAGCGCCAGGTGGGCTTTGTGTTCCAGCACTATGCGCTGTTCAAGCATATGAGCGTGTTCGAGAACGTGGCATTCGGCCTGCGCGTGAAGCCGCGCGCCGAGCGCCCCAGCGAAGCGCAGATCCGCGACAAGGTGCGCTCGCTGCTGGAACTGGTGCAGCTTGACTGGCTGGCCGACCGCTACCCGTCGCAGCTCTCCGGCGGCCAGCGCCAGCGTATCGCGCTGGCACGCGCGCTCGCGGTGGAGCCGCGCGTGCTGCTGCTCGACGAGCCCTTCGGCGCGCTCGATGCCAAGGTGCGCAAGGAGCTGCGCCGCTGGCTGCGCCGCCTGCACGACGAACTGCACGTGACCAGCGTGTTTGTCACCCATGACCAGGAAGAAGCGCTGGAAGTGGCCGACCAGGTGGTGCTGATGAACCGCGGCCACGTGGAGCAGTACGGCTCGCCCGAGGCGGTCTACAACCATCCGGCCACGCCCTTCGTATTCGGCTTCCTCGGCAACGTGAACTTGTTCCACGGCCGCCTGGAAGTGGGCGAGAGCGGCGGCCTGCTGCATACCGGCGAGGCGGTGCTGCCGGTGGTGGGCAGCGGCCATGAGACCGCCGGTGACGCGGTGGCCTATGTGCGCCCCCATGACCTCGACCTGGAACGCTATTCGCCCGGCGCCGACGGTATTGCCGTGACGCTGCGCCGCGCGCTGACGCTGGGCCCGGTGGCGCAGCTTGAACTCGAACGTGAAGACAACCAGGACGTGATTGAAGTCGCGCTGCCGCTGGAGCGCTTCCGCCATGCGGGCTTCCGCGAAGGCGAGCTGCTCGCGGTGCGCCCGCGACAGCTGCGCGTGTTCACGCAGCCGCGCGCGAACGGTGCCAATGGCACCGCGTCCACCCAACAAGAAAAGGCCACGCCATGAACTTCCAGCAACTCCGTTCCATCCGCGAGGCGGTGCGCCGCCAGTTCAACCTGACCGAGGTCGCCAACGCGCTCTACACCTCGCAGCCTGGCGTGTCGCGCCAGATCCGCGAGCTGGAAGAAGAACTGGGCGTGGAGATCTTCGAGCGCTACGGCAAGCGCCTGACCGGGCTGACCGAGCCGGGGCGCGAGATCGTGCGCATTGTCGAACGCCTGCTGCTGGAGGCCGAGAACCTGCGCCAGGCCGGCGACGAATACGCCGGCCGCCATACCGGCCGCCTGACCGTTGCCACCACCCACACCCAGGCACGCTATGCGCTGCCGCGCGTGGTGCAGGCATTCCGCCGCGAATACCCGCATGTGACGCTGGCACTGCAGGAGGCGTCGCCCACGCATATCGTTGAGTTGCTGCTGACGGGGCAGGCCGATATCGGCATCGCCACCGAGGCACTGGCCACCGAGGCTGGGCTGACCTCGTTCGAGGCCTACAGCTGGCAGCACGTGCTGGTGGTCTCGCCCGGCCATCCGCTCACGCGCCTGCCCGAGCCGACGCTCGAAGACGTGGCCGGCTTCCAGCTCATCACCTATGACGCCGGCTTCACC
This sequence comes from Cupriavidus sp. CP313, assembly GCF_054072015.1. NCBI lineage: Bacteria > Pseudomonadati > Pseudomonadota > Betaproteobacteria > Burkholderiales > Burkholderiaceae > Cupriavidus > Cupriavidus sp. CP313. The sequence continues at coordinate 25,786 of NZ_JBSVZB010000008.1, read as the reverse complement.
GGCCGCCGCAAGATCGACAGCGCCTTTGCCGAGGCCGGCCTGCAGCCGGAAATCGTGCTGACCGCGCTGGACGCCGACGTGATCAAGACCTACGCCGAACTGGACCTGGGCGTGGGCATCATTGCCTCGATGGCCTATGACGAGCGCAAGGATTCCGGCCTGGTGCGGATCTCGGCCGACCACCTGTTCGCGCCCAATACCACCAGCGTGGCGGTGCGGCGGGGCGCCTACCTGCGCGGCTATGCGCACGCCTTTATCAACATGTTCGCGCCGCACCTGTCGCCCGACACCGTCAGCAGCGCGCTGTCCGAGCAGGAGCGCCAAGCCCTGGCGGCCTGATTCCGGCCTGACCACAGGCGGCTGCCAGGTGGCGCAGGGTGCGCCCGAGCGCCGCCTGACAGTCGCCATCCGCCCCGGCACGGTGCCGTTCGCGCCCCGTGCCCGCCGTTCGTCGCAAGAGACTTTCTTCGTGCCCGGGTGAGGGGTACAGTCCTTGCACGTGCCCGCGGCTTGCCGTCCGGCGAGCGCCGCACGTGTACCGCAGCGCAACAAAGCTTGCGCGCGGCCGCCGGTCTGCAAGGACCGGGCAAGGGAGAGAGACGATTATGCGCGACGACGAACCGCTGCTGAGCTGGCAGTGGCGCGGCTATGCCCGCAACCACCAGCATCCCCGCAACCTGCTGCTGCATATCGTGGCCGTGCCGATGTTCATGGCCGGCACCGTGCTGGGCCTCTATGGCCTGCTGCGCCTGAGCCTGCCGGCGGTGGCGCTGGGGCTGGTGTGCATGGGCATGTCGATGGCCCTGCAGGGCCGCGGACACCGGCTGGAAGCCCATGCACCGGAACCCTTTGCCGGACCGGCGGACATCGCCGGCCGCATCCTGGCTGAGCAGTGGATCACATTCCCGCGCTATGTGCTGTCCGGCCAATGGTGGCGCGCGCTGGCCGGCCGGCGTGCCGGGCAGGGCGGCTGAGGTGACCACGCGCTGCCCGCCTCATCACATTCCCGCATTGCGCCAGCCTCAGTCCGCGCTAACATGAACGCCATGGACCGCTGCTTCTCCAACGTCGCCACCGCCATCCCCTCCCGGCTCAATATCCTCGGGCGCGACCTGCTGTTCGTGCTGTGCATGAACTCGGTGATCGCCATCAGCCTGAACTACGGCTTCCAGACCGGCGGCAGCCTGTGGCACAACTTTGTCTACAGCCAGCTGATCGGCCTGTCGATCTGGGTGCTGATCGACATCCCGCGCGTGGTGATCTGGTGGAACGACCGGCCGCGCCGCTGGCCCTTCCTGCTGCTGGCCGCAGCCGCGGTGCCCGCCGGCGTGGTGTTCGGCAGCTGGGCCACGCGCGTGGCGCTGGACCTGCCGCCCAAATCGGCGGACGAAGCCGGCGGCATGCTGCGCATGTGCCTGGTGGTGGGCATGCTGGCCGCGGCCTCGATGATCTATTTCTACTGGTCGCGTGAGAAGCTGGCCTCGCTCGAGCGCCAGGCCGCGCTGGACGCCCTGCAGCGCGAGGAAGCCGAAAAGCAGCTGGTGCGCGCACAGCTGATGGCGCTGCAGGCGCAGATCGAGCCGCATTTCCTGTTCAACTCGCTGGCCAACCTGGACGGGCTGATCGCCACCGACCCGCCTGCCGCGCGCCAGCTGCTGCAGCGCCTGATCGGCTTCCTGCGCATGTCGCTGGCACATACCCGCGCCGAGCAATGCACGCTGCGGCAGGAGTTCGAGCTGCTGCGCAGCTACCTGGACATCCAGGGCATGCGCTTTGGCCAGCGGCTCTCGTTCGACATCGACCTGCCGCGGGAACTGGCGAAGGTGGAGATCCCGCCCATGCTGATCCAGCCGCTGGTGGAAAACGCGGTCACGCACGGCATCGAGCCCTGCATGATCGGCGGCCATATCCGGCTGTCGGCGCGCGCGGCCGGCGACAATGCGGTGCAGGTCGTCATCGCCGATACCGGCGTGGGCTTCGGCCATGCCTCGGGCAAGGGCTCGGGCCTGGGCATTACCCATGTGCGTGAGCGGCTGGCGCGCATCTTTGGCGCGGCGGCCTCCATGCAGATGGAAGAGAACACCCCGCGCGGCGTGGTGGTGCGGCTGACGCTGCCGCTGGAGCGCCCGGCCGAAGCGCCCACCCAGACCCAGACCCAGACAGTCACCAGCGTGCCGGAAGGCATGCCAGCATCGGCCCCGGCCATGCAACGGCTCTGAGGCGCACCGCCCCTGCCAGCACGCCTGACAAGAAGAACGGCTGGCACCGCCCGTGGCGGTGCCGCTGACAACGCCAGGACCCATCTACCACCCCAACGCCCCCATGACCCCGACCCTTCTGATCGCCGACGACGAAGCGCTGCTGGCGCGCGTGCTGGAATCTGAACTGAAGTCGCTGTGGCCCGAGGCCCGTATCGTTTCCGTGGTCCACGACGGCGTGGCCGCGCTGGCGGCGGCGCGCGAGCACCAGCCGCGCGTGGCCTTCCTGGATATCCGCATGCCGGGCATGAGCGGCATGGACGTGGCGCGCGAACTGATCGAATTCGACACCCCGCCGCTGGTGGTCTTCGTGACCGCTTACGACCAGTTTGCGCTGGAGGCGTTTGAGCGCGCCGCGGTGGACTATGTGCTCAAGCCGGTGCAGCGCGAACGGCTGGAGGCCACGGTGCAGCGCCTGAAGGACCGCCTGGCCGGCCCCGCCGACGACGAGGACACGGAATCCGAGGCATCCATGCAGGACACCGACCGGCTCGGCCAGCTGCTGGCGCGCCTGGAATCGCTGGAGAACGCCACGCCAGGCACGGGCGGTGCGCCGCAGCGGCAGTACCTGCGCTTTATCAAGGCGCTGGTGGGGCAGGAGGTGCGCATCATCCCCGTGGACGAAGTCATCTACCTGGAAGCCACCGACAAGTACGTCAACGTGGTCTCCGGCACCGGCGAGGCACTGATCCGCACCAGCCTGCGCGAGCTGACGCAGCAGCTGGACCCGGAGCGCTTCTGGCAGGTGCACCGCGGCACCGTGGTCAACATCACCTGCGTGGCCAGCGCGGTCAACCAGTCGCTGGGCCGGCTGTCGCTGCGGCTGCGCGACCGCCCCGAGCTGCTGCCGGTGGCGCGCCAGTACGCGCACCTGTTCAAGCAGATGTGAGGCACGCCCGCGGGCGGCGTGGCCGCCACCTGGCTGCAGAGGGCAGGGGTTTTCCTCTATGATGCGGGCTTCGGCCCGTATTTTTTTGGGCTGCCGCCTCCCGTCCTGCCGCATAGCCCCTGCCACCCGCGCCATGTCCACTGCCGCACTCGATCCCACGCGCAATCCCCTTCGTCATGACGCCCAGGTGATCGGGCTGGTCGGCCTGGCCCACGGGGTCTCCCACTTCTACCACCTGTTGCTGGCCCCGCTGTTCCCGTGGATCAAGGCGGAATTCGGCCTGAGCTATGCCGAGCTGGGCCTGCTGATGACGGTGTTCTTTGCGGTCTCGGCGGTGGTGCAGACCGCGTCCGGCTTCGTGGTCGACCGCTTCGGCGCGCGGCCGGTGCTGTTTACCGGGCTGGCCTTCCTGGGCGCCGCGGCCTTGCTGCTGTCGACCAGTTCCGGCTATGCCGCGCTGCTGTTCGGTGCGGCCGTGGCGGGGCTGGGCAACGGCGTATTCCACCCGGCCGACTTCACGCTGCTGAACAAGCATGTGTCGCAGCCCCGGCTGGGCCACGCGTTCTCGGTGCACGGCATTTCTGGCAACCTGGGCTGGGCGGCGGCGCCGCTGTTCCTGGTGGCAATCGCCAACCTGGCCAGCTGGCGCGTGGCGCTGGCGGCGGCCTCGGCGGTCGCCTTTATCGTGCTGGCCGTGCTGGTCGTGCTGCGCCACGTGCTGGACCCGCGCGAAGTGCAGGGCGCCGTGGGCCGGCCTGCGGCCAAGGCTGCGGCGGCTGGCGGCAGCGTGCTCGGCTTCCTGCGCCTGCCGCAGGTGTGGGTGTGCTGGGCCTTCTTCCTGCTGACCACGTTCTCCGCCGCCGGCATCCAGAGCTTTGCCCCGACCGCGCTGACCTACCTGTACGGCATGCCGTTCACGCTGGCGACCGCGTCCTACACCATCTACATGCTGTGCAGCGCCGGCGGCATGATCGTCGGCGGCTTTGCCGCCAGCCGTACCAGCAACCATGACCGGCTGATCGCGGTGAGCTTCACTGTGTCGGGGCTGATGGCGGTGCTGGTCGGGCTGAACCTGGTGCCGGCGCTGCTGGTGCCGGTGCTGATGGGCGTGATCGGCTTTGGCGCCGGTACCGCGGGGCCGTCGCGTGACCTGCTGGTGCGCGCGGCCGCCCCCGCTGGTGCCACCGGGCGCGTTTATGGCGTGGTCTACTCGGGCCTGGATATCGGCCTGGCGTGTGGCCCGCTGTTCTTCGGTGCGCTGATGGATGCAAAGCTGCCGGCATGGGTGTTTTTCATGATCGGCGGCTTCCAGCTGCTGTCGATCTTCACCGCGGTGACGGTGGGCAACGGCAACCGCAACCGCTCGCGCCGCGGCGCGGCAGCGGGCCAGGCGGAGGCCGCCTAGCCCGGGCCGGGCCGCCCAAGCACCGCCTTCCGAATTCGATTGCCTGAGGATGCTTTCATGTCAATGACGCCGGCCAACGCCACCCAGCCTGACGATTCCGAACACGGCACGCCGCTGCCAGGCGGCCATATCCTGGTCGATGCGCTGCTGGCGCACGGCGCCGAGCTGGCTTTCGGCGTGCCGGGCGAAAGCTACCTGGCCGTGCTCGACGGCTTCCACCGCCGCCGCGATCAGTTGCGCTTCATCATCTGCCGCCAGGAGGGCGGGGCCGCCGTCATGGCCGAGGCCTATGGCAAGCTGACCGGCCGCCCCGGGCTGGCCTTCTGCACGCGCGGGCCGGGCGCCACCAATGCCAGCATCGGCGTGCACACCGCCTTCCAGGACTCGACGCCGATGATCCTGTTCATCGGCCAGGTCGGCACCGACTTCATGGACCGCGAGGCCTTCCAGGAAATCGACTACCGCCGTATGTTCGGCCAGATGGCCAAGTGGGTGGCGCAGATCGACCGGGTCGAACGCATCCCCGAATACATTGCGCGCGCCTACCAGACCGCGACCTCCGGCCGCCCGGGCCCGGTGGTGCTGGCGCTGCCCGAAGACATGCTGGCGCAGACGGCGGTGGTGCCGCAGCTGCAGGCGTACCAGCGCGTCATGAGCTGGCCCGGTGAGGCCGACCTGGCGCGGCTGGCCGAGATGCTCAACGCGGCCGAGCGCCCCTTCGTGCTGGCGGGCGGCAGCGGCTGGACGCCGCAGGCCTGCGCCGACCTGCAGGCTTTTGCCGAGCGCTTCGCGCTGCCGGTGGGCTGCGCCTTCCGCGGCCAGGACCTGTTCGACAATCGCCATCCCAACTACGCAGGCGATGTCGGCATCGGCATCAACCCGGCGCTGGCCGAGCGCGTCCGCAACGCTGACCTGGTGCTGGCCATCGGCCCGCGCCTGGGCGAGATGACGACTGGCGGCTACGCGCTGATCGCCGCGCCGCGACCCGCGCAAAAGCTGATCCACGTGCACGCCGGCGCCGAGGAGCTGGGCAGCGTCTACCAGGCCGACCTGATGATCCAGGCGTCGATGCCCGCCATCGCCGCGCGCCTGGCCGGCCTGCAGCCCGCCGCCGCGCCGCGCTGGCAGGCGTGGACCGAAGCCGCGCACGCCGACTACGAACGCTACCTGCAGCCGCCCGCGTTTGCGGGGCAGGGTGTCGACATGGCCGAAGTCATCCGCACGCTGGACCAGCTGCTGCCGGCCGACGCGGTCGTGACCAATGGCGCCGGCAACTACGCCGGCTGGCTGCACCGGTATTTCCACTATCGGCCGTTCACCAGCGGCGGCCGCGGCCAGCTGGCCCCGACCAGCGGCGCCATGGGCTATGGCGTGCCGGCGGCGGTCGGCGCCAAGATCGCCTTCCCGCAGCGCACCGTGGTGGCGCTGGCCGGCGATGGCTGCTTCCTGATGAATGGCCAGGAACTGGCTACGTCGATGCAATACCAGGCGCCGGTGATCTTCATCGTCGTCAATAACGGCATGTACGGCACCATCCGGATGCACCAGGAACGCGAATACCCGACCCATGTCTCGGGCACCGAGCTGCACAACCCCGACTTTGCCGCGCTGGCGCGCGCCTATGGCGCGCGCGGCGCCACCGTGACCACGACCGAAGCCTTTGCCCCGGCATTGCGCGAGGCATTGGCCGCGCCGCTATCCACGTTGATCGAGATCCAGGTGGACCCGGACGTGATCACGCCGCGTACCACGCTGAGCGCCATCCGCGCGCAGGCGCTGGCCAGCAAGCAACAGTGAGGCCGAGCGGCCCGACCGGATTCTTTCTTACCTATCAGGAGACCATCGATGAAGCCCGTCACCACCGACCTGTGCGACGCGCATGAAGACCGCCTTGCCGACGGCACCCTGCGCGTCATGGCGCCGGTGTTCCGCGCCTTCGGCAAGCAGGGCGCCTTTGCCGGCCCCGCCGCCACGCTCAAGGTGTTCGAAGACAACTCGCTGGTGCGCACCGCGCTGGAAGCGCCGGGGCAGGGCCGCGTGCTGGTGATCGACGGCGGCGGCTCGCTGCGCTGCGCGCTGGTGGGTGGCAACCTTGGACTGCTGGCCGAGAAGAACGGCTGGGTCGGCATCGTCGTCAACGGCTGCATCCGCGATACCGCCGAGCTGGACGTGTGCGACATCGGCATCCGCACGCTGGCCGTGCATCCGCAGAAAAGCCAGAAGCGCAACGTCGGCGAAAGCGACGTCGCGGTGCAGATGCCCGGCGCCGTGGTGCGCCCGGGCAACTGGATCTACGCCGACGCCGATGGCGTGCTGGTCTCGGACGAAAAGCTGGGGAACTGAGCATGCCGCGCGTCTTTGTCTACGGCACGCTGCGTGCCGGCGAAGTCAATGACCTGAACGCTGCCGCGCAGCGCCACGGCATTGCCGAGCCCACGCTGCTGGGCACGGGGACGATCGCGGGCAGGCTCTTTGACTTCGGCACCTATCCCGGCCTGGTGCTGGACGCCAGTGGCGGGCCGGTCGTGGGCGATATCTACGAGATTGCCGACGCGCTGTTGCCGGTGCTCGACGAGATCGAAGAGGTCTATCCCGGCCAGGCCACGTTGTTCGTGCGCGAGGAACGGGCCGTGTTGCAGGATGGGCAGCCGGTTGCCTGCCTGCTGTATCCAGTGGCCGAGTCGGCCGTGGCCACGCTGCCGCGCATCGACAGCGGCGACTGGGTAGCCTATCGCCGCGCACGCGATACGACTGCGGCCTGATCCGGACCGTCTTCCACATGGGAAGACGGTCCCACGCCCTGGCACCGGCTGGCGCCGCGGCCGCAATGGTTCATGGCCGGCTCCTCACGGCTGCCTGGCGGGATTGGTGGTCGAGAAGATGTAGCGCGCGAATCGCCACTGGCCATCGGCTTCGCGTTGCAGCAGGAAGAGCTCCTGGTTGCATTCTGGTCCCGGCGACTGGTCGGAGGCCAGAACCTTTACCGTGCCGGTGGAACGCGTGCGGGCATAGGCCCAGTCGCGGGAGACGGGACGGATCTCGTCGATCTTGAAGTCGATGTTGAGCTTGATCGTGTCAAACACGCGGCGATAGGCGTCGCGCACCGCGTCCCGGCCAACGGCGGGCTGACTGTTCTGCGGCATGAACGTCGCATCCCTGGCGTAGAGCTGCATGACACCGTCGATATCCGAAGCATTGAGCGCCCGCTCGTATCGGTCCAGCTGCCGTGTGATGGCGGCCCTGGCCGCTTCGTTCGCGTCGGCCTTGCCTGCCGTGGCGGCCAGCGGCAGCAGCAGCGTGGCCAACAACGCGGCGGATCGCAGGTGTGGAGTGAAGGTACCCATGGCAAATGTCCTCCCGGTCAGCATCAGATCCGGACAACCAGCTTGCCGAGGGCGCGATCGCTTTCCAGCAGGCTGTGCGCACGGCGAACGTCATCGAAGTCAAAGGTCTGGGTACGTAGCGATGGCATGCGTCCGGCAGCGGTCTCCTGCGCGACCCACCGCAACGGCGTATCGGCCAGCGGCATCGCGGGCGTGCCAAACAGCCCGCTCGGGAAGAAGTTCAACCGCGTGGCAGCGGGCAAGTCCTGCATCAGGTGGAACTGCTCCAGGACCGGCGCGCCGCCGAGCAGCCCGATCACCGTGGCCGCGCCGAACGGGCGCAGCGTCTTGATCGAATCCCGCAGCGTGGCCGCACCCACCACTTCGAGCACAGCATCGACGCCATCGGGCACGATCTCGCGCACGGCGTTTGCCACTTCGCCCGAGTCGATGACGACGTTATCGGCGCCCATCTGTTCGAGCCGTTCCCGGTTCGCCGGCGAGCGCGTCGTGGCGATCACGCGCAGCCCGCTCGCCTTTGCATAAGCCACTGCCGCCAGGCCCACCGAAGCCGTCGCGCCGCGTACCAGCAGCGTCTGGCCCTGGTCGATGGCGAGGCTCTTGTCCAGTGCGCCCCAGATGGTCAGGTACGCCTCGGGCAATGCCGCGAGCTCTTCCCATGACAGTGCAGTGCCGTCCAGCGAGATCACGTTATTGCGCAGCACGGTAATCTGCTCGGCATAGCTGCCGTTGCGGCTGAACTGCAGACCGCCCATTGCGGTGGCCACCCGGTGGCCGGTGCGGAACACGCCGGCCGGATCGTGGATGACTTCGCCGACGGCCTCGATGCCCGGAACGACCTGCCCGGAGATCGGCCCCATCTTGCCGGTACGCCGATAGACCTCGGCTCGATTGACGCCGAACGCGCGCACGCGGATCTGCACTTCATCGGCACCCGGTTCGGGCGACGGGATGTCCCGCATCTGCAGGACCTCTGGGCCGCCCGGCTGTTCGATGACATAGGCTTTCATGGAAATCACTCCTTTGGTTTGAGGTTGCCCCGTTGGCAGCCGTTGAACCCAGTGTGGAGCAATCATTTATGAAATAAAATGCGGATCAATTGGAATTTTGCTCTCATAAATGAGAGGAATGTATGGACCTCAATGCCGTCCAGATGTTCGTCAGCGTGGTGCAGGCGGGGAGTCTCTCGGCGGCGGCCGAACGCCTGGGTGTTCCGCTGCCGACATTGAGCCGCCGGATCCGGGAGCTCGAACGGCAGCTGAACGTGCAGTTGCTGGAGCGCTCCGTGCGCGGCACACGCCTGACCGATGCCGGCGCGCGCCTTTACGAGCACGCGGGCCGTGGCATCGAGGCCCTGGTGGAGGCCGAACAGGCCGTGATCAGCGACCAGGCCCGGCTGAAGGGGCGGCTACGGTTGTCGCTGCCGCCGGGGTTTGAGCCGTGGTGGGAGCTGCTGTCGGCTTTCCAGCAGCGTTATCCGGATATCCGCACACATGTCTACACGACAGAGCGGCGCGTGGATCTGGTCGAAGACGGCATCGATGTGGCCCTGCGCGTGGGCCCGATTGTCCATGAGTCCATGGTTGCGCGGCACGTGCTCTCCTATCGCCATGTCCTGGTTGCCAGTCCAGCGCTCATTGACAGGCTGGGCATGCCCGAGTCTGTCGAGGCGCTGCACCGGTTTCCCTGCGCGGTCTGGGCCCTGGGCGCCAATGCGCCCGGCGAGTGGCGTCTGGGCGAGCAGACGGTCGCGCCCAGGAGCGTGCTGGCCACCAACGAATACACGCACCTGCGCAGCCGCGCCCTTGCGGGCGAGGTCGTCACCGAACTTCCGCCTTTCCTTGCCGCGTCGGCGATTCGCGCCGGAAGACTGGTTGTGCTATTGGCCGGAGAACCGATGCCAGAGCAACAGATCAGCCTGCTTTATCCCTCGCACCGCCACCCGTCCGCGATCGTCCGCGCGTACCTCGGGTTCTGCCAGGAGCAGGCCTCCATGTTGGTCGACGCCAGCACAATTGCTTCCGGGTGATGAGCGCGGCCGTCCGGCGACCTGAACCCCGGCTTGTTTCAAACAGGCGGCGCCCATTCGCGGCGCCGTTTGCTTTTGCGTAGCATGACCGGCGATGACATCGACCAATGGAATCGACGGCCATGAACGCTCCGCAATCCCCGCAGCCGCAGGTCTTTCCCCGGCAGTTCTTTATCCACGCCGGCAACGTGCGGCTGTCCGCCACCAGTTGGGGTGAGCCCGGGCCAGGGCGGCCCACCATCGTCCTGGTGCACGGCTATCCCGACAGCAGCGAGGTCTGGCACGGCGTGGCGGCGCAGTTGGCAGGGCGCTTCCATGTGGTGGCCTATGACGTGCGCGGGGCGGGGCGCTCAACCGCGCCGCGTGCGACTGACGCTTACCGGCTGCAGAAGCTTGCCGATGACTTCATCGCAGTCATCGACGCGGTCTCGCCGCAGCGCCCGGTGCACCTGGTGGGCCACGACTGGGGTTCGATCCAGAGCTGGGAATTCGTCACCGATGCACGGCTGCAAGGGCGGATCGCCTCATTTACCTCTTGCTCCGGCCCATGCCTGGACCACGCGGCGATCGACCTGCGCGAACTACGCGGGCAGCGGTCGCTGGCTGCGTTGGGCAAGACGCTGCGGCAGCTGGCGGCATCCTGGTATATCGGCGCCTTCCACCTGCCGTGGCTGCCTGAACTGACCTGGCGGCTGTGGCTGGGCCGTGCGTGGCCGCGCTACCTGCGCCTGACCGAGAACCTGCGCACGGCGCCCAGCCCCACACAAACCGCCGACGGCTGCCACGGTGTGCGCTTGTACCGCGCCAACTTCCTGCCCGTGCTGCGCGCCCCGCGCCAGCGTCATGCCCATGCGCCGGTGCAGGTGATCGTGCCGCTGCATGACCGCTATGTGAAGCCGGCGCTGACCGAAGACCTGCACCGCTGGACCACGCGACTCTGGCGCCGCACCGTGCCCGCGCACCATTGGCTGCCGCTGGCCGACGTCCAGGGGTTTGCCGCCATGGTTAGGGAATTTATCGAGCATATAGAAGGTGAGCCGGCCTCACCGGCGCTGCTTGCCGCGCGCCTCCGATAGCGGCCGCAGCGCATCCTGCTCATTTTTCACGATGTGGAAAGACGTTTTGGGCCGCAAAAATACATGGCTTGCGTAGCACAAGACCATTTCTCATGATGGAATATCGTGTCCCGCATCGTGAAATAAAATCGCTAAGTCATTGAATTATTGAAGGAAAGAAACTAAGAGGCAACCGCAGATCGAGGTTGTTGCAACGCGGGAGGGTTCTCTACACTCTTATATAAGACACATGACCTGAGACGCGAAAAACAGCGGCCCACGCAGCAGCACCGCGACGCAGCCCAGGCCAGGGTGATCAAGAGATTCTCAGCCATCCCCAATCGTCAGGAGAGTGACCATGACCCGCCAAGAACAGATCCAGGCCCTGCAGAAAGACTGGGATACCAATCCCCGCTGGAAGGGTATCAAGCGCAACTTCACCGCCGAAGACGTGGTGCGCCTGCGTGGTTCGGTCCAGGTCGAACACACCCTGGCACGCCGCGGCTCTGAAAAGCTGTGGAACCTGCTGCTCACCGAGCCGTTCGTCAACTCGCTGGGCGCGCTGACCGGCAACCAGGCCATGCAGCAGGTGAAGGCCGGCCTGAAGGCCATCTACCTGTCGGGCTGGCAAGTTGCCGGCGACGCCAACCTGGCCGGTGAAATGTACCCCGACCAGTCGCTGTACCCGGCCAACTCGGTGCCGCAAGTCGTCAAGCGCATCAACAACACCTTCCAGCGCGCCGACCAGATCCAGTGGAGCGAAGGCAAGGGCGACACCGACTTCTTCGCCCCGATCGTGGCTGACGCCGAAGCCGGCTTCGGCGGCGTGCTGAACGCCTTCGAACTGATGAAGTCCATGATCGAAGCGGGCGCCGCCGGCGTGCACTTCGAAGACCAGCTGGCTTCCGTGAAGAAGTGCGGCCACATGGGTGGCAAGGTGCTGGTGCCGACCCGCGAAGCCGTCGCCAAGCTGACCGCTGCCCGCCTGGCTGCTGACGTCTCGGGCGTGCCGACCCTGGTGATCGCCCGTACCGACGCCGAGGCCGCGGACCTGCTGACCTCGGACGTGGACGAGAACGACAAGCCGTTCTGCACCGGCGAGCGCACCGTGGAAGGCTTCTACCGCGTCAGGAACGGCCTGGAGCAGTCGATCTCGCGCGCCCTGGCCTACGCTGAAGTGGCTGACCTGGTGTGGTGCGAAACCGGCAAGCCGGATCTCGAGTTCGCCAAGAAGTTTGCCGAAGCCGTGCACGCCAAGTTCCCGGGCAAGATGCTGGCCTACAACTGCTCGCCGTCGTTCAACTGGAAGAAGAACCTGGACGACGCCACCATCGCCAAGTTCCAGAGGGAACTGGGCGCGATGGGCTACAAGTTCCAGTTCATCACGCTGGCCGGCTTCCACTCGCTGAACTACTCGATGTTCAACCTGGCCTACGGCTACGCCCGCAACCAGATGAGCGCGTTCGTGGAACTGCAGGAAGCCGAGTTCAAGGCAGCCGAGAAGGGCTTCACCGCGGTCAAGCACCAGCGCGAAGTCGGCACCGGCTACTTCGACGCCGTGACTCAGACCATCGAAGGCGGCAAGTCGTCGACGACCGCCCTGAAGGGTTCGACCGAAGACGAGCAGTTCTTCGAAGACTAGAAAGTGGCCTGACTCTCCTGGTCACCCCCGCCGGGACGTGGGTCCGGCGGTTAAAGAAGGCGTGCGACCATCACGCTTTCTGATTTAGGCGCCGCGCCGTTCTCTCTCAGGGACGGCGCGGTTTTTTATTTGCCATTGCTGGTGCGGGGTAGCGGGTAGCTGTTCAACAGGTGCTCAAAATTCAAACTCCATGCAGAGTTACCTCCCAAGCCCGGCCAGGTTCACGCCGGCGGGGCTTTTCTCATTCAAGGGTATCCAGATGCTGCCAACTCGCGTATATTGCGCCCCGCGGGGTGGAGCAGTTGGCAGCTCGTCGGGCTCATAACCCGAAGGTCGCAGGTTCAAGTCCTGCCCCCGCAACCAGATTCGAAAGCCCGCCCGGTTCGCGCCGCGCGGGTTTTTTGTATTGGCGAACTGGTCGAAGAGATACATTGTCGTGGGCCGGTATCGAAGCGCTGGGCCTGCGGCGGGTGCGAATCTGCTGGAATGCAATAAATTGTCACTTTTGGCGACTTGCAGCATTTGGGTGATTCCCGCCGTAAGAGAGATGGCTTAAAGTGCCGGGGCCTTTATCGGCACTTCCGAGCCACTTACCAAGAACAACATCATGAAAGCATCTCTCTCGCTCGCTTCCTGCGCCGTCGCGGCGGCACTGCTGGCCGGCTGTTCCGGCGGCATGCCCACCAATCTCGATGGCGTGATGAGCGCCGGTACTTCGCTGGCCAAGGCTGCCACGCTGTCTGACGCCGACGTCAAGAGCCTGTCCGACCAGGCTTGCGCTGAATCGGACAAGACCAACAAGATCGCTGCTGCCAACACCACCTACAGCAAGCGCCTGGTCAAGATCATGAGCGGGCTGAAGAACAGCGACGTGCCCAACGTCAACGCCAAGGTCTACATGACCAAGGATGTCAACGCCTGGGCCATGGCCAACGGCTGCGTGCGCGTCTACAGCGGCCTGATGGACATGATGACCGACGACGAAGTGCGCGGCGTGCTGGGCCATGAGCTGGGCCACGTGGCGCTGGGGCACACCAAGAAGGCCATGCAGGTTGCGTACACCGCCACGGCCGCACGCGGCGCGGCGGCAGCTGCCGGCAACAGCGCGGTGGCAGCGCTGTCGCAGTCGCAACTGGGCGAACTGGGCGAGCAGCTGATCAATGCGCAGTTCTCGCAGTCGCAGGAAAGCGCGGCGGATGACTATTCCTTCGACCTGCTGACCAAGAACAAGGCCAATACCCGCGGCCTGGTGACGGCATTCCAGAAGCTGGCCAAGCTGGACGGCGGCAAGTCCAGCATGTTCTCGTCGCACCCGGGCTCGGAAGACCGCGCCAAGCATATCGAGCAGCGCATCAGCAAGGCTTCGTAAGCGGCCTGCGCAAGCAAAAAACCGCCCGCACCGGTCATGCCGGTGCGGGCGGTTTTGCTTTGTTGGCGCTGCGCGCCCGGGGGTCAGCGGTAGACGATCACCGGGATGTCGGTATGCGTCAGCACCTTCTGCGTCTCGCTGCCCAGCAGCAGGCCGGACAACCCGCGCCGGCCATGAGACGCCATGAAGATCACGTCGCAGCCATGGCGCTCGGCCGCATCGATGATGCCCAGGTAGGGCACCGCAAAGGTCGACATATCGGCATCAAAGGTCACGCCGGCCGACGTGGCCAGGTTCTCGATTTCCTTCAGGTACAGCTTGGCCTGGTTCTCGATGCGGTCCTTGAAGGCCTGCGGGGCCTCGACCACGATTTCGCTGAACGGCGTGTAGGGGTACTCCTCCAGGCAGACATAGGCTGTGACGCGCGCGCCGATGGCCTTGGCGAGCTCCAGCCCGCCGTTGATGGCTTTCTTGGAGAGTTCCGAGCCGTCGGTGGGTAGCAGGATATGTTGGAACATGCGGGGCTCCTTTTCTGACTAGGGGATCGGGGCAGGGCAGCCAGCTGGCATCGGCGGATGCCGGGGCGCCGGGAAGCGCCTGTCACGAATCCATTGTAGTCAGTGTGCCGAGAAGGGCATTGCGCGGAATCAATTGCAATGAAAGTGTCTCAGCACACCGGCAGGGGCGCCATTCTTCAGTCCGCCAGGACCTCCGCAACCGGCATGGCCGCAGCCTGTTCGGCTCGGCGCCAGTAGGACGGGTTGCCGTAGGTGTTCTTCAGGTGGTCGATAAACAGCCGCACCCGCAGCGGCAGGTGCTTGCGCTGCGGAAACACCGCGTGGATGCCGATCGGCGGCGCCTGGAACTCATCCAGCACCGTCACCAGCCGCCCGCTGGCGATTTCGCTGCCCACCTCCCACCAGGAGCGCCACGCCAGCCCGTTGCCTTGCAGGCACCACTCATGCAGCACCGCGCCGTCGCTGCATTCCATGGTGCCGCCCACCTTGATCGTGACCGCGCGGCCTTCCTCCTGGAACACCCAGCCACGCTGCACATTGGCGCTGGCGCCAAAGGCAAGGCAGTTGTGGCGCTGCAGGTCTTCCGGCGCCCCGGGGCGCCCGGCGCGCGCCAGGTACTCGGGCGAGGCCACCACCACGCGGCGCGTCTCGGCCAGCCGGATCGATACCAGGCTGGAGTCGGGCAGGTCGCCCAGGCGGATGGCGCAGTCGAAGCCTTCATTGACCAGGTCGACCACGCGGTCAGACAGGTCCAGCGTGATCGAAACGTCGGGGTGCGACTCAATAAACAGCGGCACCAGCGGTGCCACGTGCTTGCGGCCGTAGCCCGCCGGGGCGGTCACGCGCAGGTGCCCGCTGGCCTTGACCCCGCCGGCAGAGACGCTGGCCTCGGCGTTGTGCAGGTCGTTCAGGATGCGCTGGCAGTCTTCCAGGAAGGCAGAGCCTTCAAAGGTCAGGCTGATCTTGCGGGTGGTCCGTACCAGCAGCTTGACGCCCAGGCGCTCCTCCAGCGCGTCGATGCGCCGCCCGATGATGGCCGGCGCCACGCCTTCAGCCGCCGCCGCCGCGGAAAGGCTGCCGCGCGACGCGACGGATACAAAGGTCTCCAGTTGTTTGAAATGGTCCACAAATGTTTGCCTGATGTGCCTGCGGTGTGCCGGCATGGTCACGCAATCGGTGGCGTTGCGTCCATATGGCCGGCAGTGAGGAGGATTTGGTGCGGAGTTTTGTTTTAGTCAGCCAAGATTAGTGGCGTAAAAGTAAAAGATCAAGTGACCCGCGACCACTTTGCCGCACTGCAGCGTCTCCCTACAATTCGATGCATTCAATGGTGTACAGAGCCACGCAGCTGTGGTCTGCTCGTCCATCCACCCAGTCGCCCGTACCGTTGCAGGTTGCCCAGGCCCTCATGAACAAGATCCGCGCCGTCGTCTTCGATGCCTATGGCACGCTGTTCGACGTGTATTCCGTCACCGCGCGCGCGGAACAGCTGTTCCCGGGCCGCGGCGAGGCGCTGGCGCTGCTGTGGCGGGACCGGCAGATCGACTACACGCGCATCCGCACCATGGCCGCCACCGATGGCTCGCGCTACAAGCCGTTCTGGGCGATCACCGTGGACGCGCTGCGCTACGCCGCCGAGCGCCTGAACCTGACGCTGGACGAAGCCGCCGAAGCGCAACTGCTCAAGGAATATGCGTGCCTGTCTGCGTTCCCGGAGAACCTGGGAGCGCTCAAGCGCCTGCGCCGCGCCGGGCTGCCGCTGGGCATCCTGTCCAACGGCAATGCCGAGATGCTGGACATCTCGGTCAAGAGCTCCGGCATGCATGGCCTGTTCGACCACGTGTTGTCGGTGGACGCCGTGCGCCAGTACAAGACCGCGCCGGCCGCCTACGCGCTGGGGCCGCAAGCCTTCAGCCTGCCCGCGGAAGAGATGCTCTTTGTCTCGTCCAACGGCTGGGACGCCTGCGGCGCCACCTGGTACGGCTACACCACGTTCTGGATCAACCGTGCCGGCCATCCGGCGGAGCGGCTCGACGTAGCCCCCTCCGGCACCGGGCACGACATGAACGACCTGCTGGAATTCGTCCGCGCCCGTGGCGTGGCGGTGTAGCAGGCCCCCAAATAACCAAGCCTATCGTTTACAGGAGAACACTGATGGCTATCACGCTGCCCGCGGGCATGAAGATTACCGGCGAGATCCTGCCGGCCTACGAAGATATCCTCACGCCGGAAGCCCTGGCCCTGGTAGACAAGCTGCACCGCGCCTTTGAACCGCGCCGTCAGGAACTGCTGGCCGCGCGCGTGGAACGCGCCAAGCGCCTGGACGCCGGTGAGCTCCCCGACTTCCTGCCGGAAACCAAGAGCATCCGTGAAGGCGACTGGAAAGTTGCCCCGATCCCCCAGGCCCTGGAATGCCGCCGCGTGGAAATCACCGGCCCGGTCGAGGCCAAGATGGTCATCAACGCCTTCAACTCGGGCGCTGACAGCTACATGACCGACTTCGAGGATTCCAACACCCCCAACTGGCACAACCAGCTGCAGGGCCAGGTCAACCTGAAGGCCGCCGTGCGCCGCACGCTGACCCTGGAATCCAAGGGCAAGCAATACAAGCTGAACGACAAGATCGCCACCCTGCAAGTGCGTCCGCGCGGCTGGCACCTGGACGAGAAGCACATCACCATCGACGGCAAGCGCGTTTCGGGCGGCATCTTCGACTTCGCGCTGTTCCTGTTCCACAACGCCAAGGAGCAGATCGCCCGCGGCGCCGGCCCGTTCTTCTACCTGCCCAAGATGGAAAGCCATCTGGAAGCGCGCCTGTGGAACGACATCTTCGTGATGGCGCAGAACGAAATCGGCCTGCCGCAAGGCACCATCAAGGCCACCGTGCTGATCGAAACGATCCTGGCGGCGTTCGAGATGGACGAAATCCTGTATGAACTGCGCGAGCACAGCGCTGGCCTGAACGCCGGCCGCTGGGACTACATCTTCTCGTGCATCAAGAAGTTCAAGAACGACAAGGACTTCTGCCTGGCCGACCGCGCCAAGGTCACGATGACCGCGCCGTTCATGCGCGCCTACGCGCTGCTGCTGCTCAAGACCTGCCACCACCGTGGCGCTCCCGCCATGGGCGGCATGAGCGCGCTGATCCCGATCAAGAACGATCCGGAGAAGAACGCCATCGCCATGGAAGGCATCATCAGCGACAAGCGCCGCGACGCCACCGACGGCTACGACGGCGGCTGGGTGGCCCACCCGGGCCTGGTCGAGCCGGCCATGAAGGAATTCGTGGCAGTGCTGGGCGACAAGCCGAACCAGTTCGGCAAGCAACGCCCGGACGTGCAAGTGAAGGGCGCCGACCTGCTCGACTTCAAGCCGGAAACGCCGATCACCGAGCACGGCCTGCGCATGAACATCAACGTCGGCATCCACTACCTGGGCGCCTGGCTGGACGGTAACGGCTGCGTGCCGATCCACAACCTGATGGAAGATGCTGCTACGGCCGAGATCTCGCGCTCGCAGGTGTGGCAGTGGATTCGTTCGCCGAAGGGCAAGCTGGAAGACGGCACCAAGGTGACGGCTGAGCTGGTGCGCAAGCTGATTCCGGAAGAGCTGGCCAAGGTGAAGGCACTGGTGGGTGGCGATACCAAGGCGTATGACCGGGCTGCTGAGATTTTTGAGCAGATGTCTACGTCGGAGGATTTTGCCGAGTTCCTGACGCTGCCGCTGTATGAGGAAGTTTGAGCGGGCTATTGCTCTTGTAGGATGAAGAAAACCGCAGCTTTGGCTGCGGTTTTTTCTTTTGGGGGTCTCGCCAGGACGTCAGTGTGACAGTGGGTAGGGCGACGCCTTTGGATTCCACAACGGGGATGGTGTCTCCGGCGTCTGAACTGAGTTGACGGGAGCGATGGGACAGGTCAGATATTCTCCACGGTCTGGCCTTGGCGCATGTCCATGCAATCGGATACACATTGGATTGTCGCGGTGGGAACGACTGCATCCGGCCATCTTCAGCCGTGCTGCACTTCTACGAGCCCCTGTAGCCGAGGCGCTTCGAAACCGCCTGCGCGCAAGCATCCAATGCTTTGGCCACCGGCCCCTCCCAATCGGTATCAACAGTGCCGGTCGGTCCCATGATGGTGATCGTCAGCGCAATGTTTCCCGAATAATCGAACACCGGCGCAGAAAAGGCGACGATCCCTGGCGTGGGATGGTTGATGCCGCGGGACATGTGGCGCGCCCGCGCTTCCTTGATCATTTCCTCGACCACGGCGGCGTCCAGCGGATGCGCAATATCGGGGCCGAGCCGTATGCGATCGTCCAGCAACAGCTTTTCGGTGAACTGACGTGGCAGGAATGCCGAGAAAACCCTGCCGGTCGCCGTATTGGCGAGCGACATGACCGTGCCGGTGCGGATGTTCGTGTGGATGGGATAGGACGCATCGATCAGCCGCACGATGACCGGCCCAAGGTTTCCCCAAACAGCGAGCGCGACCGCGTGCGACGTTTCTTCCGAAAGCGCTTCGGCGAACGGCGTGGCCTCGCGGATCGGGTTCAGCGTCTGCAGGCTGGTCAGCCCGAGCTGGATGGCCATCGGGCCGAGCAGGTAGTGACCCGTGACCGGGTCCTGGGCGACGAGCCCGATCTTGCCAAAGCTCACCAGATACGGATGGATCTTGCCGGACGGCATGTTCGCCGCCTTCACGAGATCGCGTAGCGCCATCGGCCTGGCCTCGGAGGCCAGCACCTTCAGGATTTCTCCTCCCACTTCAATCGACTGGATGCCGCGGCGCTCTCGCTCGGGTGCCTGGTCGGTCTGGTCCACGATATGTCCCTGCCATGAGATGGATAGTGCGCGCAGTATAGCACTAGACATTATCTAATGAACAAGCGTAGGGTTAACCTGTAGATAATTTCAAGCGCGCTAGTACTAATCTAGCAAACATGGTGGCGCCGCTTTTGGCGGCCGTACCGCCCGCACTTGAATGGAGAAGTCGATGTCTACACTGCAACAGGAAAAATGTGATGTTCTGGTCATCGGATCAGGCGTCGCCGGCATGTCCGCGGCCATTACCGCCGCCAGCCGGGGGCTGAAGGTCATCGTGGCCGAGAAGGCGAGCTACTACGGCGGCACGACGGCCCGCTCGGGCGGCTGGCTCTGGGTGCCGAACACCCATCTGGGCAAGGCATACGGCCATCACGAACTACCGGACCAGGCGCTGACCTATATCCGGAACCAGGCCGGCGCCGGGTTCGATGAGGCGCGTGTACGCGCCTTTCTGGCGAACGGCCCGAAAGCGATCGAGTTCTTCATGACGAGGACCGCCGTCCAGTTCGACATGCCGCTCACGTTCCCGGACTACCACGCCGAGGCGCCCGGCGCCGCACAGGGCGGCCGCTCGATGGTGACGCGTCCATACGACGCGCGCGAGCTCGGCCCGCTGCTCAAAACCCTCGGCCCCGTGCTGCCGGAACTGACGGTCTTCGGCGTGACGATCGGTTCCGGCAAGGAGATCGTCCATTTCATGCGGGTGACGCGATCGCTGCAGTCCGCTTGGTATGTCACCAAACGTCTGACCAAACATTTCCTGGAGGTGATGAAGTACGGGCGGGGCATGACGCTGACCAACGGCAACGCGCTGGCCGCGCGGCTCGCGAAGTCGGCAGCCGACCTGTCGATCCCGGTATGGATGTCGTCGCCTGCCGTGCAGTTGTTGCAGGAGGGGGGGCGCGTCACCGGCGCGGTGCTTGAGCGCGACGGCCAGCGGGTCAGCGTGAAGGCGCGTCACGGTGTGGTGCTGGCCAGCGGCGGATTCCCGCACAACCTCGAGCGGTGCAAGGAGACTTACCCGCACGTGAAGGCCGGGCACGGCCATTTCTCGCCAACGCCGCAGACCAATGTGGGCGACGGCATGCGCATGGCCGAAGAGGTGGGCGGTGTGTTCGACAAGACCCTGTCGAATGCCGCCGCGTGGACGCCCATGTCGCTCGTGCCGCGCAAGGACGGCACGACCGGCATCATGCCCCACTTCATCGACCGGGCGAAACCAGGCGTGATTGCCGTCAGTCTGGATGGCAAGCGCTTCGCCAACGAGGCGAACTCGTACCACGATCTCGTGCTGGCGATGATCGCCGCCTCGAAGGGCAAGCCGGAGACGGCGTGCTGGCTGATCGCCGACCATGCGGCGATCCGGCACTACGGCCTCGGCTTCGTGAAGCCGTTCCCGATGCCGCTCGGGCCGCATCTGCGCAACGGCTACCTCAAGCGCGGCAAGACGATCGAGGACCTTGCGAAGCAGATCGGTGTCGATCCGGCGACACTCGACGCCACCGTTCGCCAGTACAACGAAACGGCGCAGTACGGCCGCGATCCCGAGTTTGGGCGCGGCAGCAAAGCCTACAACCGCTATCAGGGCGACGCGCTGCACACGCCCAATCCCTGCGTCGCGCCGCTGGCCAACGGTCCGTTCTATGCGCTCAAGCTCGTACCGGGCGACCTTGGCTCATTCATGGGCATCCGTACGAACGAGCACGCCCAAGTCGTCTCCCGGGACGGCGGTCCGATCCCCGGCCTCTACGCAGCGGGCAACGATGCGGCAAGCATCATGGGCGGCGAGTACAGCGGTGCGGGCATCACGCTCGGCCCGGGTCTGACCTTTGGCTATGTCGCGGGCAACCACATCGCCGATCACGTTCAGGCCACGCCCCCGAAAGCGAGCGCGGCTGCCGCGCGCGAGCCTCTGGCCATGCACTGAATTCCCTACCCGATTTTTGTCACCCACGCGGCCGCATTGCGGCGGCCGCGTGGCGGCGTTCACCCTGAATTTCCCTCGATTGCAATCATGATGATTCCTCAACTCCTGACCGGGAAGGTCGCTTTCATAACCGGCGCGGGCCAGGGCAACGGCCGGGCCATCGCCATCGGCCTCGCAGAAGCCGGCGCGACGGTCGTCGTGACCGACATGAACGAAGCCAATGCCGACGAGACGGCGGCGATGATCGATGCCCGTGGACATGTGGCACGCGCCTGCGCGCTGGACGTGACCGATGCCGCGCAATGCCGCGCCGTCGCCGAAGAGATCACCGCCTGCGTCGGCCCCGTCGACGTGCTGGTGAACAACGCCGGCATCCTCATTCGCGAGGGCATCGACAGCGAGAATGCGCTGGCCAACCTGCAGCGGGTGATGAAGGTCAACCACGAAGGGACTTTCAACGTCTGCCACGCGTGGCTGCCGGCCCTGCGGCAGACCCGTGGCGCCATTGTCAACGTCGCGTCCATCGCGTCGCTTTCGGGCCAGCCGAACACGCTCGGCTACTCGCCCTCGAAGGGCGCGGTGAAGATGCTGACCCAGTCGCTGGCAGCCGACCTCGCGCGCGACGGTGTGCGCGTCAATGCCATTGCACCGGGCGTCATCGAAACGCCCATGACCGTTTCCACGCGCACGGACCCGGCGAAGCTCGAACGCTTCATGTCCCGCGTCCCGATGAACCGGGTTGGGCAACCCGAAGAGCTGGTGGGCGCGGTGCTGTTTCTCGCCTCGTCGATGTCCACCTATGTGACCGGCGTGACCCTGCCCGTGGACGGCGGGTACCTCGCCGCCTGACCCTCACAAACGAGGCAAGCGCGCATAGCGCGCTTGCCCGCCCATCCAGGAGACAACGATGAAACAGTCATCCCGCACGATCGACGTGCAGTCCTTCATCGACGCCGAACGCTTTTCCCCTTGCCAGTGGCTGGTCCTCGCCTTCTGCTTCCTCGTCGTGGCGGCCGACGGCTATGACACGGCGGCAATCGGTTTTGTCGCACCGTCGCTGGCGCACGAGTGGGGCATCGGCCGCGGCGAACTCGGTGTCGTCATGAGCGCAGCACTGGCTGGCCTGAGCCTGGGCGCGATCTTCGCGGGACCCGTGGCGGATCGCATTGGCCGCAAGACGGTACTGGTGGCGGCTGTCACGTGCTTCGGAGGATGGACACTCGTTGCCGCCCATGCACAGACCGTCGGCACATTGACCGTCCTGCGCTTCCTGACCGGACTCGGGCTCGGTGCGGCCATGCCGACGACCATCACGATGATGTCGGAATACGCGCCGTCGCGTCTGCGTTCCCTTGCGGTGAATGCCATGTACTGCGGCTTCTCCGGTGGGCTGGTGGCGGGCGGCGCGGCATCGGCCTGGCTGATTCCTCATTTCGGCTGGCGAAGCGTGTTGACGGCTGGCGGCATCGCGCCGCTGATACTCGCCGTGCTGCTCCTTGCGCTGCTTCCCGAGTCGGCCCAGTTCCTGGCGGTGCGCGCCAGGGCGCCCGAGCGGATCGCGCGCATCCTGAAGCGCATTGCACCTCGGCAATCGCTCGAACACTGCGTGTTCGTCGCGCCGATGGCTTCGGCAGGCAAGGCGGGAAAGGCTTCGGCTCTTGCACTCATCCTGTCGGCCGGATACCGGCGGCGCACGTTCCTGCTCTGGCTGTCGTGCTTCATGGGGCTGGTGATCTATTACCTGATGACGAACTGGATGCCGACGCTGTTCCGTGAAGCCGGATTCAGCGTGGAACGTGGCGCGTTGCTGGCCTCCCTGTTTCCCCTTGGCGGCTTGCTCGGCAACCTTGTTGCGGGCTGGCTCATGGACCGCTTCAATGCCAACCGTACCATCGTCGTAGCGTTCCTGCTGGCCGCTGTGCTCGTCATCGTGGTGGGACGCGGTGTCGATCATCCGGAGTTCCTCGGCATCTCGCTTTTCCTTTGTGGCACCCTGGTCACGAGCGCGGCAACTTCGATGTCCACCTATGCCGCAGGCCTCTATCCGACCGAGGCGCGTACGACGGGCGTGGCGTGGATGCAGGGCATCGGGCGGATCGGTGGCATGGTCGGCGCCTTCATCGGCGCAGGCCTTCTCGGTCTTGGCTGGGGCTTCGGCGATGTATTCGGCCTGCTCGCCGTGCCGGCGCTGCTCGCGGCAGGGTCGGTCTTCATGATCGCGAAGCCCCGGCACGCCTATCCGATGGCAAGGGTGGCGGAGTGAGGCGGTTCGGAGCTCTCGCCATTGCGGCGGTCATGAGCATGGCGTCCATGCGCGCCTGTGACGCCTTGCTTCCGGCACTGTCGTCGGACTTCGATGTACCCATTGGCATGGCGGCGTGGTCCATCTCCGCGTTCGCGCTGGCCTATGGCCTGATGCAGCTCGTATATGGACCGCTCGGCGACCGCTTCGGCAAACCAGACGGTCCCCGTCACCGTCCCGGATAGCTGCCATAGATGCCTGCCACCTGCCAGCCATCGAACCAGTTTGCCCTGAAGCGATCACGACGCTGATCGCTGCTGGCTTCCACTTCCCGATTCACCTGACGACGGGCCGTTCGGCGCGTCGAGGAAAGCCCTTTTTTTACAAAACCCGAACGAATACGCATCAAGACAACTGAACGATCCAAGATGCAAGACTTGACGACAAGAAGCGGTATCACCTGCTGCGTGGCGCTCTCTCTGCTGGGTGCCACAGGATTAGCCCATTCCGAAGTGACCCTGTATGGCGTAGTTGATAGCGGCATCGAGTACGCCAATCACCAGCCCGGGAATGGAGACAGCGTCTATCGCGTGACTTCCGGAAATATCGCCGGCTCCCGCTGGGGACTTCGGGGTACCGAAAACCTCGGAAACGGTGTGCAAGGCGTGTTCGTGCTGGAGAGCGGGTTCGACGTCGACACCGGAAAATCCGGCCAGAGTGGCCGCCTCTTTGGCCGCATGGCCTATGTCGGACTGCGGGGATCGTGGGGCGGAATCCTGCTGGGAAGGCAGCAAAGCGCGTTCTTCGACTTCGTCGGCAACTACGATCCCATGACGCTGGCGACCAAGTATTCGATCTTTACCCAGGATCTCGCATATATCCAGCGGGCCGACAATTCGGTCAAATATGTCGGCGCCTTTGGCGGCCTGACTGCGTCGGCGTTCTATAGCTTCGGCGCGGACAGCAGCGTGGTCAATGGCAGTGAAGTGCCCGGCCATGCGAGCCTGGGGCGCGAGTACGGCGGCTTCCTGACCTATGACGCCGGGCCGTTTGGTGTCGCTGCCGCGTATGACGAAATCAACACCGGCACTGTCACCGTCACGCCGGATGCCAAGGTGAGGCGAGTTTCAACGGCAGCGACCTACAGGATCGGCCCGGCCAAGCTGTTTGCCGGTTATCGCTGGGCAAGAGGCTACGACGGCGGCGTCGTACCCGGGTCCGTCGCGGGCGCAGCCAACCAGGGCTCCAACCTGTACTGGCTGGGCGCCAACTGGCAACTCACGCCTGCTATCACGCTGGCTGGTGCCGCCTATTTCCAGGATTTCAGAAATACGGGCAGTGATCCCTGGCTGTTCGCATTCAATGCCGACTATGCCTTCTCGAAGCGGACACACGCGTATACCTCTCTCGGCTATACAAAGAACAAGGGCGTCGCGAATCTCGGCTTCTTCGACTCCGGCAAGTCGTTCGGAAATGCCAATCCCGGCCAGAATCAGCTAGGAGCCGTCGTAGGGGTGCGGCACATCTTTTGAAGTCCGCAGGTAGTTCCTTCCTTCTGCCTCTACCTGCCTCGCTCCCACGTCTGGGGAGCGAGGCACGCGCCAGCGCTCGTACTCTGGCAGAGGGCTTTGCAGGCCTGAAAGTGAAGGGGCTGGCCTGCTGACTGACACCTTGTCTCGCCACATTGGCGACGTCACCAAGTGGGCTCGCCGACGATCGCACG
The DNA here is from genome assembly GCF_054072015.1 of Cupriavidus sp. CP313. NCBI lineage: Bacteria > Pseudomonadati > Pseudomonadota > Betaproteobacteria > Burkholderiales > Burkholderiaceae > Cupriavidus > Cupriavidus sp. CP313. The sequence goes on along the minus strand of NZ_JBSVZB010000008.1, from coordinate 560 downwards.
CAGCCGGCGGTCGAGTCTCTGCGAACTTCCGCACCGGCCGAGCACTTGCCGGCCGGCAGGAAGGCTCGGACGACCGCTGTAGCCTGGAAGCCGCCATCTGCCCATCCGATCAGCGAAAGGCAGAGAAGGGTCGGCAACGGCCTGTTGGGTGGGCGGTGTGCCTTCAGTCCCGCGTGTCCATACGGAGTACCTTGTGGTGTGCGCGTCCATGGGCTGCACCTTGCCGTTACCGGTTATGGGTTTCTGCGAGCCAAACTTCGAATCCGGTAGGGCCGTACGCTGGCGCATCGGGCTTGCCGGCGGCGGCCGTTCGACATTGCCGGCATCCACCAGAACGAGCGCATGGTGTGTTCAGGAAGGCGGCATAACGCCGTACCTTTTCCGACTAGAATCCTCTGAGGAGGTGCCAATCATGTCAGCTATCAAGTGCATAGATCCGGGCCATCCCGCCTACCAGGCCGCGCTGCATAGTGGAGCGGCCCCCTGAATCGCCGGACACAGTCCCCCACTTACAATAGCGGGTAGGCATACGACTGTGTTTATGACTAAAACGAAGCAGG